>CATLEJ010000158.1 GCA_949916125.1 uncultured Oscillospiraceae bacterium
GGAGACCGGCAGCTCCCGATCCGTACGGTTGAGCAGCACCGCCGCCCGTCTGCCGTCCGGATTCTCAAAGGCCGTGACCTCTATCCCCGCCGTCCAGGCGGATGCCCCCAGCCGCACCGCCCCGGGACGAATGAAGCGGCTGAACTGACCGATGTACCAGTATTCGTCCATGAGGGAAAAGTCCCACCCGTCCTCGGTGAGCATCACCGGGGCCTCGCAGAAGTTCCCCACATGGTTGGGCCCGCCCTTGGCGTCCAGCAGGAGGTTCCAGTCCAGGCTGCCGTTGACGCCGCCGTTCAAATTGCCCAGGATGTCATGGGCGTACATCTCCGCCTTTTCCAGGGGCGTCATGCCGTCGAAGCGACTGTACTCCACGCACCCCTCCGTAAACCACAGCTCCTTGTCCGGCCACAGCGTCCGGGCCGCCGCCAGCGCCCCGAAATGATCCCCGGTGTACCAGTGGACGGCGAAGCCGGACACCGCCGTCCCGGCCCCGGGGACGGCCAGCGTTTCTGCCGCCCGGTAGGGCAGGATCTCCTTGTTGTGATCCCAGGCCAGGATCTTCACATCGCCGCACCCGGCTTCTTTCAGGGCCGGGGCCAGGAACCCGGCGGCGAACTCCCCCTCTTCCCGGGCGGAGTAGACGCAGGAGTCCCAGGTCTGGACGGCGGCGGGCTCGTTCTGCACCGAGATATACCCCACGTCACAGCCCGCGGCGCGGTAGTGGGCCGCGTACCGGGCCATGCACGCCGCCCAGCGGGCGCGGTACTCCGGCCGCAGCGCCCCGCCGTGGTTCATATCGCCGTTGGTCTTCATGAACGCGGGTGGGCTCCAGGGGCTGAGCAGCAGGCCGATGGGCCGCCCCGCCGCCTCCTGGGCCGCCAGGATCATGGGGATGAGGCGCTGGTCGTCCCGGCTGGTGTCAAAGCCCTCATCCGACCGCCCGGACTGGCAGGCGTAATTACCCAGGGAAAAATCGCAGCTCCCGATGTGCACCCGCCCCCGGCTGTAGCCCAGGCCCTCCGGCCCAAAATAACAGTCCAGAAACGCTTTCCGGCGCCCCTCCGGCAGCTGTGCCCAGCTGTGGGCGGCGGCCTCGGTGAAGGCCCCGCCGAACCCCTCGAGCCGCTGATACCGGCAGCCGGGATAGACGCTGACCTGGTGGACAGCGTCCAGCGGGCCGGGTTCCAGCGTCTGGCTGTGCCAGTGCTGGCCCTGTCGCAGATTGGTGACGGTCAAAACCGCGTTCATTTCCATTCCTCCATTTCAATGTCGATGGCCTTGATCTCCCCGTCCCGGATCCTCCGGGCCTCGCGATCGGACAGGAAGGGGGCGCTGACAGCGTACTGCGCGCCGTCCCGGCCGGTGAGCGTCCAGCGCACCGGCACCGTCTTCCCCGGGATCAGCGCGGGGCAGCCGGGGGCGTGGTAGGTTACCCGGACGCTCCCCAGGAATGCGGCCCGCACCACGCCGTCCTCTGGCATAAGATAGCTGGGAATAAACGGCTCCAGCGCCAGCCGCAGCGCCCCGTCCTCCCAGCGGAAGGGGGCGGGGCCGAAGAACATGATCTGCCACATCTGCAAAAACTCCGCCGTGGAGCCGGACAGCCGGGCCACAAAGCCCCTCCCCCACCGCTCCGGGTCCGGGTTGGCGGATGAGGCCAGGAAGGACACGTTTTCCAGCGGGCTGCGCCCATACCGCTCCGGATCCAGGAAGGGGACGGCGGCGTGAAACGCCTGGGCAAACTCCTCGTACAGCCCGCTTTTCAGCAGCTCCAGCAGATATTTGTACTCCATGTGGAGCCAGATGGACTCGTTTTCCAGCCAGCCGGGGGAGAAGGCCGCCGCCCGCCCCACCTCGAAGCTGACGCCGGCCAGGCTCTCGTTCACCTTGTACATCCCCAGCTCTTTGTCGTAGAGGGCGCTCTCCCGCACCCGGCGGGCCAGCGCCGCCTTTTCCGCCCGGGGCGTGTCCAGCTTGAGCCAGCGCACCGGGCCCTCAAGAAAGAGGGGCAGGACATGGGGAACAAGGCCGGTGGGCATGGGGCCGTCGGCCGTCTCCACGACCCCGGCGGCCTCAAAGATGAAGTAGGTGGGGCAGATGCCGCCCCCCAGCGCCGCGGCGGTACGGATGCCGGCGCGCACCGTCTCCTCCATCCGGCCCAGCATGGCCGACAGCTCCTCCCGGCCCAGGCTCCGCCGCGCCCCGGAGAAGCCGAAGTCCGTCCGCGCCCGGTAGCGCTCCTTGGCGGTGTTCAGCCGATCCCAGCGGCGGAAGGCGTCCGGCTCCCCGGCCAGAATCTCCGCCACCTGCTCGATCAGATCGGCGATCTCGGCGTACAGCTCCACCTGCCCCGTTTTGCGCCCCAGCGCCCGCCGGGTAAAGGCCAGCAGTCGGGCCAGCTCGCAGCTCTCCGCCATGGACGAGCCCAGCAGGCCGGGCAGGCCGTTGAGGGCGTCGTACCACCCCGGCTTGCCGCCCTCCATCTCGACGCCCATCCCGGCGGCGTCCAGGGTGGCGGTCTTGACGGCGCACAGCAGGAGCAGCTTTTCCATCAGCGTGCTTACCGCCTGCCCGTCCCCCGCCTGGGCCCACTTGCGGCCTACCTCCGCCTTGGTTTCCTCGTCCAGCGCGTCGTACTGGCGCAGGCCGTTGGGGGTCATATGGTAGCGCCTGGCCCGGGGCCGCACCACCGCCCGGGACTCGTACCAATGATAGCGCCGCTCCCCGAACAGCAGCTCCTCCTCCCGTTCAGGGTAGACGGCCAGGCAGCTCTCGATCAGATCCAGGTGATACGTCCAGTGGTCGCACCAGTAGCCCTCCTTGAAGTCGGCGTTGGGCTCGTGATCCGCCGCACACAGGGCCGCCGCGGTGAGGGCCAGAACGTCCCCCTCCCCCATGCCCCAGTCCTCCGCCGCCATGGCCAGCGTACCGGGGGTGAAGGGCTGTGTCAGCAGCCGCGCCGCCTTGTCCTGCCGCCCCTCCGGGACGCGGGCCAGGATGCCCGCCAGCGCCCCCGCCGGGAGGGTATAGGTGCTGGCGGTGAGCACCAGGGGGTTATAGCCGTCCGCCTGGATCAGGTCGAAGAAGGTGTGAATATTCTCCGCCCCCAGCCGGGGGGCAAACAGCACGTCGCACCGTCGGTTCTGGTTTACGTCCCGGAAGTTCCCGTTGCCCTGGGCAAAATACTCCCTACCCAGCGAAAAGGCGTTGTACTCCCGTTCCGGGTCGCCGTGCTTCCGGGAGTAGAGATAGAAGGGGACGGTCTTCCCGCCGTCCTCAAAAAAGACGGGCGAGCCCCCCCCGCAGGGCGTTATCCAGATAGGTCTGGCGGCAGTACGCGTCAAACACGGGGTCGGCCGTGCGGCAGGAGACGGGGGCGCACAGGCCGTCCACCAGCGCGGCGGCCTGACGGCGCTTTTCCTCGAACCAGCGCCCATCGGTGATCCGCCCGGCCAGGGCGGCCACCCGGCCCTTGTCCTCAGCCTGTCCGTAGAGGGAATAGATCCGCAGTTCCTCCCCCGGCCCCAGCACCGCCTCTTTGGGCAGGAAGCAGCAGGGGAAGCGGTTTTCCGCCTGCTGAGGCGCGGCCCGCAGCTCCGCCAGCGGGGCGGCGGCAAAGCCCTCCGCCGCGGCCAGCGACGTGTCCGCCCCAAACACCAGCTCCGGCTGGACGATGGGGCGCAGCAGTTTCCCCGCCTCGTCCCAGGCCAGGCAGAAATTGCAGCCCTCCACCGCTGTCACCTGGGCGGTGTCCTCCATGGAGGCCCGCACCCGGAAGCAGGCCGTACCTTTTTCCGCGTCCTCCACCCGCATCCAAGCCTGGGCCAGATTGTTCATCTCCTTGAGGTTTTCGTGGCTGACGCCGTAGGGCACCAGCTCCGGCATCCCGTCCAGCAGCTCCAGCGCCACGGGCTCCGCCCCCGTATTGACCACCGTCAGTACCCGGGCCAGCGCCGCCGTGCGCTCGCCGGGGACGCCGAAGTACACCGCCGACGCCCGCAGGCCGTTTTGCTCACAGGTGATCTCCAGCTCGCTCATGCCGATGTGCATATCGCGGTTTTGGGTGAACAGCTCCCGGTACGTGCCATTCACCTTGCAAAAGGTGCGGAAGCCTGTCCTGGCCACGTCCCGGTAGGCCTGCCGGGCGGGGGAGAACTCCATGATGGCGTGATCCTTGTCGTTGACGCCAAAGGAGCACACCCCCTGCCCCCGGTTGTTGTAGTAGCACCACACCGGCACCCCCAGCGGCCCGGCGATCCCCGGCAGAAAGCTGGAAAAGGGCGGCTTGCCCTGGTAATTTTGGATCACATAGCGCCCCTGCGCGTCAAACATCTCAATCCTCTCCTTCCCCGACGGAAATCAGCTCCGCCGTCAGCTCCAGCAGCCCGTCCCCTTCCGGCAGCTCCCCGCGGGGGATGACCAGCCGCCCGCCGCAGCCCGTCCACCGCTTCTCTCCGCAGATCACCACCCCCAGCCGGTATTGGCCGAAGTCCAGCCCCCCGGCGTTCTCATACCGCACCCGCAGCCGCCGCCCGGCGGCGGTGCAGTAAAGCTCCGCCGCGCCGCTGCCGTCAAACTGCTCCAACCTCAGCTTGGGCTCCAGCAGGAGATCCCCGCCACAGCCCCGCACGCCGAACACCTGGGTCTGCATGGTGAGCAGCAGCCAGCTTCCCGCCCCGGTGAGGTAGGGGTACATCCCCCGGCCCCGGTCGTCAAAATACTCCGGGATGCCGGGCAGGAGCCTGCTGTGCTCAAAGTCGTCGCACTGCAAAAAGAGCTGCCGCAGCACCTTCCAGCCCTCAGCGGCAAAGCCCCGGGCGTAGAGGGCGTAGGCGTACATCACCGCCATGTGGCTGAACACCGCCCCGTTCTCCTTGTGCCCGTAGGCAAAGCCGAACATCCGACCCATGTCCAGCTTGACCTCGCCGAAGTCGGTGTTCAGGCAGTAGCCGCCCCGCTGGGGCTGGAACAGGTACCAGTCCGCCGCCCGGACGATCTCCCGCACCCGGCTGTCGTCCGCCGCGCCGGAGAGGATGGCAAACACCTGCCCGGTGAGCATCATCCGGGCCGTCTCCCCCCGCAGGCCCTCCGCCTGCCGTCCCGAGTTGTCATAGTAGCTGTTGAACCAGTGCAGGCGCACCCCGTCCCCCACCCACTCGCCGGCGGCGATGTGTTCCCGCAGCCACCGGGCCATGGCGTCCAGTTTATCGGCCAGGCGCGGGGCGGGGTATGACCTTTTATCCCAGGAACGGTCCGCCCCGGCGCAGTAGTCCAGCAGGGCTACGCGCATCTCCTCCGGTTTTCTCCAGATGGTCTCCGGGCAGTCCAGCAGCCTTGCCAGCGGCCCGCTGACGGCGAGGGACTCCTGCCCCGCTTCGGCCAGCCGCCGCACCATCCCGGCCAGCAGATCCAGCCCGTAGGCGTAGGCGGCAGTGAAGGCCACGCTCTCCCCCCGCTCCCGGGCCATGTCCAGCCCGTCGTTCCAGTCCGCCCCCCGCAGGCGCATATGGCCGTGTTCCCCCACGTCGAAGAAGGCGGCGGTAAGCTGCACCAGCAGATGCTCCAGCACCGTGCCCGTGCGGGGGCCCTCCGGGGGCGCGCTGCGCGCCCACTCCCCCCGCCAGGGCCGCTCGTCGGCGAAATAGGGCCGCTCCTCCAGGAGGAAGCCGTCGTCCCCCGTCTCGTCCAGGTAGAGGGCCACGGTGAGCAGGGGCCAGAAGCCGTGATCCATCCACACCCGGGGGATGCCGTTCCGATCCGCCTTGAACTCCCCCGGCGCG
>CATLEJ010000159.1 GCA_949916125.1 uncultured Oscillospiraceae bacterium
CCGCCGGTGATAACGGTGGGATTTCCGAACACCAGCTCCGTGGGTTCCCCATAGGACTTGAACCCGGCGATGGTCATGCCAGTGATCTGAAAGCTCTGAATTTTTTTCATGCTGTGCTCCTTTCTAAGCCGCCTGGGGCTGGGTGTCCGCAATCTTAAACTTTTCAAGTATATAGTAGACAACGGTATCTTTCTGCCGCTTATCCAGCTTCACGTCCACCAAGACGACACCCACGGCCAGCTCCGGGTGCTCTCCCCGGACAAAGGCTTCCAACCTGTCCCCTTGGGAGGACTCCAGCCTCAGCTGGGTGCTGGTGGAGTTGATCCCCTTGTTGATGCGGGCATGGCGGATGATGTACGAAATGCCGTTATTCCTCGGCTTACCTTCCGATACGCGTCCGGCACGCCCGGCGGCATCATTGTTATTTTTGCCCTGCTGTGTTCCTGCCGTCTGGCCGTCAGGCGCGGGCTCCGGCTCCGCCTGAGGCCGCAGCCCTCCGGCGGGGGCGGGCTTTAGGTTCAGCTTGCCCAGCATTTTGAGGTAGGCGTAGTCCAGCCGCTCCTGCTGGTCTTTTTTGATGTACCAGGTCTTGCCCCGTTTTTCCACATCCGCAAACACCACGTCCATGTTATACAGCACCCGGCCGATGCCCCACTGGACGGCGGCCCGCTTCATACTGTCGGACAGGCCGCCCTTCACGGGTTCAATGTCGGAGTCCTCGGCGCCGTCCCATTTGGTGATGAAGTCGTCCCCGTAGCGGATGGAGATACCGCACAGCTGGGCCTCCTTGCCGTTGGCCCCGTGCCAGGGCTTGAAGTCGTTGTACCAGTTCTCCGGCCCAACCACATCGTCCAGCCGGCCCATGATGGCCCGGTTGGTGACGTAGGGGACGGCAATACCCAGTTCCTTTGCCTCGACCACCTTTTGCAGCCGCCATTCCAGATCCTCCGGCGCGAAGGGCATGGCCAGCTCGGCCTGAATCTGTCTCGGGTCTTTCTGATTCACAGTGTTCACCTCGCGTCTAAAAAGTCTTTCAGTGTTTTGCCGTCCTCCACCAGCACGTCGGTGTAATAGTGGGATGGCGTTTTCCCCTTCATCTGCTCCAGGAGGTCGCGGTACTCGGCATGGAGCCGGTTGTTGTCCCTGGAATAGAGGTCGTTGTTGTTGGGCAGACGCAGGAGATAGCCTGCCAGTGTGTGCAGCCGGGCCGGATCCCTATAGATGGGCAGTGCGTTATTCCCGGTGCAGATGCTTTTGTTCCCATGCACGTTGGAAAACGGATAGCGGTAAGTGGGCGTGTCCGGGGTCAGCCGCTCGTCCTTCACCACGCACACCCTGCATCCGGCCACCTTGCCCTCCCGGGGCATATACTGGAAGCCGAACACCAGCCGGGGAAGCGGGAAATCCCGATACTCGGTGCCGTAATAAGTAATGTCCGCGTATAGCTCCGGGTAGCGGATAAAGTAATAGACGTACTTTTTCTCCATCACCACCGCGATACCGCCTTCGGGCAGCAGCCCGGTGGCGTGGCGTTCATCATCATAACGGCTGGTGAGAAAGCAGTCGCACAGGGCCTGGGGCGTGATACGCTTGTGGGTGGTGACACCGCCCGCCTTGTGCTGCTCTACCACCACCTCGCCGCGCTCGGTGTTAATGCGGATGGTCATGTCAAATTTGTCCGGCATTATGCCGCCTCCTTCCATTCGTTTCCCAGCGGATAGATCGGGACGAGCTTGTTCAGACCCAGCTCCGACTCCAGCTGCCGGTTCAGTTCCCGGAATCCATCCAGGATCTCCAGGAATGCCATGGGCAGTTCCTCCAGCCCATAAAACTCTTCGTTCGAGAAAAACAGGATACACCAATGCCCACGATCACCAGCGGACAGCCGCCAATCGTAGTCATAGCCGTAGCAGTCCAGGCGGAAGCCCTCGTGGATAATCCGCTCACCGTTCCGGCGGTAGGGGTTGATCCCCTCCTCCAGCCCTTTTTCTGTCTCAAGGCGGACGCACAGCTCGCAGAAGCGGTCTACGGCCGGATCGGACAGCACCCAGGTGTCTATCCCTGATTCTTCGTTGTAGTAACAGCTGGTATCTTCAAAAATCGACACGGACAATTCAAAGGCCAGCTCATAAAATGAATCTTCATCCAGGGGAATGCTGTGAAACGACGGCCACTCCTTTTTCAGCCTGGGATCGTCATAAACCATTTTGGCCAGGTACAGCATATGGAAAAAGTAAGAGCTCAGATCTTCCATAGCGGCACCTCAGCAAAATGCGCGCACCGCCTTGGGAGCGGGCGGAACCCGGCTCAGCGTCTGGGCAAACTGGGAGAGATCCCGCGACGCCTGGCTCAGCCTGTCATAGTAATCCTCCAGCGCGGACACGTCATCCGCGTCAAAGGCGTCAAAGTCGATGTCACCCAGGCGGAGGAGGTTTCCCTCCAGATTGGGGCGCAGAACGTTCTCCAGCAGATATCGGTTGACGCCGTCCTCCGATACGGGAGGGCCGTCCTTTGTCTGGGAAAAACGGGTGGCCAGCAGCTTCAAATTCAGCTTCATGCTCATACCGCCACCCCCTCAATAGTCGCTGGGGAGCAGGACGGTGGTTGCGGAGTAGTCTGCCTCAGTGATGATCCAGAACTTTTCGCCGTCCTGGGTGTGGTAGACGGACAGCAGCCGGCCCCCGTGCTTCAGCGCGTCTTCATTGAGCTGCCAATCGGACTGGCACACATCGCCCCAGTCCCCGCGCAGGTGCCGCTTGATGGCGGTGTCCACTTCAGAATGGGGCAGAACGCCTTTCGCGTTGCGGGTGATCATCAGGTGCCCCGGATGGAACCGGGGGCTCACAGCAATTACACTCATAAAGGATCCTCCTACGTCAGCGCCCTAAAACCGTTGGGCGTCAAGATGTTGAAAATCATTTTGTTGGTGATGGTTTCGTGAAGCTCCGTGCTCAAGTGCTTGCCGGAGGCGCTGCAATGTTCCTCTGTCTCATTCCGGGTCACCTTCACGATCCGGCCTTTGATGACATGGGGCGTATCGCACTCGATCAGGCCGTTGATCATCCCGGAGCCGCCGATCAGCCCGATCTGGCTGATGGACAGGGGCAGCAGCGGGCGCTTCACCCCGCCGTCCAGTTCGCTGCGGGCCATCATCCGCTGAAAGCTGTCCGAGCGGCTCAACTGGCGCTCCAGCTCCTTCTCGTTGAACTTCTCCCCCCGGAAGGTCTTTACCTCCAGCGGTCTGTCCGGGAGGGGGTAGCGCCCCTCGGGCAGTTCGGTCAGGCAGGGGATCGAGTCGGGGTGCGCGGCAAACCATTCCAGCCAGCGGGTATCCTGGGGCTCCGTGTCGCGCCGTTTCCGTGTGCCCAGAATGGCCACCTGCTTAAACTTTTTGAACTCGGCGTCGGTAAACCGCCAAAGGCCCAGGTTTTCAAAATTGTCCGCCAGCACCCGGCAGATGTCCGGCGTGAGCCGGTAGTAGGGGATGACATACATCAGCAAGCCTCCCATGGCCAGCGCGCCCAGGCTCTCGATCAGGAACCGCTTCTCATGCCGTGCCCTGCCGCCGCTCTCATTGAGCACGGACAGGTAGGGCGGGTTGAGGAACAGCAGATGGAAAGCGTTGGCGCTGACCTGGTTGAAAAAGAAGCTGCCGAAGCCCACCCGATGTAAACGGGTCTGGGCCTCATCCGCCCGGGCGTTGTCCAGCTCCACGCCGTAGGTGTAGCAGTTGTTCCCCTCAGCTATCTGCCGCAGGGCCTTGCCGCAACCGCAGCAGGGATCCAGCAGATTGGTGGTGACACCCTCCGGGAACTGGATGCCCCGCAGGATCAGCTCAATGTTTTCTGGGTCGGTGGGATAATACCCCAGTTTGATGTTGTTCATCAGCCGCCCCACCACCCTGGCGTTGGTAGGCCCATCTACCGGGATCTGGGCAGCAAAACCGTTCAGTGCGTCATACACCGGGCGGTAGGTATTGCTCAGAAGATTGAAGCCCAGCAGGCCCTCCTTCAGCTGGCCCGCGTTGGCGGCCAGTTGGTATTCCTCCGCCTCCATCAGCAGAAGCTGGGCCTCGCCCAACGCGGCGGCCAGTTGCTTTCGGGCGCTTTGCAGATCGTTGTAGTCATCCCGGGCAGCAGCAAGATCGGTATTTCGGTGCCGCTCCACCCTGGCCCGGCACAGCACCATGGCCTGGGTGAGCTGGGGGACTTCGCTTTGAAGCCCCCGCAGCCCCTCCAGGGCATAGCTGCGCGGTTCGGTTTGGGGCGCGTCAGGCTGCCCGCTCATAGCCGCCCTCCTCCCGCACCGCCGCCAACAGGAACAGCAGATCGGGATAGCTCATCTCCGCCAGATCTTGGCGGGTGAGATACAGGTTGCGCCCGCCGGTGTAGTCCCTACTGTGGCGGACGGTGCGGTAGAGCAGCACCCGCTCCCGGTCACAGCAGGGCTGGGACAGATGGACATACAGCCCATTGGTCTGCCACATCCCGATCAGGGAGCAGTCCCCGGACACAGCGATGCCGCCGGGATTAGAGTGCGCCTCGGCGTCCCGCAGGCCCAGGTCTTTGCCCAGCGCCCGGAGGAATGTCCGGCCCGTGTTCAGAAACTGCTTCTTCGCGCCGTTGGGGCCGCTCTCGTTCTCGCCCCAGATGTAGGACAGATCCTGGCCCAGCAGTTCGGCCAGCCTGCGCATATTCTTTTCCTGTGATTTGTATGACATTTTCATAACCTCCTCAATGTAATGGGAGGACAGGAAGCGGCGCCCCCTGTCCTCGGTTCGACTGCGGTCTCGTCGTCGTGGGCTTCACATCCTTCGCTTCCGGCTACGCCGAAAGCTCATCCGTTTCGCCACTCCTCCTCTCCAAATCGGACCCGCTGCGCTGGGCTCCGATTTGGTAAACATTTTTGTGTTCATCCGTAGGCTCGTACTCCGCGTCCACCACGTCCTCAGCAGGAGCGGTCAACCGCGCCCACCAGGAGCGCAGGCTGGACGCCAGCAGGAACCGGAACAGGCTCCGCTTCTTCTGCCGGAGGTTGATGATCTCATCGGCCCGCACCTCGTCGATGTCGCTGAGACCTACGAACAGCCGTCCGGCCTTCACGTAGTCAGCGGACAGCAGGCAGGACACGGCGGCGCTCTCAGACGCAAACAGCTCGGATGTTTCCACCCGCTTGGCGATCAGTCGGGCGCAGGCCACGCTGGCACACTCCAGATCGTCCGCGCGGATATCGTCGGCGAACACCCGGCCCGCCTCGATGAAACCGCCGCCGCTGATGGTTTTCGCCCTGAGGTCACAGGACACCTTCAGGCAGCCCTCCACCACCAAGCGCTCGGTGGCGAGGTTTTCATAACATACGGTCTCGCCGCGAGGGATGTATACGGTTTTCATTGTGCATTCTCCTCTTACTTTTGATAGATTCGGGGAATAGGATCCCCGTTCTTCTCGTGCAGGTTGTAGTGGGCGTCGAACACCAAATGATGGTTTTCCTCGCCGGTAGCGCCGCAGTCCAGGCAGTGCCAGGTCAGGATGAAGTCCCACTCCGAAGAACCCTCGTGGTCGTACTTGATCCTGCCGCCGCATATCGGACAGATCCCCGGCTCATCGGAGCTGCTGGCCCCGGCGCGGACGCCGCACTGGGAGATGTACGGGATCAAATCGTTGGGGTCCATCTCGGCCAGCTTCCGCGCCGTTTCGATGATGTGATCCCGCTTTTCCGCCGCGAACAGCCCGGATATCTCAAGGGCCGCGGCGCCGGAAAGATCCTCCTTGGAGCC
>CATLEJ010000160.1 GCA_949916125.1 uncultured Oscillospiraceae bacterium
TTGTGTAGGCGTTGGAGGGGTGGAAGGGCAGGGCGATCATGGGCTCGATCTTGTCCAGCTCCACCGTGACCACGCCGTCGTAGTACGCGCCGTCGGCAGGGGCCAGCTCCTGGAAGCAGTTCCCCCGGCCCAGCAGGGTGAGGGCGGTTTTGGTCTGCTCGTCGGTCTGCCAGATGGAGGACAGGCAGGTGGTCTCGGTGGTCATCACGTCGATGCCCGCCCGGTAGTCCATGGAGAGGGAGGCTACGCCGGGGCCGAAGAACTCCAGCACCGCATTTTTTACCGCGCCGGATTTGAAGGTGGCCCCCACCAGGGCCAGGGCCACGTCCTGGGGCCCCACCCCGGGCCGGGGCGCGCCGGTGAGGTAGACGGCGATCACCTTGGGGAACGCAATGTCATAGGTCTTGCGCAGCAGCTGCCGGGCCAGCTCCGGGCCGCCCTCGCCGATGGCCATGCAGCCGTAGGCCCCGTACCGGGTGTGGGAGTCGGAGCCCAAAATCATCTTCCACGGGGCGGCGTACCGCTCCCGCATATAGGAGTGGATGACGGCCTGGTGGGCGGGGACAAACTCGCCGCCGTACTTCCGGGCGGCGGACAGGCCGAATACGTGGTCGTCCTCGTTGATGGTGCCGCCCACGGCGCACAGGGAGTTGTGGCAGTTGGTGAGCACGTAGGGCAGGGGGAACTCCTTCATGCCGGAGGCCCGGGCGGTCTGGATGATGCCGACATAGGTGATGTCGTGGGACGCCATAGCGTCGAAGCGGATGGCCAGGCGGTCCGGATCGCCGGAGATGCTGTGGGCGGTGAGGATACCGCGGGCCATGGTGCCCTTGCGGCCCTCGGGGCGCTGGACGGGGACGAAGCGTCCGCCCAGCCAGCGGGCGGGGGTGTTTTGTATTGTAATCATGGTAAATTCCTCCTGTGGACAATTTGCGCAGGTTACTTTAGTGTAGCAAACTGCCGGGGAAAATGCAAGGCGGCGGTGGGAATTTTTCAGGGGAAAAATGCACAAGAAATACAAAAACCTGTACGGATGGAAGAGGCTGGAGGGGCGCTGCGGCCGCATGGGGCCAAATGGGCAGACCGCTCAAAAGGGAGCGGGGTGGACAAATCAGGTGAGATGTGCTATAATGTACCAATCTGCCGGGGTGCGTCGGCGCCGTCGGCGGTCAGGAGAGAGGAATCCGCGCGATGAAGGAATGCCCCGTGTCCGGGGACGGAGGGCTGTGCCCGATGCAGAAGGGTATGGAGCGCGGCGTCCCGCTGTGGGCATAGCTGAATACATCGGAGGGATCTCAATATGCCAGATACAAACCGCAATTACAACGCCCCGAACCGTGAGCCGGCCGGCGGTGAGCGCGAGGTGTCCCAGACCAGGAAGAAGAAGGTGAAGCGCCGCCGTCCCCTGATCCTCACCATCCTCATCCGCTTCTTCCAGGTGGTGGGGACGCTGCTGCTGATCGGGGTGATCACGGGCTCCTTTTTGATCTGCTACGCCGCCGTTTACGTGAAAACGGCGGTCATGCCCAACACCTTCCTGGACCTGTCCGCCTATATCCTCAACGAGAACTCGGTGATCTACTACCAGGACAAGACCAGCGGCCGGTGGCTGGAGCTCCAGACCCTGATGGGGGAGGAGAACCGGGTGCTCGTGGAGTACAAGGACATCCCGGAGGACCTGATCAACGCCTTTATCGCCATTGAGGACAAGCGCTTCTGGGAGCACCCCGGGGTGGACTGGAAGCGCACCGCCTACGGCGTGCTGTGTATGTTCACCGGGCGGAACCTTCAGGGCGGCTCCACCATCGACCAGCAGCTCATCAAGAACGTGACGGAATATGACGACGTCACCGTTACCCGTAAGATTTTGGAGATTTTCAAGGCGCTGGAAATGGAGAAGAATTACAAAAAGGAGGAGATCCTCACCGTCTATCTCAACTGCATTTATATGGGCAACAAGTGCTTCGGGGTGCAGGCCGCGGCCCGGTACTACTTCGGTAAGGACGTGTGGGATCTGAGCCTGGCCGAGTGCGCCAGCCTGGCGGGCATCACCAACAACCCGTCCCTGTACGCCCCCCAGGGGGTGGTGGAGGTGGTGCGCTACACCTGCAAGGACTGCAAGGACTACTACCTGGACGAAAAGCCGGACGTGTGCGAGACCTGCGGCGGTAAAAATTTCGACAACGGCGTGGTATGGACCAACCGGGAGTATAACAAGGCCCGCCAGGAGCTGATCCTGCGGGAAATGGCCAAGGAGGACATTTCCCCCAACGGCGCGTATATTTCGGAGGCGGAGCGGGCCGCGGCGGCGGCCCAGCCGCTGACGTTCCGATGGGACAGGCAGCAGGCCGCCGGGGACGACGACCCGGACCAGGCCGGGACGGCCGCCAAGGCCTCCGCCGACTATTCCTGGTACGTGGAGGCGGTGATCGACGACGCCATCAAGGCGCTGAAGGAGCAGGGCGGCTTGAACACGGAGACGGCCAAGCGCCTGGTATACTGCGGCGGCCTGTCCATCTATGTGCCCTATGACCCGGAGATCCAGGCGGCGGTGGACGCCATTTACAACGACCGGTCCAATTTGGACCAGGTGTCCTCCCGCACCGGCCAGCGGCTGATGTCGGCCATGACCGTGGTGGACAACTCCACGGGCTATGTGGTGGCCATCGGGAATACGATGGAGAAAACGGTGGACCGGGGGCTGAACCCCGCCGTCCACTCCCGGCGGCCGCCGGGGTCGTCCATCAAGCCCCTGTCCGTCTATTCCCCGGCCATTGAGATGGGGCTGATCACCCCGGCCTCCGTGGTGGACGATAACCCCCAGCGGCTCAACGGGCGGGTCTGGCCGCTCAATGTCACGGCGGATTACCGGGGGCTGACCACCGTGCTGGAGGCGGTAACCCGCTCGGTGAATACCATAGCCCTGCGGGTGGTGGAGCAGGTCACGCCCCAGGCGGCCTATGACTTTATGGAAAACCGGTACGGCTTTACCACGCTGGAGCCCTATTATGTGAACAGCCAGGGCGAGGTCAAGTCGGACATCGACCGCAGCCCCATGTCCATGGGCGGCCTGACCTGGGGTGTGACGACCAAGGAGATGGCGGCGGCCTATGCCACCTTCCCGCGCAATGGGATGTTCACGACTGCCACCACCATCCTGGAGATCAGGGACGCCAATGAAAAATCCATTGTCGACAACCGGAACAAATCGGAGCCGGTGATCGAGGCCCGGACGGCCTATTATATCAACTCCATGCTCACCAACGTGGTGTACGGGGCGGGGGGCACCGGCTACCCGGCCCGCATCCAGGGCCAGACGGTGGCCGGCAAGACGGGCACCACCAACACCGTGTATGACTACTGGTTCTGCGGCTATACCAAGTATTACACCGCCGCGGTGTGGACGGGTTATCCCAACAACGAGCTCATCAACAACAACCACAACAATCCGTCGGTGACCCTGTGGAGAAAGGTGATGGAGATCGTCCATGAGGGGAAGGAGAACCAGGCGTTTGACGTTCCGGGCGAGCTGACCACCTACCAGATCTGCAAGGACTGCGGCCTGCGGGCCACGTCCAACTGCGCCAATGACGTCCGGGGGGAGAGCCGCATCCAGTCCTTCCGGCTGCTCAAGGGCGACGGGCCCACGGAGGACTGCACCTGCCATGTGCCCATCCGGATCTGTACGGAGAGCCCCATCACCAGGGCCGACGGCACCCCCACTGGCTACTACCACAAGGCGGGGGAGTTCTGCCCGGAGGAGAGCATCCGGGAGGTGTGCGTGGTGGATTATGAGCGGGAGCTGGCCTCGCCGTCGGTGCGGGTAAGCGACCAGAATGCGCTGATTGGCTTCTATGATATGCTGAGCGACCCCTACTGCGCCGTCCACACCACAGAGCCGCCGGAGAGCGACCCGCCGGTGGAGCCGACGGAGGATCCAAACAACTCGGATCCGCCGCCGGTGACCACCGAGCCCTACGTGGAGCCCTCCCCGCCGCCCACGGCAGAACCCACTCTTCCGCCGGTGGATCCGACGGAGCCGCCCCCGCCCACGGAGGGGCCAACCCAGGAGCCGCCGCCCACCGACCAGCCCTATGTGCCGGCGGCGGACCCGGGGTAGGATACCGACAAGAAAAGATGAAATGTTCAGATCCGCCCGCGGACACGCCGCGGGCGGATCTGCATTTGACGGCCTGAGGGCTGTGTGCGTGATTCTGCCGAAGAATGGCGGCAATGGGGAAAAAGGTTTGGCGAAAAAGCAGGGAGGTTTGGAATTGCACACAGTCCACGGCTGTGGTACAATAGACCACAGTACAAAGACAGAGACGGGCGGAAACCGCCCAGAGCCTTGGACAGGAGGTGCGGGGTGTGGACAGTCCGGAGCAGGGGCATAAGCCCAAGTATTTTATTGTGGAGGCAGATGTGCTGCCGGAAATTTACTTGAAGGTGGCGGAGGCCAAGCGGCTTCTGGAGGCCGGGGAGGCGCAGACGGTAAACGCCGCCACCCGGCGCGCCGGCATCAGCCGCAGCGCATTTTACAAATATAAGGATGCGATCCGGCCCTTTGAGGATATGCTTCATGGGCGGATCGTCACCCTCCAGATCCTTCTGCGTGACCAGCCGGGGGCGCTGTCTTGTGTGCTCAACCTGCTGGCGGACGGAGGGGGCAATGTGCTCACCATCAACCAGGCCATCCCCGGCGGGGGCGCCGCGGCGGTGACAGTGGGGCTGGAGACCGGCGGGCTGTCCTCCGGCCTGGAGGAGTTGCTGGGCGTGCTGCGCGCCCGGCCTGAGGTGGTCCGCTGTGAGGTGCTGGCGGGCTGAACACCTTTTGCTTGACAAGAAAAACTAAAGGAATGATGGGCGTTATGGTAAATGTGGCAATTTTGGGTTTCGGAACGGTGGGATCCGGCGTGGCGGAGGTGCTCACCGGGCACGAGACCAGCATTGAGCGCAAGGCCGGCGGGCTGATCCGGCTGAAGTATATTATGGATGTGCGGGAGTTTCCGGACAGCCCCTTTGCGGACCGGTTCGTGAAGAATTTTGCTGTGATCGAGGGCGATCCTGAGGTTGACATTGTGGTGGAGACCATCGGCGGGGCGACGGTGGCTTTGGATTTTACCCGGCGGGCTTTGGCGGCGGGCAAGAGCGTGGTTACCTCCAACAAGGAACTGGTGGCAGCCCACGGCTATGAGCTGACCCAGCTGGCAAAGGAAAAAGGCGTATGCTATCTCTTTGAGGCCAGCGTGGGGGGCGGCATCCCGATCATCCGGCCTTTGAGCCAGTGCCTGGCGGCCAATGAAATTCTGGAAATCTACGGTATTTTGAACGGCACCACCAACTATATCCTCACCCGGATGATCCGGGCGGGGCTGACCTTTGAGGCGGCGCTGAAGGAGGCCCAGGAGAAGGGCTATGCGGAGCGGGATCCCTCCGCCGATGTGGAGGGCCACGACGCCTGCCGGAAAATCTGCATTTTGGCCGCCATCGCCTTCGGGCGGCATATCTATCCCAAGCAGGTGCCGACCGAAGGGATCACCGGGGTGACGCTGGCGGACGTGGACTATGCCGAGAGCGCAGGAAAGAAGATCAAGCTGCTGGGTCGTGCCATCCGCCGGGAGGACGGGAAGGTGTGCGCCTATGTGGCCCCCCACCTGGTGGACCAGTCCGACCCGCTGGCCGGGGTGGAGGATGTGTTCAACGCCATCTCCGTCCGGGGGGACGCCATCGGCGACGTGATGTTCTACGGCCGGGGCGCGGGCAAGCT
>CATLEJ010000161.1 GCA_949916125.1 uncultured Oscillospiraceae bacterium
ACCCCCCCCGCGGGACGCGGACGCGCCCCCCTGGGACGTGCAGCCCGCACCCCCACCCGCGCCCCAGCCGGAGCCGCCGGCGGACGCCGCACCCGCCGCTCCACCCCCGGCCCCCGCGGCGGGCGGCTGGCCCGGCTGGCCGGCCTTCCTGGCCCAGCTCAAGGGGATGCTGGCGGTGAGCGATTACAGCTTCCTGGGCAATACCGCCATGGCGGAGGGCCGCTGGGACGGCCGGGAGCTCACCCTCTGGACGGCCAACGACTTTCTGCGCTCCATGCTGGACAAACCGGACGTCACCCGCCCCATGGCGGAGCTGGCTCAGCGCCTGCTTGGCACACCGGTCCGGGTGGCGGTGAAGGAGGGCCGCGCCCCCGCCGAGGGCGCGGCGGACGCGCTGGACGCCTTCCTCGCCCAAGGGGGCGACAATATCATCATAGAATAGCGTCTGAACAGGAGGAAGATCAAATGGCAAAGGGATTCAACAGCCGCGGTATGGGCGGCATGGGGGGCGGGAACATGAACAACATGATCCGCCAGGCCCAGAAGATGCAGCAGGATATGCTCAAGGCCCAGGAGGAGCTGGAGAGCAAGACCTACGAGGCCGCCGCGGGCGGCGGGGTGGTGTCCGCCTCCGTGTCCGGCAAAAAGGAGCTGGTGTCCGTCACCATCGACCCGGAGGCGGTGGACCCGGACGATGTGGAGATGCTCCAGGACCTCATCGTGGCCGCCGTCAACGAGGCGTTGCGAAAGGCCAACGAGGACGCCGCCAGCCAGATGTCCAAGCTCACCGGCGGGCTGAATCTGCCGTTCTAAGAAGGGTGCCGGGCCATGTACAACAGCACGCTGTGTTACCTGGAAAATCCCTGGGGGGAGTATCTGATGCTCCACCGGGTGAAGAAAAAGGTGGACATCAACAAGGGCAAGTGGATCGGCATCGGCGGCAAGTTTGAGGCGGGGGAGAGCCCCGACGAGTGCCTGCGCCGGGAGGTGCGGGAGGAGACCGGCCTGGCCCTGACCGAATTCCAGTTCCGGGGCGTGGTCACCTTCCTGTGCAGCGACAGCAGCTCGGACCAGTATATGTACCTGTTCACCGCCACAGGCTGGACGGGGGAGCTGGATTTGGACTGCGACGAGGGTGAGCTGGCCTGGGTGCCCAAGGGGAAGGTGCTGGATCTGCCCATCTGGGAGGGGGACGAGATCTTCCTCAAGCTGCTGGCGGAGGACGCCCCGCCCTTCCTGCTCACCCTGGACTACAGAAGCGGGGACGACCGGCTGATCCGGGCTGTATTAAATGGACAGGAGCTGCCTGTCAATCAATAAGGAGATAGATGTCATATGAAGTTTTCCGAGATGCCCTATGAGCGCCCCGACCTGGAGGGGCTGAAGCAGACCCTGGCGGGGCTCACCCAGCGCCTGAAGGCGGCGGCCAGCTATGAGGAGGCCCGGGCCGTCTTCCTGGAGAAGGAGGAGGTGGAGCGCCACATCGACACCCTGGCCACCCTGGCCAGCATCCGCAACTCCATCGACACCCGGGACGAATTCTACGACGGGGAGATGAACTTCTGGAACGCCGCCGGCCCCGAGCTGGAGGAGTACCTCAAGGCGTGGACGGCGGCCATGCTGGCCTCCCCCTTCCGGAAGGATTTCGAGGCGGAGTACGGCGACCTGATGTTTGTCAACGCTGAGATCCAGCTGAAAACCTTCTCCCCCGAGATCGTGCCCCAGCTCCAGAAGGAGAACGACCTGACCCTGGAGTACCAGAAGCTCATCGCCTCCGCCAAAATCCCCTTTGAGGGCGGGGAGTACACCCTCTCCCAGATGACCCCCTTCACCACCGACGCGGACGACGAGCGCCGCCTGGCCGCCTGGAAGGCGGTGGGGATGTGGTTCAAGGAGCACCAGCCCGACCTGGACCGGATCTATGACGAGCTGACCCACCTGCGGGACGAGATGGGCCGCAAGCTGGGCTATGACGGCTACACCCAGCTTGGCTACTACCGCATGGGCCGCAACTGCTACGGCAAGGACGACGTGGAGAAGTTCCGCTCCGCGGTGCGCAAGTACCTGGTGCCCCTGGCCGACCGGATCTTCCGGGCGCAGGCAGAGCGCATCGGGGTGGAGTACCCCCTGAGCTACGCCGACAACGCCCTGAAGTTCCGCTCCGGCAACCCCAGGCCCCAGGGCACGGCGGACGACATCATCGCCCAGGGCAAAAAGTTCTATGACGAGCTGTCCCCGGAGACCGGCGAGTTCTTCCAGACCATGCTGGACGGCGGGCTCATGGACGTGCTGTCCACCGAGGGCAAGGCCGGGGGCGGCTACTGCACCGGCATCATGGACTACAAGGTGCCCTTCATCTTCGCCAACTTCAACGGCACCCAGGGGGACGTGGAGGTGGTGACCCACGAGGCGGGCCACGCCTTCGCCTGCTGGATGAACCGGGATCGGATCCCCGGCAGCTACGTCTGGCCCGGCATGGAGGCCTGCGAGGTCCACTCCATGTCCATGGAGTTTATGGCCTGGCCCTGGGCGGAGGGCTTCTTCGGCCCGGACACCAGGAAGTTCCTCTACAGCCACCTGGCCGGGGCGCTGACCTTCATCCCCTACGGCGCCCTGGTGGACCACTTCCAGCACGAGGTCTACGCCAACCCGGACATGACCCCCGCCCAGCGCCACGCGGTGTGGAAGGAGCTGCAAACGCAGTATATGCCCTGGGTGCGGCTGGACGGGGACATCCCCTTCTTTGCCGACGGCGAGGCGTGGCAGCGGCAGAGCCACATCTACGAGGCCCCGTTCTACTACATCGACTACTGCCTGGCCCAGACGGTGGCGCTGGAGTTCTGGGCGCTGCTGCAAAAGGACAAGAAGGCGGCCTGGGAGAAGTACATGGCCTACACCCGCCAGGGCGGCAGCCGCACCTTCACCGACCTGCTGAAAAACGCCGGGCTGGACACCCCCTTCGATGAGAAGTGCCTGCGGGAGGTGTGCGAGACCGCCGGCAAGTGGCTGGACAGCTTCGACCTGACCGGAATCGCGTGACCCGCTGAAAGCGCCCCTCCTCATGGGAGGGGCGTTTCGTCCGCTTTTGGCTACATTGCCTCTTGCGTTTTGCCCCAAAAAGGAGTACACTGTCCCCAACAGGCAGAGTAGGAGCGCGTGTGTACAAGTGCCGGCGGGACGGGGAGTTGTCCGCCGGACGAAAAGCCGCAAGGCTTGCAGTGCGCCCTCCGCATCCCGCTGCCGCATGGCGGAATTGCGCCCGTGAGGCTTCCTTTGTGCGGCATACCCGTTTTGGGTGCTGCCGAACAAAAAAGGAGGTCTTTTTTCATGCAGCTGTTCAAAACGCCCTTTTCCCGCGCCTACTGGCAGTACGCCGTCCGGGACTTCAAAAAGCCCCGGACCCTGGTGTTCTCCGCGCTGATGGTGGCCGCCTGCGTGGCCCTGGGCTACCTCAAGTCCGTGCCGGTGGTGAACAACATCCGGGTGACCTGGGGGTTCCTGGCCCGGGCCCTGTGCGCCCTGGTGGGCGGGCCTGTCAACGCCCTGGTGTTTGGCTTTGTGGAGGACACGGTGGGCTATTTCATGAGTCCGGACGGGGGCTGGAACCCCTTCTACATCTTCACCACCATGCTGGGGGTGTTCACCTACGCCCTGTTCCTCTACCGGGCGGAGGTGACGGTGCTGCGGGTGTTCCTGGCCAAGCTGGCCACCAACCTGCAAAACGTGTTCCTGGGCGGGCTGGGCACCTACCTATGGTACTCCGGCGGAAAGGGCTATTGGGCCATCGTGGGGGGCAGCGCCGTCAAAAACGGCGTGCTGCTGCCCATCCAGACCCTCCTGCTGGCGGCGCTGTTCGCGGCGCTGCTGCCCATCCTCCACCGCATGGGCTTCCTGCCCGACCAGGCGGCCCGGTTGAGGCTGTGGAAGCGCCCCGGCTGGCTGGACCGGCGCGCCAGGCCGGAGGAGGGGCGGGAGGGCGCCGTGCCCTGGGAGGAATAGGCCGCCCCGCATAACCCACGCCATGTCCGCATACCTTCTTGTATGAGAGGGGATGGGGACATGGCTTTTTTCGCGCGGCTGGGCGATTTCCTGTGGGGCGGGCCGCTGCTGGCGGTTTTTCTTGCGGCGGGGCTGTGGTATTCCTTTGCCACCGGCTTCTTCCCCCTGTTCGGCCTGCCCGTCTGGTGGCGCGCCACGGTGGGCTCCCTGTTCCGGCGGAGCAAGGGGCGGCAGGAGGGCCAGGGCGTCACCCAGTTCCAGGCCCTGTCCACCGCCCTGGCGGCCACCATCGGCACCGGCTCCATCGCCGGGGTGGCCGCCGCCATCGTATACGGCGGGCCGGGGGCGGTGTTCTGGATGTGGATGTCCGCCCTGCTGGGCATGGCGGTGGGCTGCGCGGAGAAAACCCTGGCGGTGCGCTACCGGGAAAAGGGCCCCGACGGCCGCTGGCAGGGCGGGCCCATGCAGTACATGGCAAAGGGCCTGCGCCTGCCGGGGCTGGCGAAGCTGTTCGCCCTGTTCTGCGTGGCGGAGACGCTGGTTGGGGGCAACCTGGCCCAGGCCAACTCCATCGCCACCTCCCTGTCCACCGCCGGCGGCGCGGACCGCCGGGTGGTGGGGGTGGTGCTGGCGGCGGTGACCGCCCTGGTGCTGGCGGGGGGCATCAAGCGGATCGGGCAGCTGTGCGAGCTGCTGGTGCCCGCCATGGCCCTGCTGTTTGTGGGGGGCGGGCTGGCGGTGATCGCCGTCCACTGGCAGGCGGTGCCCGGCGCCTTCCGGCAGATCATCTCCTACGCCTTCTCCCCCCGGGCCGCGGCGGGGGGCTACGCCATGGGGACCGCCCTGCGGTACGGCGTGGCCCGCGGGGTGTTCACCAACGAGGCCGGGGTGGGGATGTCCGCCATCGCCCACGCCTGCGCCGACGTGGACGAGCCGGCACAGCAGGGGATGTGGGGCATCTTCGAGGTGTTTTTCGCCACCATGGTGATCTGCACCGTCACCGCCCTGGTGATCCTTACCTCCGGGGTGTACGACGCCGCGCAGATGCTGCCGCTGGCGGAGGCCGGGGCGGTGCCCGACGCCATGCTGGGCGCGCCGCTGACGGCGGCGGGCTTTGCCACCCTGTTCGGGGAGGCCGGGGAGTGGATCGTGGCGGTGAGCCTCATCCTGTTCGCCTTCACCTCGCTGATCGGTTCGGGGTACTACGGCCGGCGGGGGGTGGAGACCCTCACCGGCTCCCGCCTGGCCATGGGGCTGTACCGGCTGGCCTTCCCGGCCTGCATCATCCTGGGCGCGGTGGGCGACCTGACGGCGGTGTGGCAGCTGGTGGACGTGTTCAACGGCCTGTTGCTGATGGTGAACGTGCCCGCCCTGCTGCTGCTGTCCCCCGAGGCGGTGTACCTGCTGCGCACCTGGACGGAGGGCCAGCGGACCGCCCGCCGGGCCCGGAGGGCGGAACAGGCCGCGCCCCGGCGTGAACGCCCTTGAACACCGGTGCGCGGCGTTCCTGGCCGGACATCGCAACAAACCCCGCCGGGGCCTACGCCCCAGCGGGGTTCAGCGTGTCGAAAAAGTCTTTTCGCCACGCTGAGTGCGATTTTTTGAACAAAGAATGTTCAAAAAATCGTTGATTGAACGTGAAAGACACCCCTCCTGGGTTTCTTTCACACTTTCTTCCTTCCCGATGGCACAGCGTCCTGCACCTGATCCACAGTCTGAACCCCGCCGGGGCCTGCGCCCCGGCGGGGTTCTTC
>CATLEJ010000162.1 GCA_949916125.1 uncultured Oscillospiraceae bacterium
GTCTGGAGCTTGACCCGGCCCTTCTGCAAGAGCCGTTGTACCACTGAGGAGAGAATATGAAAAAAGGAACCGTATACTTTTTCACCGGCCTGGCCGGCGCGGGCAAGACCACCATCGGGGGACTGTTCTACCGCCGCCTCAAGGCGAGAAAGAACGATGTGTTCTGCATGGACGGCGACGCTATGGACGGCGTGTTCGAGCGCACGGGCTACTCCACCGCCGCCCGGCTGAAGGACGCAAAGGCGGAGTTTCGCCTGTGCCGCGCCCTGGCGGAGCAGGGGATCGACGTGGTGATGTGCTCCATTTCCATGTACGACGAGATCCGGGACTGGAACCGGGCCAATATTGACAACTACAAGGAAATCTACATCAAGGTTACCCGGGACACCCTCTACCGCCGGGATCAGAAGAAGCTGTACTCCTCCGGCGCGAAGGAGGTGGTGGGGGTAGACCTGCCCTGGGACGAACCCAAGACCCCAGACGCCGTGGTGGAAAACGACGGCCAGGAGACGCCGGAGGTCATCGTGGCGCGGCTGGAAAAGCAGTTTGGGCTTGCCTGAAAAAGCAGCAGAAGATCACTGAATATGGCTGAGGAAAACAACTGGAAAGCTCTCTGGGGCAGTAGGACTGCGGAAAAGAGCATCCTGCAGGGCGGCGATCCTCGGAAGGTTTTTCTGGAGTTGAAACGGAGCGATGGCTTCGATGTGGTGGAGGGAGGGATCCCATACGAGACCTTTCTGGCGCAATACCGGCAGATGAAAGAACGGCTCTCCCGGGGGCTGCCCCAGGGGAAAACGCTTCGGAGCGTGTATGAAGTGGGCTGCGGCAGCGGGGCAAATCTGTTTTTGTTTGAAAATGATGGGATTACCTGCGGTGCCATTGATTACTCGGAAAGCCTGCTTGGGTGCGCAAAACAGGTTTTGCGCACAGCGGATATCCGCTGCGATGAGGCTTGCGAGCTGCCGGTAGAGCCAAAATACGACGCCGTCATATCGGTGAGCGTGTTCGGTTATTTTACCGACGAAAGCTACGCGGAGACTGTCCTTGAAAAAATGTGCCAAAAAGCAAGGTATTCCATCGGAATTCTCGAACTTGCTGACGCGGAGAAGGAAGATGCCTATACTGCGTACCGCAAGCAGATCATTCCAAATTATGAGGAGCGGTATAAGGGCCTGCCCAGGCAGTTTTACAGCAAAGAATTTTTTGAGACATTTGCCCGCAAGCATGGTATGGGTATTGAGATTACATCGGTGAATATGAAGGATTATTGGAACAGCCAGTTTTACTTTGACTGCTATTTGTTCAGGCGGTGACCATGTCTCAATGGCAGTGATTTGGACATAGAGGGGGATATCAATGGCGCACACACTGACTAAACCCCAATTTGATACGCTGTCGGAGCTGCTCGCTCCGTCCGGGCAGCCCATCGTCCCGGAGGAGGGGGCCACCCAGGAGCTGGAGTGGCTGGGCTATCTGAACCATGGGCAACCCACCGCCGCCGGCGCGGCGGCCATGGAGCCCTACCGCGTCAAGCGGGCGGTGTTCCTGGCGGCGGGCTTCGGCAGCCGCCTGGCGCCCATCACTTTCAACACCCCCAAGCCCCTGGTGCGCGTCCACGGGAAGCGGATCATCGACAGCCTGCTGGACTCCTGCCTCGCCGCCGGGATCGAGGAGATCTATCTCGTCCGGGGCTATCTGGCGGAGCAGTTCGACCAGCTTCTCTACCAGTATCCCATGATCCGGTTCCTGGAAAACCCCGTCTACAATGAGACCAACAACATCTCCTCCGCCCTGTGCGCCCGGCACCTGCTGTCCAACGCCTATGTGTTGGAGGCCGATCTGGTGCTCCATTCGCCTGGGCTGATCCAGCCCTACCAGTACCGTTCCAACTTCCTCGCCATTCCCAAGGAGCGCACCGACGACTGGTGCTTTGAGGTGGAGGACGGCGTGATCACCGAAGAGAAGATCGGCGGGGAGCACTGCTGGCAGATGGTGGGCATCTCTTACTGGGACGGGCCGGACGGGGAGAAACTGGCCCGGGACTTGAAGGAGGTCTACGAGCAGCCCGGCGGGCGGGAGCGCTACTGGGAGCAGGTGCCGCTGGTGTTCCGCCGGGAGAACTACCGGGTGTCCGTCCGCCCCTGCCGGGACGGGGATGTCACCGAGATCGACACCTTCCGCGAGCTGAAGGCGTTTGACAAAAGCTATGACATCGGCTGAGCCGAGGAGGAACCACTATGGACATGAAACGAAACATCCTGCTCAACCCCGGCCCCGCCACCACCACGGACACCGTGAAGCTGGCCCAGGTAGTGCCCGACATCTGCCCCCGGGAAAAGGAATTCGCCGGCCTGATGGCAGGGCTGCGGGAGGATTTGGTGCGGGTGGTGCACGGCGACCCGGCCAAGTACACCGCGGTGCTGTTCTGCGGCTCGGGCACGCTGTGCATGGACGTGTGCCTCAGCTCCCTTCTGCCGGAGGGGGGAAAGGCGCTCATCCTCAACAACGGCTCCTACAGCAGCCGCGCGGCGGAGATCTGCCGGTACTACGGCCTGCCCCATATGGAGCTGAAGTTCCCCTTCGACCAGCGCCCCGATCTGGGCGCCGTAGAGCGGACGCTCCGGGAAAACCCGGATATCTCCCTGGTGTACATTACCCATAACGAGACCGGCACCGGCCTTTTGAACCCCATCCGGGAGCTGGGCGCGCTGGCCCATACATACGGCGCTATTTTTGTGGCCGACACCACCAGCACCTACGCCATGCGGCCCATTGACCTTGAGGCGGACAACATCGACTTCTGCATGGCCTCCGCCCAGAAGGGGCTGATGGCCATGACGGGCCTGTCCTTTGTCATCGGCCGCCGGGATATCATTGAGGCGTCCAGGGACTACCCCCGCCGCTCTTACTACTGCAATCTCTGGCGGCAGTACGACTGCTTTGAGCGCACCGGCGAGATGGCGTTCACCCCCCCGGTCCAGACGACCTACGCCGCCATCCAGGCTATGAAGGAGTATTGGCAGGAGGGGGAGCAGGCCAAGTGGGCCCGCCACACCCGGGTGTTTGAGGCCATCCATGCGGGGCTGGACAAGCTGGGCTTTCGGGACATGATCCGCCGGGAGTGGCAGGCGGGCCTTGTGGTCACCGTGCTCTACCCGGACGACCCCGGCTGGGATTTTGAAAAAATCCACGACTACTGCTATGAGCGGGGCTTCACCATTTACCCGGGCAAGGTGGGCACGGCGGGCACCTTCCGGCTGTGCGCCCTGGGGGCCATCGACGCGCCGGATATCGAGGCTTTTTTCCAGGTATTCCGCCAGGCGCTGGATGCTTGCGGCGTGGCCGTACCCGCACGGTATCAAGATTAGAGGAGGGCCGCAATGAAAACGGTATACACCTGCTTCTGCACCGAAATCATCCACGAGGGGCACCTGAACATCATCCGGGAGGCCCGGCGCTATGGCAAGGTTATTGTGGGCGCCCTGTCCGACCGGGCGCTGATCCGCTACAACCGCTTCCCCACCATCTCCCAGGAAGAGCGGGTGCGGCTGTACCGTTCGTTGGACGGGGTCAACAATGTAGTCATTCAGAACGATATGCTCTATGAGGACGTGCTCTCCCTCATCCGCCCGGACTATGTCATTCACGGTGACAACTGGCGCACGGGGCCGGAATCGGCCATCCGCGCCCAGGTAAAGCAGAGGCTGGAGGCTATGGGCGGTACGCTCATTGAGGTATCCTACACCGACAACGAGCAGGTTCGCAAAATCGACCGCCAGCTGCGGGAAAAGCTGGCCATGCCGGAATACCGCCGCCGCCGGCTGCGCCAGCTCATCGGGATGTGCCCGGTGGTGAAGGCCATCGAGGCCCACAGCGGCCTGACGGGGCTCATCGCGGAAAAGACCGTGGTGGCCCAGGACGGCCGACTGGACCAGTTCGACGCTATGTGGGTGAGCAGCCTGTGCGACTCCACGGCGAAAGGCAAGCCGGACATCGAGCTGGTAGACCTGTCCTCCCGGCTGCGCACCATCGACGACATCATGGAGGTCACCACCAAGCCCATCATCCTGGACGGGGACACGGGAGGCATGGCGGAGCACTTCGTCTACAACGTGCGTACCCTGGAGCGCATGGGGGTGTCCGCCGTCATCATTGAGGACAAGAAGGGGCTGAAGAAGAACAGCCTGTTCGGCACCGAGGTGGAGCAGACCCAGGACAGCATCGAGAGCTTCAGCGAAAAAATCCGGGCGGGCAAGCGGGCCCAGCTCACCGACGATTTCATGATTATCGCCCGCATTGAGAGCCTGATTTTAGAGCGGGGGATGGAGGACGCGCTGGAGCGGGCAGCGGCCTTTACAAAAGCGGGCGCGGACGGCATCATGATCCACAGCCGGAAAAAGGATCCCGCGGAAATCCTGGCGTTTTGCGACCATTTCCGGGTGGTGGACAAGCACACCCCCATCGTGGTGGTGCCCACCTCTTTCCACACCATCACCGAGGAGGAGCTGGCCGCCCACGGGGTGAACATCGTCATCTACGCCAACCAGCTCACCCGCAGCGCGTTCCCCGCCATGCAGCAGACGGCGGAGGACATTCTGCGCTGCCACCGGGCGAAAGAGGTAGACGACCGGCTGATGCCCATTAAGGACATCATCACCCTCATTGACGAGCTGTAAAACGGAGGACTTGCTTTGAAAATCGAAGAGTTTGTGGCGCTTTTGGGTGCTGATTTTTACACCGGCGTGCCGGATTCCCAACTGAAAGCGCTGTGCAATTACCTGATGGACGAGTACGGCTGCGACCCCGCCCACCACGTCATCGCCGCCAACGAGGGGAACGCGGCGGCCCTGGCGGCGGGCTACCACCTGGCCACGGGAAAGGTGCCGGTGGTGTACTTACAGAACAGCGGCCTGGGGAACATCGTGAACCCGGTGGCGTCCCTGCTGAATGAGAAGGTGTACGGCGTCCCCTGCCTGTTTATTGTGGGCTGGCGGGGGGAGCCGGGGGTGCACGACGAGCCCCAGCACATCTTCCAGGGGGAGATCACCCTTTCTCTGCTGGACAACCTGGATATTCCGGCGTTTGTGATTGACAAAGCCACCACGGAGGGCCAGGTAAAAGCCAAACTGGACGAATACCGCGCCCTGTTTGCCCAGGGAAGGCAGGCGGCCTTTGTGGTGCGCAAGGGGGCGCTGGCCTACAGTGGTAAACCTTCTTATGGCAATTCCCACACCATGACACGGGAGGCGGCCATCGGGCAGATTCTGGCGGCCTCTGAGGACGACCCGGTGGTGTCCACCACCGGCAAGGCCAGCCGAGAGGTATTCGAGTACCGCGCCGCCCAAAGCCAGGGCCACGGCCATGATTTCCTCACCGTGGGCTCCATGGGGCACAGCTCGTCCATCGCGCTGGGCATCGCCCTGCAAAAGAAGGACCGGCGGGTGTGGTGCCTGGATGGGGATGGCGCGGCGCTGATGCACCTGGGGGCCATGGCCGTCATCGGTGCGAAGGGGCCGGCCAACCTGATCCATGTGGTGCTGAACAACGAGGCCCACGAGTCCGTAGGGGGTATGCCCACAGTGGCGGGCAGGGTGGATTTGTGCGCCGTCGCCCGGGCCTGCGGCTATCCGAAATCACTGTCCGCTGACAATCCGGAGGCTTTGGAGCAGGCGCTGGCGGCGGCGAAGGCGGCCAACTGCCTCACCTTTCTTGAGGTGAAGTGCGCCCTGGGAGCCCGGGACGACC
>CATLEJ010000163.1 GCA_949916125.1 uncultured Oscillospiraceae bacterium
CCTGGAGGCCCCACTCGCCGTAGGACACCTTGTTGCCGCGGGTGGCGGTGCCCGTCATGCGGCCGCGCTGGACGCGGCGGTACTTCACTCTTTTAGGCAGCAGCATTACTGGGCGCCTCCTTCCTTAGGAGCGGGAGCGGCGGGGCGGGGGCCGTTGTTGGCCCGGGGGCCATTGCCGCCGGGGCGGGGGCCGCCCTGCCGGTCGCGGTTGAAGCCGCCCTGGGGACGGCCGCCGCCCTGGCGGTTGAAGCCGCCCCTGCGGTCGCCGTCGCGGCGGCGGGGCCGCTGCTCGCGCTCCTTGTAGTTCTTGGTGTCGATGGTGCGGGGGGTGGTGCGCAGGGTCTGGGTGAGCACCTCGCCCTTGTAGATCCACACCTTCACGCCCAGCCGGCCATAGGTGGTGGCCGCCTCGGCGAAGCCGTACTCGATGTCGGCCCGGATAGTCTGCAGGGGGATGGTGCCGTCGTGGTAATGCTCGGTGCGGGCGATTTCGGCGCCGTTGAGGCGGCCGGACACCTGGACCTTGATGCCCAGGGCGCCCATGCGCATGGCGCGGCCCATGGCGTTCTTCATGGCCCGGCGGAAGGCGATGCGCTTCTCCAGCTGCTGGGCGATGTTCTCCGCCACCAGCTGGGCGTTGGTGTCCACGTTCTTGACCTCGACGATGTTCAGGGCCACGCTCTTGCCCAGCTTCTTCTCCAGCTCCAGGCGCAGCTTCTCGATGTCCTCGCCGCCCTTGCCGATGACCATGCCGGGCCGGGCGCAGTGCACGTAGATGCGGATCTTGGCGTTGTCGCGCTCGATCTCGATCTTGGGCACGCCGGCGGCGTACAGCTTCTTCTTCAGGTCACGGCGGAGATTGTAGTCCTCCACCAGGAGGTCGCCCACTTTTTCGTCACGGGCATACCAGCGGGAGTCCCAATCCTTGATGACGCCCACGCGCAGGCCGTGGGGATTCACTTTCTGTCCCATTTACTCTCGACCTCCTTCTCAGCGTTCCTTGACCACGATGGTCATATGGGAAGTGCGCTTCATGATGTGGTGGGCGCGGCCCTTGGACACGGGGCGGAACCGCTTGATGATGGGCCCGGGGCTGACAAGGGCCTCGGCCACATACAGCTTCTCGGGGTCCATGCCGTGGTTGTTCTCCGCGTTGGCCGCGGCGGCGTGCACCAGCTTGGCCAGGGGGTCGGAGGCGGCCTTGGGGATCAGGGCCAGGATGGCCTCGGCGTCCTTGACGCTCTTGCCGCGGATCTGCTCGCACACGATGCCCACCTTGCGGGGGGAGATGCGCACAAATTTCACGCTTGCTTTCGCTTCCATATTCCCTCTCCTCCCTTACTTGCCGGTCTTGCTGCCCGCGTGGCCCCGGAAGGTCCGGGTCGGCGCGAACTCGCCCAGCTTATGGCCCACCATGTCCTCGGTGACGTAGACGGGCACGTGCTTGCGTCCGTCGTGGACGGCGATGGTGTGGCCCACGAAGGAGGGGAAGATGGTGGAGGCGCGGCTCCAGGTCTTGAGGACCTTCTTCTCGTTCTTCTTGTTCAGCTCGTCCACGCGCTTCAGCAGCTCGGGAGCGCAAAACGGGCCCTTCTTGATGCTTCTGCTCATTTTCTACACTCCCTCCTTACTTACCGTTGCGGCGCCGGACAATGAACTTGTCGGTGCGGTTCTTCTTCTTCCGGGTCTTGTAGCCCAGGGCCGGCTTGCCCCAGGGGGTCACGGGGCCGGGACGGCCCACGGGGCTCTTGCCCTCGCCGCCGCCGTGGGGGTGGTCGTTGGGGTTCATCACGGAGCCGCGGACGGTGGGACGCCAGCCCATGTGGCGCTTGCGGCCGGCCTTGCCGATGTGGATGTTGGCCCAGTCGGTGTTGCCCACCTGGCCGATGGTGGCCAGGCAGTTTTCCCGGACCAGGCGGACCTCGCCGGAGGGCAGACGCACCTGGGCCATGCCGTTCTCCTTGGCCATGAGCTGGGCGGCGGTGCCGGCGGAGCGCACCAGCTGGGCGCCCTTGCCGGGGTAGAGCTCGATGCAGTGGATGGTCTCGCCCACGGGGATCTCGGCGATGGGCAGGGCGTTGCCGGGCAGGATGTCCGCGCCGGAGCCGGTCATGATGGTGTGGCCGGCCTTCAGCCCCACGGGGGCCAGGATATAGCGCTTCTCGCCGTCCTCATACTGGATCAGGGCGATGTTGGCGGAGCGGTTGGGGTCGTACTGGAGGTTAATCACAGTGGCCTTGCCCGCCTTGTCCCGCTTGAAGTCGATGACGCGGTACTTTTTCTTGTTGCCGCCGCCGCGGTGGCGGACGGTGATCCGGCCGTAGCTGTTGCGGCCGGCGTTCTTTTTCAGGCTCTCCAGCAGCGAACGCTCCGGCTTGGCCTTCTTGTCGATGCCCTCGAAGGCGGACACGGTCATGTGGCGGCGGGAGGGCGTCGTGGGCTTATAAGTCTTGATAGCCATTCTTCAATCTCCTCCTTACACCATGCCTTCGAAGAACTCGATGGTCTTGGAATCGGCGGTCAGGGTGACCATGGCCTTCTTCCAGTGGGGGCGGCGCCCCTCGGGATAGCGGCCCATGCGCTTGGCCTTGCCCTGCATATTCAGGGTGTTGACCTTGGCCACCTTCACGCCGAAGATCTCCTCGCACGCCTTGGCGATCTCAATCTTGTTGGCGTCCTTGGCCACCTCGAAGGTGTACTTCTTCTCGGCGGCGGCGGCCATGGACTGCTCGGTGATGATGGGGCGCTTGATGATGTCGTATGCGGTCTTCATCAGGCGAACACCTCCTCGATGGCGGCCAGCGCGGCCTGGTCGATGATGACCTGGTTGGCGTTGACGATGTCGTAGACGTTGATGAGGTTGGCGGGGCTGGTGACCACGCCGGGGATGTTCCGGGCGGACAGCACCACGTTGGAGTCGCTGGTGACGACGACGGCCTTCTTGGACTCCACGGCGTTCAGGAAGCCCTGGAAGGTCTTGGTCTTGATCTCGCCCATCTCCAGCTTGTCAACCACCAGCACGTTGCCGGCGGCGGCCTTGGCGCTCAGCGCGGACTTCAGGGCCAGCCGGCGCACCTTCTTGTTGAGGGTGTAGCGGTAAGTGCGGGGCTTGGGGGCGAACACGATGCCGCCGTGGGTCCACTGGGGGGCCCGGGTGGAGCCCTGACGGGCGTGGCCGGTGCCCTTCTGGCGCCAGGGCTTCTTGCCGCCGCCGGACACCTCGGCCCGGGTCAGGCTGCTCTGGGTGCCCTGCCGGCAGTTGGCCAAGTGGTTCTTGACCACGTCGTGCACCACGGACTGGTTGGGCTCAATACCGAACACGGCCTCGGAGAGCTCGACCTCGCCGATCTGCTTACCGGCCATATTATAAAGGTTCGCTTTAGGCATTTGTCATTCTCTCCTTTCTCACTTGTTACGCGCAGAGGCCTTCTGCGGGTTGACACGGGCGGACTGCTTCTGGGGATTGACGCGCCCGGCCTCGGTGGCGTGCTTCTCGGCGACCTTCTTGACGCTGGTACGCAGGGCGACCACGCCGCCCCGGGGTCCGGGCACCGCGCCGCGCACGGCGATGACGCCCAGCTCCTCATCCACCTGCACCACGTCCAGGTTGATGACGGTGACCTGCTCGTTGCCCATCTGGCCGGCGCCGTTGTGCCCCTTGAAGATCCGGGAGGGGTCGGTGCTGGAGCCCATGGAGCCGGAGTGGCGGTGGACAGGGCCGCCGCCGTGGGACTTCTTCTGGACGTGGCCGCCGCAGCGCTTCACCGCGCCCTGGTAGCCGTGGCCCTTACTGATGCCGGTGATGTCCACCCGGTCGCCGGGGGCGAACACGGTGGCGGTGAGCTGGTCGCCCACGTTGAGCTCGTCGGCCTTGTCCAGCTTGAACTCCTTGAGCACCCGCAGGCACTTGCCGGCCTTCTTGCTGTGGCCCGCCTCGGGCTTGGACAGCTTCTTCTCCGGGACTTCCTCAAATCCCAGCTGGACGGCGGTGTAGCCGTCCTTTTCCTCGGTCTTCTTCTGCACCACGGTGCAGGGGCCCGCCTGGATGACGGTGACCGGGATGACCTTACCGGCTTCGTCGAAGATCTGGGTCATACCCACCTTCTTGCCGATGATGGCCTTTTCCATGTGTATTCCTCCTTATTTAGGTTATTGGTTGAAAAACGTGGGCATTGGGCTCCCATTGGTTTTCCAACGTGACCCGTCCGCCTCAAAACGCGGCGGACTGCGGTACAAACTTGGTTGCGCGCTGTTGTCACGCTGCGAAACGGCCTGGTCGCTTCGGGTTCTAACTCCTCCGACTGCGCAAAAAACTCTGTGCGGCTTTGCCGCCCGCCGTTTTTTGCTCCGCTCCGAAGTTAGCCCCTCAGCAGCCCGTTTCTCCGCGCTTCCTTACAGCTTAATCTCAATATCCACGCCGGCGGGGAGCTCCAGGCTCATCAGCGCCTCCACGGTCTTGGGGGAGGGCTTGATCACGTCGATGAGCCGCTTGTGGGTGCGGCGCTCGAACTGCTCCCGGGAGTCCTTGTTCACGTGGACGGAGCGAAGGATGGTGACGATCTCCTTCCTGGTGGGCAGGGGGATGGGGCCGGAGACCTCGGCGCCGCTGCGCTTGGCGGTGTCGACGATTTTCTCGGCGGCCTGGTCGATGAGCTGATGGTCATAGGCCTTCAGCCGGATGCGGATCATTTCTTTCTGAGCTGCCATGTGTTTTCCTCCTTGATACGAAGTGACGTTTGTGGTACTGCGTCCTTTTCTCCGTACGGCAGGGTGAGATTCCCATACACGTTTCCGTGCGTATCACTCCCCGGCATGAATAAAACCGGCGCAAAGCAGGCCGGTTCTACCCACCCAAGGCGATATACGCCGTGGCATGAGCCTCTCAGCCGCCCGATTATACGGACATACTCCGCGGAAGTTACCTCGCTTATCGCAAGCAATCTCCCGCATCATCGCAGTGCGCCCTTTGACAGGCGCTTGACCATTTTACAACAGGCTCACCGGAAAGTCAAGCACTTTTCCGCCGGAATCCCAAAGTTTTTTCACAGTTTTGGGTGATTTTCAAGGGGGCCGTCTGTGCAGCTTCACGAAACGCCCCGGCCATCCCGGCCTGCGGCCCCTTCCGACATATTTTTGCCTTGCGTTTCCCCCGCCTACCTTATATGATAGAATCGACCGGCAATAATGCGGGACGGCCGGGATCCCGGCCCCTCCCGCGCGAGGGGGACTACCTGATGAAATACGCGCTGATCACCGGCGGCTCCCGGGGCATCGGGGCCGCCGCCGCCCGGCTGTTCGCCCGGCGGGGCTGGGGGACCGCCATCGGCTACTGCCGGGGCGGGGACAGGGCGGACGCCCTGGTCCGGGAGCTGTCCGCCGCCGGCGTGCCTGTCATGGCGGTGCAGGCCGACGTGGCCTACCCCGCCCAGGTGGAACGGATGGTTGACAATGTGTTAGAAAAATTTTGTCAACTTGACATTTTGGTTTGTGCCGCCGGGATTTCCCATCTGGGCCTCATCAGTCAAATTGACGAGGACGAATGGCGGCGTTTGTTTGCCGTCAACGTGGACGGCGTCCACCACTGCTGCCGGGCGGTGCTGCCCCATATGCTCTCGCGGAAAACCGGCTCCATCGTCACCGTGTCCTCCATGTGGGGGCAGGTGGGGG
>CATLEJ010000164.1 GCA_949916125.1 uncultured Oscillospiraceae bacterium
TCCGTTTATCCCAGCAAAATCGCCCGGAACGCCGCCACAGCGGGCTCCAGCAGGGCGTCCGGGTACGCATAGCGTTCGGTGTGCAGGGGCGGGCAGCCCTCCCCCGCCCCGATGCCGAAGAACGCGCCGGGGCAGCGGCGCAGATAGTGGCCGAAGTCCTCGCTCCAGCGCATGGGGACGTCCAGCTCCCTGCCCCCGCACCGGTCCAGCACCTCCCGGGCGCACTCCGGATGGTTCACGGTGGCGGGGAACACGTCCTGGACCCGGTGGTCAAAGGCCAGCCCGTACTCCTCCGCCAGTGCCCCCGCAAGCCGCAGGATCTCCCCAAAGAGCTTCTCCAGATCCTCGTCCCGCTCCGCCCGGAGGGTGAGCCACACCTCGGCCCGGGCGGCGGCGGTGCCGAAGGCCCGCTCCCCCATCTCCGCCCCGACGACGGTGCACAGGGTCATGCCGCCATACCGGGTGGGGTCCGCCAGCCCGGGCAGGGCGCACAACAGCCGCCCCACCCCCTGGGCGGGCGACACCCCGTGCTCCGGGTAGGCGGCGTGGGTGGGCTTTCCCAGGAACAGCAGCGTCAACCCCCGGGAGGCGCAGGCAAAGGTCCCCGGCCGGGTGAACACCTGCCCCAGCGGGAAGCCGGGCAGGTTGTGGGCCCCGTAAATCCGCTCCACCCGCTCCCTCTCAAAGAGCTCCAGGCACCCCATGGCCCCGGCCCCGGTCTCCTCGGCGGGCTGGAACAGGAAAAACACATCCCGGCCCAGACTCTCCCCCTCCACAGAGAGGGCCGTGCCGCACAGGGCGGCGGCGTGTCCGTCGTGTCCGCAGAGATGGGCCGCCCCTCCGCCCGGCAGGGCCAGCGCGTCATAGTCCGCCCGCAGGGCTATGGAGGGCTTCCCGCCCTCCGGCTCCCGGTGGGCTGCGTAAAACCCCGCCCCGCAGGGGTACAGCTCCAGCCCGGTGCGTTCCGTCAGAAACTCCACCAGCATTGCCCGGGTCCGGTTTTCCTGCCCGGACTGCTCTGGGCAGCCGTGCAGGGCCCGCCGCAGTGCGTAAATCTCCGTAAAATCCATCGATGTTCTCCCCTCTGCCTCAGACGGCACAGATATTGTTCTGATTATAATACAAGAATCCGGCGGCCGCAACAGCAGAATAGGGTAAACGGCCCCACCCGCCGCACAAAATCTGCCGTTGAAGTTCTCCCCGTTTCGGGCTATACTATAGTCACCGCACTTCAAAGGATTTTTGCAGCCTGCGCCGCAGGGGCCGTGAGGCGGCCTGCCGCGGGCTTCGCAGGCAAAGCAGTTTCGTTCACACACGACCCATTTCAAGCCGACAGCGGAATCTGCCGCGGGGCCCCGCAGCGGCCCCGCGGCTCACCCGCCGCAGAAGGAGGAATCACCATGCCGGGCCGCAGCCGTGGGAAATATCTGACCGCCTCCCTGCTGAAACGCCGGGGCTGGACCAACGAGCTGATCCGGGAGCTGCTCCCCAGGCCGCGCTACTTTCCCCGGGGCGAGCACTCCGTCCCCGCCTGGGCCAAGGGGGACGTGCTGCTGGCGGAACAGGACCCCCGCTGCACCGCCCGGGCGGCGGAGCCGTCCCCCGGCGCCGTCCCGTCCCCCGCCCCGGACACCGGGCACATCCGCACCCTGCTGGCCCGGGCATGGGACGCGGCGGCGCGGGACGAAAGCCTCCCCTGGCTTCTGGCGGCGCACTACCACGCCGGCATCCTCGCCCGGATGCCCGCCGCCGCCAAAAGCCGGCTGCGGGCCGCCCAGGCCGCCGCCTGGCTGGACGAGTTCCTCGCCCTGGAGCAGCGGTGCGACCCCAAGCGCCTGCCGGAGCTTTTGAAAAACCTCCTCCGGGCCGGGTCCTGGATGAACTGCCACCCCAACCACCCCTCCGTCCGGCGGCTTCTCGCCCGCTACCCTGAGGTGCTGTACTGCGCCGCCCGGCAGGTGCTGGCCGATTTTGCCGCCGTCCAGCCGGAGGCCGACCCGGACGCCCTGCTCCGGGCCGAAGGCTTCCCCGCCGCCCAGCTTCTCAGCGAGGGGCTGGGCACGGTGTGGTCGGTGTGGTACGTCCCCCAGGTCATCCGCACCAGCCTGTCCCTGCTCATCGCCTTGAACCCCAAGGACGAGTACCCGGAGGCCCGCGCCATGCACCGCCGCTTCATCCTCCACCTGGGGGGCACCAACACCGGCAAGACCTACGCCGGCTTCCAGCGGCTGATCCGGGCCAAAACCGGCGTCTACCTGGCCCCCCTGCGCCTGCTGGCCCTGGAGGCCCAGGAGACGCTGCTGGACGCGGGGGTGGACTGCTCCCTGTCCACCGGCGAGGAAGAGGATTTCCGGGAGGGCGACACCCACATCGCCGCCACAGCGGAAAAGCTGGACCTGAAGCGCCGGTGCGACGTGGCGGTGATCGACGAGTGCCAGATGATCGCCGACGGGCAGCGGGGCTACGCCTGGACCCGGGCCATTTTAGGCGTGCTGGCCCCGGAGGTTCACCTGTGCGCCGCCCCGGAGGCAAAGGAGCTGCTCATCCGCCTCATCGAGAGCTGCGGCGACAGCGTGGAGGTGGAGGAACACAGGCGCACCACGCCGCTGGTGTGTATGTCCCACCCCATCGACTACCAGCGGGTGCAGCCGGGGGACGCGCTCATCACCTTCTCCAAGGTGGGGGTGCTCAGCGTGGCGGAGGATCTGCGCCAGAGCGGCAGGGAGCCCGCCATCATCTACGGGGCCCTGCCCTACTCCACCAGGCGCAAGCAGATGGAGGGCTTTCTCAACGGCGAGATGGAATACGTCGTGTCCACCGACGCCATCGGCATGGGGCTCAATCTGCCCATCCGGCGCATCATCTTCATGGAGACGGAGAAGTTCGACGGCGTGGAGCGCCGAGACCTGAAGCCCGAAGAGATCAAACAGATCGCGGGCCGGGCGGGCCGGTTCGGGATGTACGGCAAGGGCTGGGTGGGGGCCACCCAGAACCTGGCCGCCATCCGGGCAGGGCTGGAGGCCGTCATCCCCCCGCTGGAATATGCCGTAGCCGGGTTTTCCGACCTGGTGCTCCAGGTGGATTTCGACCTGCTGGAGGTGCTGACCCAGTGGAACCGGATGCCCACGGTGGAGCCGTACCGCAGGCTGGACATCTCCCGGTATATCACCATCATCTCCAAAATGCGGGAAATGGGCTTTGTCCTCACAAAGGAGCAGGAGCTGCGGGCCGCCAACATCCCCTTCGACGAGACGGAGGACGCCCTGCGCGACCTGTTTTTCCAGCTTCTCCACCGCTGGCAGGCCGACCAGCCCATCGAGCAGCCCGGCGTGCCGGAGGGCGACCCCACCCTGCCCGAGCTGGAGCTGTACTACCGGAAGCTGGATCTCTACTTCTCCTTTTCCAAGGCCTTCGGCTGCCCGGTGGACGAGGACAGGCTGTACGACACCCGGGAACAGGTGGCGGACGAGATCAACGAGATCCTGCTCCACCGGCTGCGCAACAACATCCGCTTCTGCGCCCGGTGCGGCAAGGCCCTGCCCCTGCACCACCGGGGGCGGCTGTGCGACGTCTGCTTCCGCAGGGAGCGGCACGGCGGGGGCCGGTACCAATATCGTCAGCCCACTTGAAAATCGGTCAATCCCGATTTTCAAACAGCGGAAAAGCCCGTGCGCCGGCTATAAAAATTCCCCATGCGCAAAGCGCATGGGGAATTTTTATAGCCGTCAGCCCTCGTACACCGCCTTGCAGGCGGCGTAGGTCATATAGCAGTCCAGCTTGGACACCGTCTCGAAGGGGGCGTGCATACTCAGCACGGGCACCCCCGCGTCCAGCGTGTCGATGTTCCGGTTGGCCATATAGCAGGCCACGGTGCCGCCGCCGCCCTTGTCGGTGGCGCCCAGCTCCGCCATCTGCCACAAAATGCCCCGGTCGTCCAGCAGGCGGCGCACATAGGCCACCACCTCCGCCCCGGCGTCGGAGGCGCCGCCCTTGCCCCGGGAGCCGGTGTACTTGCACAGGCCCACGCCGTAGTTCACAAAGGCGGAGTTGCGCTTCTCATACACCATATTCACCGCGAAGTTGGGGTCGTAGGCCGCCGTCACGTCGGTGGACAGGCAGAAGGACTTCTCCAGGCACACCCGCAGGGGCACCTTCTGGCTGGCGCACAGGTCGCCCATAAACGTCTCAAAGAAGGCCGACTGCATCCCGGACACGCCCTCGGAGCCGATCTCCTCCTTGTCCGCCAGCACGCACACGGCGGTGCGCACGGGCACGCCCTCCAGGTCCAGCAGGGCCTTCAGCCCGGCGTAGCCGCACACCCGGTCGTCGTGGCCGTAGGCCCCGATGAGGGAGCGGTCAAAGCCGATGTCCACGGCGTTGAAGGCGGGGACGGCCTCGATCTCGGCGGAGATGAAGTCCGTCTCCCGGATGCCGTAGTGGTCGTACAGCAGCTTCATCACCGCCAGCTTCACCCGGTCCTTGCCGTCGTCGTCCTTCAGGGGACGGCTGCCCACCAGGATGTTCAGCGTCTCGGCGGGGATGGCCTCCCCCAGGGGCTTCTTGGCCTGCTCCGCCCCCAGGTGGGGCAGCAGGTCGTCGATGGTGAACAGGGGGTCGCCGGGGTGGGAGCCCACGGACACGTGGACGATGGAGCCGTCCTTCATGGCCACCACGCCCCGCAGCTCCAGGGGGATGGTCACCCACTGGTACTTGCGGATGCCGCCGTAGTAGTGGGTCTTCAGGAAGGCCAGCTCGCTGTCCTCGTACAGCGGGGAGGGCTTCAGATCCAGCCGGGGGCTGTCGATGTGGGAGGCGCTGATGGACACACCCTGATCCAGCGGCGCGGAGCCCATAACGGCCAGGTTGATTGCCCGGCCCCGGTTCACCCGGTAGACCCTGGTCCCCGGCTGGAGCTCCATGCCCCGCTCAAAGGGGACGAAGCCCGCGGCCTCGGCCAGCTCCACGGCGTAGTCCACGCAGTCCCGCTCCGTCTTGCCCCTGTCCAGGAAGGCCTTGTAGCCCTCGCAGTAGTCAAAAATGGCCTTTTCCGTGGCCTCGTCCACCACGTCCCAGCCATTTTTCTTCTGGTTCAGCAGCGCCTCCCGCAGCTGCTGCCCCGGCGTTTTTTCTTCCATGTTTATGAATCCTCCTTGCAAAGAATTGACTTGAACAATGCCCGGGCCTGGGCCTCCAGCGCGGCCCGCTCCCCGTCGTTGCGCAGGGTGTGGGCACAGCGTTCCTCAAACCAGGAAGCCGGCTTCTGGGCCGCGATCCGCGCCCGGGCGTAGTCCTCGGAAATGCCCTCCCGGGCCATGATCCGGGCCGCCCGAAGCTTCTCTGGCGCGGTGACGGCCACGGTGGTATCGCACAGCGCCCCCGCCCCGCTCTCAATGAGGGCGATGGCGTCCAGGGCGATGGCGGGGCGGCCCTCCCCCTCCGCCTGGGCGATGCGGCGGCCCAGCTCGGCCAGGATGTGCCGGTGGGTGATGGCGTTCAGATCCGCCAGCGCCTGGGCGTCCCCAAATACAATAGCACCAA
>CATLEJ010000165.1 GCA_949916125.1 uncultured Oscillospiraceae bacterium
GGCTGGGGGGAGGCCGCGGCGGCGGGGCTGGCGGGGCTGGCGGCGGGGGCGGGGCTGCTCCTGCTGGACCGGCTGCGGGCCAACGGGTTTATCGCCACGCTGAGCGCGGCGTTTCTGCTGGGGCTGACGGCGTACGCGCTGCTGGCCCTGGGCGCGCCCGTCAATATTGAGGTGACCATCGCCGGGGCCATCATGGTGCTGGTGCCCGGCCTGGTGTTCACCAGCTTCATGAGCGACCTGCTCACCGGGGACATGATGGCGGGGCTGGCCACCTTTGCCCGGGCGGTGCTGTCGGCGGGGGCCATCGCCCTGGGCACCGGCGCGGCCATGGCGCTGTACCACCGTCTGTTTGACGGCGCCGGCGTCCTGTCCACCACCAGCTACGCCGGGCCGCTGTGCTGCCTGTTCGCCTTCCTGGGCTGCCTGGGCTTCTGCCCCGGCCTGAACGTCCAGGGGACAGGGGCGCTGCTGTGCTGCCTGGGGGGTGCGGGGGGCTGGGCGGTGTACCTGATCGTCATATCCCTGGGCGGGAACCCCTTCTGGGCCACCCTGATCGCCGCCGTGGCGGTGGCGGTGTACGCGGAGGCCATGGCCCGTGTGCGCAAGTGCCCGGCCACGTCCTATTCCACCATCGCCCTGTTCCCGCTGGTGCCGGGGCTCACCATCTACCAGGCCATGGACCACGGCATCCGGGGGGATACGGACCTGTTCTGGGAGACCTTTTTCCGCACCTTCGGCATCGCCGGGTGCATCGCGCTGGGGCTGCTGATGGTGTCGTCGGTGCTGGAAATCCGGCGGCGGATGAGGCGGTAGGGCCCTGTTACCCTTTTGACGCTGTTTTGTTACCTTTGCGGCCTTGACACTGGACTGCGGCAGTGCTACCATAGGGCGGAAGTATAAAAAAAGGAGTTCTTGTCAAAATGAGCCGCAAGCTGTCGTTTTCCGCCGCCGTACTGGCCCTTTCCCTGCTGGCGGGCTGTTCCGGCCCCGCCGCCGTCACCAGTTCCGCCCCGCCGGAGCACTCCGTATCCGCCCCGGCCACGCCGGAGCCCGCCGCCACGCCGGAACCTACGCCGGAACCTGTGCCCACGCCCACCCCTTTGCCTTGGCCGGTGTACCAGTTCGGCGCCCCGCTGGAGGAGAGCGAGCCCGTGGCGGACGACAGCTTTTTTGACGACGCGGTGTTCCTGGGCGATTCCCGCACCGAGGGGCTGCACCTGTTCGGCGGACTGAAGCACGGCACCTATTACCACGCCAACGGCATGAACGTGTTCCGGGTGGACAACGAGGACTACAAAATCGCCGAGGTGGACGGCCAGAAGTATACGCTGATCGGGGCGCTGGGCAAGCGGAGCTACCGCTCGGTGTACGTCATGATCGGCGTCAACGAGCTGGGCTACCCCGCCGAGAGCTATGAGCAGGGCCTGGCGGAGTTCGTCGACAAGGTGCTGGCCGCCCAGCCGGAGGCGGTGGTATACCTCCAGATCATGCCGCCGCTGAACGACGCCATGTGCCGGGCCAACAAGCTGCCCGATTACATCAACAACGCCAACCTGAAGCAGTTTAACGACGCCATTGTCCGCGTAGCGGCGGAAAAGCGGGTGGTGCTGCTGAACACCGCCGAGGTGTACACCGGGGCGGACGGCCAGCTGCCCGCCGAGCTGGCCAACGACGGCTGCCACTTCGCCTACGGGGAATACAGCCGCTGGGCAGATTATCTGCGCACCCACGTCATGGACCGGGAGCGCTATTTCTACAGCCGGGATCACGCCTGAACACAAAAAGCAACCCCGCCCGGGCCGCTGGCCTGGGCGGGGTTTTTTGTATCATGCCGTTTGTCCCCGGCCCAGCCCCCTATCCCTCTCCGATGGCCCGGCGTATCTCCGCCTCCGCCTGCGCCACCTCAAACTCCAGCTCGGCGGCGGACATACGCACCGCCCCGTGGCCCAGAATAATCATCTGCTCCAGCCCGTCGGAGGTGGCCACCCGCACCCGGTGCTCCCGGCGCTCCCTGGCCAGGGCGTAGGTGGTCTTTTCGATATACATATCCGCCGTCTCCGCCTCTTTTGTGTACACCACGTACACATCCCCCGCCCGCTCCACGCTGCCGGGGCTGCCCTTCACTTTGTAGGCGTCGAATACCACGATCACCCTGCACTTTTTCCACCCCTGGTAGTTGCGCAGCCGGTCGATCAGCCGCGCCCGGGCCCCGTCCAGGTCCTGCCGCGCGATGGCCCGCAGCCCGTCCCACGCGTGGATGATGTTATAGCCGTCCACCAGCAGATAGTCGTCCCCGTCCCGCACCCTCAGCCCCTTCCACGGCTTTGGCTTCGGGGCGGCGGGCTTCTGCACGGGCCGGAAGGCATGGGGCTTCACCGGCCCGTAGGCCCGCTGGAAAATGGCCTCCAGCTCCTTGTCCAGCGCCGCCCGTGACTCGTAGCTCATGGGCTGCCGGGGGGCGGGGGCGGCCTCCTGCGCGGCGGGGCGTTCTTCCGGGCCCCGCCAGCCGCTGTCCAGGTCCATATGCTCCCGCACCTGGTTCCAGGGTACGTGAAAGCCCGCCCCGTGGGCGCAGAACACCGAACCGGACGGGTTGTCCGCATCCCGCTCCGGATCGTAGCCTGCGGCGGCAATCACCTCGTCGGCGTTGTGGCAGGGTCGGTAGCCCTCCACCGAGCAGGAAAACCGCCCGCGCCCCCCGGTATACGCCGCCACCTGCGTCCAGTAGCCGCCCACCTCGGACACCGGGACGCTGCCGGCCAGGGCCGCCGTCTCCCCGCGCTGTTCCGGGGGCTGGAACTCCGCCCCCATGCGCTGTAAATCCGTCATGGCCCGGCCCACGTTCCCGGCGGGCACCTCCAGCCGGAAGGCGTACCACGGCTCCAGCAGCACGCTTTTGGCGCCCATCAGACCCTGCCGCACCGCCCGGTAGGTGGCCTGCCGGAAATCGCCCCCCTCGGTGTGCTTCAGATGGGCCCGGCCCGTCAGCAGGGTGAGCTTCATGTCCGTAATGGGGGCCCCCGTCAGCACCCCCCGGTGCTCCTTTTCCATCAGGTGGGTGAGGATGAGCCGCTGCCAGTGGCCGTCCAGCACGTTCTGGTCGCAGGCGGTGTCCAGCTCCAGCCCCGCCCCCCGCTTTAGGGGCTCCAGCAGGAGGTGGACCTCGGCGTAATGGCGCAGGGGCTCGAAGTGGCCCACCCCCTCCACCGGGGCCTCGATGGTCTCAAGGTACACAATGCGCCCGGGGCCGAAGTCCACCTGCGTCCCAAACCGCCGCTCCAGCAGCCGGGACAACACCTCCAGCTGCACCTCGCCCATGAGGTGTACCCGGATCTCCCCCAGTCCCTCGTCCCATTCCACCCGGAGCTGGGGATCCTCCTCCTCCAGCACCCGGAGCTGTGCCAGCAGGGTGTGCGCGTCGCCCCCCGCCCGGGGCAGCACCTGATAGGCCAGCACCGGCTCCAGCTCCGGCCCGGCCCAGTCCGCCTCCCCGCCCAGACCCTGGCCCGCACAGGTGCGGCTCAACCCGGTGACGGCGCACACCGTCCCCGCCGGGGCCTCCTCCACCGGGGTGAACTTCGCCCCGGAGTAGCACCGCAGCTGGGTGGCCTTTTCCTCCCAGCCGGGGCCCTTCACCACGTCCCGCACCCGCAAAACGCCGCCTGTGACCTTCAAAAAGGTGAGCCGCTCCCCCCTGTCGTCCCGGCCGATTTTGAACACCCGCGCGGCAAACTCGGCCGGCCAATCGGGCTCCAGCGTACAGCGCGCCAGGACGTCCAGCAGCGCGTCCACCCCCTCCACCTTCAGCGCCGAGCCGAAAAAGCAGGGGAACAGCTTCCGCTCCACGATCAGGGCGGACAGGTCGTCCAGGGACAGCTCCCCCGTCTCCAGGTAGCGCTCCATCCGCTCCTCGTCGCACAGGGCGGCGTGCTCCAGCACCTCGTCCCACGGGCCCGAGAAATCGGCGCAGCCGTCGGACAGGCGCTCCCGCAGCTGGGCCAGCAGCCTGCCCCGGTCCGTGCCCGGCTGGTCCATTTTGTTGAGGAACAGGAAGGTGGGCACGCCGTGCCGCGCCAGCAGCCGCCACAGGGTCTCGGTGTGGCCCTGCACCCCGTCCGCCCCGCTCACCAGCAGCACGGCGTAGTCCAGCACCTGCACCGCCCGCTCCGCCTCGGCGGAGAAGTCCACGTGGCCGGGGGTGTCCAGCAGGGTGAGCTCACAGCCCTTCCAATTCAGCCGGGCCTGCTTGGAGAAAATGGTGATCCCCCGCTCCCGCTCCTGGGGGTCGGTGTCCAGAAAGGCGTCCCCATGGTCCACCCGGCCCAGCCTGCGCACCTCCCCGGCGCGGTAGAGCATGGCCTCGGACAGGGTGGTTTTCCCCGCGTCCACATGGGCCAGCATCCCGATGGTCAACCGTTTCATCATCACATTCTCCTTACAGGCTTTTTCCTCAGTTAAACAGCGACTCGTTCTCTTCAAACAGCTCCCGCACCCGCTTTTTCAGCAGGCGGTGGGCGGGCCGTTTCAGGTCCGGGTCGGCGGCGACCAGCTCCTCCGCCGCGGCCCGGGCCTCCTTCAGCAGCTCCATGTCGGCGGCAAAATCCGCCACCTTCAGCTGGGGCAGTCCGTGCTGCCGCCTGCCGAAAAAGTCGCCGGGGCCCCGCAGGCGCAGGTCCTCCTCCGCGATTTGGAAGCCGTCGTTGGTGGCGCACAGCGCCCGCAGCCGCTCCCGGGCCGTCTCGCTGCGGCTGGCGGTCATCAGCACGCAATAGCTCTGGTGCTTCCCCCGGCCCACCCGGCCCCGGAGCTGGTGGAGCTGGCTCAGCCCGAACCGCTCCGCGTTTTCAATGATCATCAGGGACGCGTTGGGCACGTCCACCCCCACCTCGATCACGGTGGTGGACACCAGCACGTCCAGCTCCCCCCCGGCAAAGGCGGCCATCACCGCCTCCTTGTCCTTCGGCTTCAGCCTGCCGTGGACGAGGCCCACCCGCAGGTCGGGGAACACCCGCTCCCGCAGCTCCTTGGCGTAGGCGGTCACCGCCTTCAGGTCCATGGCCGGGCCGTCCTCCCAGCCGCCGCCGTTTTCCTCCACGGCGGGGCAGACGATATAGACCTGCCGCCCCTCGCCCACCTGCCTGCGGACAAAGCCGTACATCCGCTGCCGCTTGTCCTCTCCCACGGCATAGGTGGCCACGGGGGTGCGGCCCGGCGGCAGCTCGTCCATGACGGACACGTCCAGATCGCCGTAAATGATGAGGGCCAGCGTCCGGGGGATGGGGGTGGCGGACATGACCAGCACATGGGGCGGCGGCGTCCCGGACGGGCCTTCGGCCCGCCCGGGGGCCCCACTATTATGAAAATGCTCGGGCGAAATGAATTCGCCCTGCGCCGAGGCTTTGCCTGCGGCAAAACACTCGTGCGGCGCTTCACGCGCCGTCCCGGCTCGCGCCGGGTCCCTTCCGCTTTTGGCGGCTAATGCCGCCCGCTGGGCCACGCCGAACCGGTGCTGTTCGTCGG
>CATLEJ010000166.1 GCA_949916125.1 uncultured Oscillospiraceae bacterium
AGAAGGGCGATAAGGTCGTCCTGGTCATCAGCAAGGGGCCGGAGATTCCGAAGGTGATGGTGCCCCCCTTTGTCAACAGCAAGTTTGAGGACGTAGAGCGGCAGCTGAGCAGCATGGGTCTGATTCGGGGCAAGGTGGACTATTTCCCCAGCGACGAGTATCCGGAGGGACGAGTGACCTGGCAGAGTGTCCCGGCTAACCGGGAAGTGGATAAGGGCACCGTGATTGATTTCTGGGTGAGCTCTGGCCCGGAGGAGACCGTGCCCCCGGAGACGGAGCCGCCGGCCACCGAGCCGCCGGCCACTGAACCGCCCGCTACCCAGCCGCCACCCACCGCGGAGCCCACCCCGCAGGCGACCCAGGATGTGGGGCTGCCCAGCGGCACCGAGATCATTACGGTGGATCTCAACGGCTACGAGGGCTCGGTGAATGTGCGCATCGTGGTGGGAGACAGATTGATTTTTGACGGGACGGTGGAGGCGTCCGAATCCACCCGTACGCTGAAGCGGTCTGTCACGGGCTCCGGCCAGCAGATTGTGTATATCTATATCAACGACATATTGGAACACAGCTATCCGGTGGACTTCTCACGGACATGACAGGACAGATTGTCAAGGCGCTCAGCGGGTTCTATTATGTGGATACAGGGGAGGGGCAGCCCGTCCCATGCAGGGGCCGGGGGAAGCTCCGACACCAGAAGCTAACCCCCCTGGTGGGCGACCGTGTGGAGATCACCCGCCTGGACGACGGGACGGGGATGGTAAACACAATCCTGCCCCGGAAAAACCAGTTCCGCCGCCCCATGGTGGCTAATATCGACCAGATGGTGATGATCGCCTCAGGGGCGGTCCCAGTCACCGACCCGTTCCTCATTGACCGCATGGCGGCCATGGCGGAGTGGAAGGGCTGCGAGGTGCTGATCTGCTTCAACAAGTGCGACCTGGACAGGGCGGAGGAGCTTGCGGCGGTCTATCGAAGCGCCGGGTTCCCCACCCTCCAGGTGAGTGCGGAGACCGGGGATGGTGTCCGGGAACTGGCTGCGGCACTTACTGGAAAGGTATCTGCCTTTACGGGAAATTCCGGTGTTGGCAAGTCCAGTATCCTCAACGCCCTCCAGCCTGGATTCGGTTTGCAGGTGGGGGAGGTCAGCGAAAAGCTGGGCCGGGGCCGTCATACCACCCGCCATGTGGAGCTGCTCCCGGTGTGCGGGGGGCTGGTGGCGGACACCCCGGGGTTTTCCTCCTTTGACGTGGAGCAGCTGGAAGCCATCCCCAAGGAGGAGGTCGCGTCAGCCTTCCGGGAGTTTCGCCCCTATCTGGACCTGTGCCGTTTTCAGGGGTGCGCCCATGTGAAGGAGCGGGGCTGCGCCGTGCGGGAGGCGGTGTCAGAGGGGAAAATCGCCCCAAGCCGTCACAAAAGTTATGTCCGTCTGTATGAGCAGGCCAAGGGAATCCCAGATTGGGAGGCCCCCAAAAAATGATTGGAACCGGACAGCCCCCTTTTTCATATGCTGGTAGTAGATTCCGGCAGTGAGAAAGGGGGCTGTTTTCATGCGAGTCGTGGTGGTGAAGTTTCCGAAGGCACTCTGCGGCCTGATGCGCAAGATCTTTCACATGGACTGAAGGGCATGACATATCCGGGCCGTTCCCCTCATATAGTGGACACAGAATACGTGCAAGGAGAGGAAGCCTATGGACATGGAGCTGCAGCGCATTATGATGGAGGGGTACCGGCCCGCCAGCCAGGGAATGTTTTCCCAGGAAGAAACATTGGAGAGCATTGTGCCAGACGCCTGCCCGGACATCTCCCGCATTGTTTCGGCGGTGGGAAAGGTGTTCTTGAAAGATAAAGAGCTGGGGGAGGGCACCCTCCGGCTGTCCGGCACAGCCCGGGTGACCGTTCTTTACATACCGGAGGGGGAGGGGATGCCCCGGTCGCTGGACGTCTCCATTCCATTCCAGTGCGTCCGGGACGACCCGCAGTTCCACAGCGGCTGTCCGGTACAGGCCGCCGTGGGGGCGGCGTCGGCGGATGCGCGCACCATTAACCCCAGAAAGATGCTGGTCCGGGTGAACTTGACAGTGTGGACGGCCGCTTACCGGCAGGAGCGGCAGGAGCTGAGCTGCGACGTGGGCTGCGGCGAAGGGGCCGGTGTGGAAAAGCTGTTTACCCCCTGCAAATGCTGTGTGATTCCCGATGTGTGTGAAAAGCTGTTCACTTTTTCCGATGTGCTGCGTCCCCCGGCCTCCAAGCCGGAAATGGAAGAACTGCTGCTCTACCGGACGGAGCTGGGGGCCATGGACGCCAAATTCATCGGCAAGAAGCTGGTGCTCAAAGGGGATATTCAGCTTGCCGTGCTGTATTGGGGCGGTGATGAGCTGACCCAGGTGCGTTTTGAGCTGCCCTACTCCCAGATCCTGGACCTGGGGGAGGCCCCCGAGGAAGCGGAACCGGATGTGACGGTAACGCTGAAAAGCGTGGACTGCCGCCTGCGGGACGGCGAGCTGGAAGTGACCCTGGAGGCGCTGGCCCAGGCGGCGCTGTGGGTACGCCAGTCCGTGACCTTGATCAGCGATGCCTATTGCCTCAAGCAGCCCATTGATGTGGAGCGCACGCCGGTGCGTCTGTGCACTATGGCGGAGCGGTCCAGCCGCCGGGAGACCGCCCGGAAGCTGTGCGAGTCCGGCGTGCCGGCCCGGCAGGTTCTGGATTGTGCGGTGGCGGTGACCTCGGTTGCCTCCGCCCCGGTGGAGGGCGGCATAGAGTTTACCGCCCAGGCCGCCGCGTCCATCCTCTACCTCAGTGAGGATGGGGCGCTGTGCGGTGTGGATGTGGAGATCCCGGTATCCTGCCGGACGGAGCTGCCCGCAGGCTGCACGTGCTCGTGTACCTGCCGCCCCATGGGGGAGGCCACCGCCGTCCCTGTGACCGGCGGCCTGGAAGTGCGTTTTGAGGCGGAGTTTGCCTGGACGACCCTCCGGGAGGAACAGGTGAGCTTTGTATCCGAGCTGAAGCCAAGCGCCGTCCGGGAGACGGGGGTACGGCCCTCTGTGGTGATCCGCAGGGTGGAGCAGGGGGAGGCCCTGTGGGATATCGCCAAATCCTGTGGCTCCACCGTGGGCGACATTTGCAGCGCAAATAATCTGCCCTCCGCCGAGGTCCCGGCCGGGGCGCTGCTGCTTGTTCCGGCAAAACGGTGCTGAGAAGGGGGCGGCGCGGAAGTCCGCGCCGCCCCGCTTTGCTGAAAAGCCTTTTTCCAAGCCGAAAAGAGTTTGCCGACACCGCAAACTCTTTTGTCATATTCCATGGCTTATCCCCATACACATAAGATGAGTATGCGGTGAGGAGGGTTCAGTGTTGGAAAACAAACTGTATGAGGATATCGCCCAGCGCACCCAGGGCGACATCTATATCGGCGTGGTGGGGCCGGTCCGCACAGGGAAATCCACCTTTATCAAGCGGTTTATGGAAACCCTGGTGCTGCCCAAAATTGAGAACAACTACATCCGGGACAGGGCCCGCGACGAGCTGCCCCAGAGCGGCTCCGGGCGGGTGGTGATGACCGCCGAGCCCAAGTTTGTCCCCGAGGACGCGGTGGAGATGACCATGGAGGACGGCGGGGTGTTCTCCGTCCGGCTCATCGACTGTGTGGGCTATATGGTGCCCAGCGCCCTGGGGCAGATGGACGGGGACCAGCCCCGGATGGTGATGACCCCCTGGTTTGACCACGAGATCCCCATGACGGAGGCGGCGGAGTTCGGCACACAGAAGGTGATTACCGACCACTCCACCATTGGAATCGTGGTGACTACCGACGGTTCGGTGGCCGACATTCCAAGGGAGGACTACCTGGAGGCGGAGGAACGGGTCATCAGCGAGCTCAAGGGGCTGGGCAAGCCTTTTATGGTGCTGCTCAACTCCGCCCAGCCCTACAGTGAGCGGGCCCAGACCCTCCAGGCGGACATCGCCGAGCGGTACGATGTGACCTGCCTGGCCGCCAACTGCCTGACCCTGGACGAGGGGGCGGTGAGCGAAATTATCCGGGCGGTGCTTCATGAGTTCCCCATGAAGCAGATGGATCTGTTCCTACCCCCCTGGGTGGATGTGCTGCCCTTTGACCACCCCATCAAGAGTGGGCTGTACGCCATGATCCGGGAAGAAACCGAGGGCCTCCAGCGCCTGCGGGATGCGGAGGGCGCAGTCCTTGCGATGGGGGACAGGGATGAGGTGAGCTCCGCCGTCCTCAACCGCATGGATATGGGCAGCGGGGTGGTTACCGCCACCCTGGACCTGCCCCGGGGGCTGTTCTATTCCACCGTGTCCGAGCAGTGCGGGCTGGAAATCCAGGACGACGGCGACCTGATTGACCAGCTTACCCAGATGGCAGCCATGAAGCGGAAGTATGAGAAGGTGGAGGGGGCGCTGGCCCAGGTGGAGGCCACCGGATATGGGATTGTCATGCCGAATATTGAGGAGATGACCCTGGAAGAGCCGGAGATCGTCAAGCAGGGGGGACGGTACGGCGTGCGGCTCAAAGCGTCGGCCCCGTCCATCCACATGATGCGGGCGGATATCAAGACAGAGGTTTCCCCCATCATGGGCACCGAGAAGCAGTCGGAGGAGATGGTGGACTACCTGCTCCAGCAGTTTGAGGGGGACACAGGGAAGATCTGGGACTCCAACATCTTTGGGCGCTCCTTCCACGAGCTGGTAGGGGAGGACTTGAACGGCAAGCTGAAGCGGATGCCGGAAGAGGCCCGGGAGAAGCTGCGGGAGACCTTGCAGCGGATCATCAACGAGGGATCCGGCGGGCTGATCTGCATCATTTTATGAAAACCGGGAGCGGCGGGGACGATTCCCCGCCGCTCCAACTGTTGCTGCTCACGGGCTGACCAATGCCTCAAGCCGCACACGTTCCAGAACCGTGACCGACCGATACTCCAGCCCCACCAGCCCGAGAGCGGCCAGCTCCCCCAGCACCCGGCTCACCGTCACCCGGGACAGGCCCACCGCCTGCCCGATCCCTTCATGGGTGGCCCGGATGGAACCATCGTCCGCGGCGGGCTGGCTCAGAAGCCAGCGGGCGATCCGCTGCTGGGCGGGGAGGGAGGACGTCTCCACATGGTCGGACAGCAGCCGCACCGTCCGGGCCAAATACTGGAGCATGGGCATGGCCAGCTCCGGGTGGCGCTGGAAGGCGGCGTCCAGCTGCTCCCGGTTGATCGTCAAAATCCGGCATTCCTCCAGCGCCATGGCGGAGGTGACCCGGGGACAGCCATCAAAGAAGGACGCCTCCCCCATGAGATTCCCGGAACGGTGGACGGCCAGCACCCGTTCCTCTCCGGCGTGGGTGCTGATGAAACTGCGCACCGAGCCGGATACCAGATACTAAAAGCAGTCCGGGCTGGCGCCCTGCAGGTAGACAAGCTGTCCTGCCCTGTACATCCGGGGGATGCGGCCCTCCGCCAGCAGGTCCCATGCCGCCATACCGCTCACCTCGCACAATGTGGTTTCA
>CATLEJ010000167.1 GCA_949916125.1 uncultured Oscillospiraceae bacterium
GAGGGCTGGCGGCAGAACTATCTGCTGCTGGCGGCGGTATAAACCCCTGCGCCTTGGCGCTCTCAAAGGTAATGCCGCCCTCCTTATGATCGCTTTTAGCCATATTAAGATAAAAGCTGCAAACCACGCCGTGCGCCGTCCAGGGCAGACCAACCATAGCAGAAAGCCAGGGCAGAGAACCCAAATAACCCCGGTGAATGCAGTAGGCAGCAAGCAAAATGCCGCCTACTGTTACCAACCAAAGCAAGGCGCGAATATCGGCAATAAGCCGTTTGGAAAAGTCCATAAGCACCAGCTGGAGATGGCCTTTGGTTACCTCGACGCCGACAACGCAGCGCTTCCCCTCCTGAATCGCCAGAATTTTTGCCTTCCGCCCGCCGGTAGAGCCGTATTCGCCCACCTCGCACACCAAACCGCGTTCCGTCAGATCGGTGACGATCTGGAACACCGTGGGCAAGCTGAAGCCGAGCGCTGTGGCAAGTTCCTGCCGGGACGCGCTGCCGTGCCTCAGTAGATACCGGACCACATTGATCCGGTTCATCCGCTTGACGTCTGTATGGCTGCCCGTAGCTCTCATACAGTCCTCTCCTCTACTGCTGTGTCATGACAAACAGCGCCCCCCTCAGAGCCGTTACGCCTGTTTGGTGCGCCATTTGATAAAACTTCTTCTAAAATTTGTGACACCCTTATATAACCAAATTATTTACGATTTGTCAATGGTAAAAAAGTTTAAACAGCGGCATCCATCCGAAGAGAAAATAGACAACCTGCAAAAAAACAGTTGAAAAGAAAAAAGTTTTATGATATATTTTATTTAACATATTATAAAACTAAAAATATCGTGAAGAAACACCTCCACAAAACCACACAATGGATTGCCGCGGTTTGAAATCCCACGCGGCGGAAAGGATTGGCAGACAATGAAAGCAGCTGTTTTCTATGGGAGGAACGATCTGAGGATCGAGGAACGGCCCATTCCCGCGCCCGCCGAAGGCGAGGTGCTCATCCGGGTCCGCGCCTGTGGCATATGCGGCACAGATGTACATATCTTTGAGGGCGACGAGGGGGCTGCCCAGACCCCGCCGGGCACTGTGCTGGGGCACGAGTTTTCCGGGGAGATCGCCGCGGCTGGGCCCGGTGTGGACGGCTTCGCCGTGGGAGACCGGGTGTGTGTGGACCCCAACAAATACTGCGGCGTGTGCGACGCCTGCCGCAGCGGGCACGCCCACTTCTGCACCGGCATGATCGGCTACGGCACCACCAGGGACGGCGGCTTTGCGGAATACTGCGCCGTACCCGTCAGCCAGGTCTACCCCATTGCCGACAGCCTCTCCTACTTGGAGGCGGCCATGGCCGAGCCGGTGGCCTGCTGCCTCCACGGCATCGACCAGTGCCAGATCGAGGCGGGCAGCACTGTCCTGGTCATCGGCGGGGGGATGATCGGCCTTCTCATGCTCCAGCTGGCGCGGCTGAAGGGTGCGGCGGCGGTCATCCTCTCAGAGCCGGTGGCGGAAAAACGGGCGCTGGCCATCCGGCTGGGCGCGGACCTGGCCTTTGACCCCACGGCGGAGGATGCGGCCCAGGCGCTCCGGGCCCATGGCGTCGGCCGGGTGGACACGGTCATTGAGTGCGTGGGCAGCCCCATGACGATGGCCCAGGCCATCGAACTGGCCTCCCCCATGGCCACCGTAATGCTCTTCGGGCTGACCAAGCCCTCCCAGGAGATCACAATCCGGCCGTTTGACCTCTTCAAACGGGAGATCGTGCTGAAGGCCTCGTACATCAACCCCTACACCCAGAAGCGGGCGGTGGCCCTGATCCAGTCCGGGCGGCTGGATGTGAAGTCTATGATGTGCCCCCCTGCCCCGCTGGATGAGCTCCCCGCCATCCTGTCCGACCCCCTCCGCCGCTCGGCCGGCAAATATGTGATCCTCCCCTGTCAAGAGAGCTGACCAATATGGGCGCAAGGCAGTGGTATTCCCGACGGCGGACCACAAGAATCGCAAAACGAAGGGCTGAGCCGTTTCCGGCTCAGCCCGTCGCGACTCCACCAGGAGGCCCCAGAGCCATAAGGTGCGGCGGCGTTCACGGCCCTCATCCGGGAGCTTCTGCGGCGCACAGCGGGCGTCCCCCGCCCGGGCCGCACGTCTGCGCCCCTATCCCGCGCTCCACCTTTTCCCCCAGGCCGTGGCCCAGCGCTCACAGTAAAGGGCGTCATAGGAAATGCCGTGCTTTTTTCTGTAAACGGCAAAGCAGTGATACCAGATGACGCTTGGGACGGCAATCACCACCCAATACAGGGGGCCCAGGAAAAGGCACTGAATTGTGTGCCCATATTCGTGGGCGCACAGGCCGCTGCCCTCCTCCCTGCTGCGGACGCTGAGGAAGATGAAGATGCCCAGTGACAGCCCCCCGCGGTTCCCCGGCAAATAGCTGACGACGCCGTTGTGGAACCGTTCGCTGGGAAATCGTCCGCGGCAGCAGAGGAACACAATCAGGCCGACAAGATTGACCGGCAGCCCCCAGGTAAATTGAAGGAGATAGAAACATATTCTGGGCCAGCCAGAGGCAGCCATCGCCTTATCCATAGAAATGTTATTGCTCTGCGGTAATCTTTTCAATCAGCGCCAGTTCGTCAGCCGTAAAGCTTGTATTCTCCGCCGCTTTGATGTTGTCCAGGATCTGCTCCGGGCGGGAGGCCCCAGCCAGCACGCTGGCCACAATGCCGTCGCGCAGGATCCAGGCCAGCGCCATCTGCGCCAGGGTCTGGCCGCGCTGGGCCGCCAGATCGTTCAGCGCCCGGATCTGGTTCAACCTCTGCTCCGTCAAATCATTCCCCTTCAGGAAGCGGCCGTCGGTCATGATCCGGCTGTCAGCGGGGATACCCTTGAGATAGCGGTCTGTCAGCAGCCCCTGGGCCAGAGGCGAGTAGGCGATGATCCCCTTGCCCAGCCTGGCCGCGGTCTCCTTCAAACCATTGTGTTCGATTGTGCGGTCAAAAATGGAATAGCAGTTTTGATTGATGACAAAGGGCGTCTTCCACTCATTCAAGATCGCAACGGCCTGCTGAAGGCGCTCGCCGTTATAATTGGACAGACCCACATACAGCGCCTTGCCGGACTGTACGGCGGAAGCCAGCGCCCCCATTGTCTCCTCCAGGGGGGTGTTGGGGTCCATGTGGTGATGGTAGAAAATGTCCACGTATTCAAGGCCCATACGCTTCAGGCTCTGGTCCAGGCTTGCCAGCAGATACTTCCGGCTGCCCCAGTCGCCGTAAGGGCCGGGCCACATCTCATAGCCCGCCTTGGTGGAGATGATCAGTTCGTCACGGTATGCGCCCAAATCTTCTTTTAGAATCCGTCCGAAATTGATCTCGGCCGTGCCCTCAGGCGGGCCATAGTTGTTGGCAAGGTCAAAGTGGGTAATGCCATGATCGAACGCGGTAAAGCACATTTCCCGCATCGTTTCAAAGCGGCCGGTATTTCCAAAATTGTGCCATAAGCCAAATGATACGGCAGGCAGCTTCAGACCGCTGACCCCCAGGCGGTTATAGGGCATCGTATCATATCGTCTTTCAGAAGCAGTGTACATAGTTGAACGCCTTCCTTCCCATTGATCGTCTCCATCATTTCGTTCGCCGCCATTCCGTCTCCGTCCGCGCCCCGCGCCGACTCAACACCGCCCGGCCACCTCGGGCCGCGCCTCTATTATATACCGCCCGGCCCTTTGTTGCAATCCCTTTCCGCACCAATTCGGCCTTTATTCTTGAACTGCCTGGCCCCAAACCCGCTGCCGCCGGAGTTCCTCCGGATCCTTCGATGTGCGCAGCCGGATCAGATCACATAGTATTCCCTCAGCAGCTTCTCAATATCCGTGCCCTCAATCTTCTTCAGCGCCTCGTGGAGCACCAGCTTCTCCATCAGCCCCAGCTCCATCTCCGTGATCTTCTTCCCGTCCCGGAGCTTCACCGTGGCGTCCAGCAGATCCCGCACATCATAGGTGCTGCCCCACACCTCGGGCACCCCCCGGTCCACGTCCAGCAGGGTGTATACCGCCTCCATGCCGGTGCGCATGGAGTACTCCGTGGTGAAGATGGTGTCCCGGGCGATCTCGGCGAACTGGCCCAGGAAGGCGAAGTTCACCGCGCCGTCGGGCACAACCTTGGGCCGGTCGGTGTCGCTGCGGGGCATGAAGAAGGCATCGATATAGGGCATCATCACCGGCACCGTGTTGGCGCTGTGCTCCGCCAGCTCCTCGATCTGATCCTCGGGCACGCCGATGTGGTACAGCCACTCCATGCAGATCTCCTTGCCAGTGCACTCCCGCATGGGCTTTTTCACATAGTCGCCGGGCACGTCGCTGAACAGGGCGTACACCCACACCAGGCAGTGGTCACGGGGCTGCTCCCGGAACTGGGGCTGACGGTTGATGGTCCAGCTCAGCAGCCAGGAGGAATCCTTCACTGTCACAATGCCGCCGGTGACCACCCTGCCGGTGAAGGGGTCCCGCTTGCAGATGCTGGTGATATAGGGGATGATCCGCTGATCCAGCGTCTCCACCGTGGCGGACATCCAGTTGGTCTGCTCCGGGTCGGAGCAGAACTTGTCCGGGTTGCCGAAGGCGGGATCCTGGGCGGCGATCTTCCGCCACATATCCCAGCCGCCCCCCGGTTTGATCTCGGTGTTGTAGGCGGCGGGGGTGTGCTGATCGCCCATGGATGAGTTCTCCACGCAGCCACCGTTGGTGATGAACACCAGGTCGTTCTCCGTCAGATCCACGAACTCCTGCTTTCCCTCCCGCGCCAGCTCGATGCGCTTGGCCCGCTTGCGCTCAGGGGTACAGTCGAACTCCACATTCACCACCCTGGTGTTGTAGTGGAACTGGACGCCATGCCCTTCCAGGTACTTCACCATGGGCAGGATCATGGACTCATACTGGTTGTAGCGGGTGAAGCGCAGGGCCTTGAAGTCGGGCAGGCCGCCGATGTGGTGGATAAAGCGTTTGATGTAACGCTTCATCTCCAGGGCGGAATGCCAGTTCTCAAAGGCGAACATGGTGCGCCAGTAGAGCCAGAAGTTGGAGTCCAGCACTTCCTCGTCGAAGTAGTCGGTGATCCGCTTGTCGTACAGCTGCTCGTCAGGGGTGAAGAACAGCTTCATGATCTCCATGGCGGCCTTGTCGGACACGTCGAATTTGCCGTCGGTGTGGGCGTCCTGGCCCCGGTTGACGGTGGCCCGGCACAGGGAGTAGTTGGGATCCTCCTTGTTCAGCCAGTAGTACTCGTCCAGCACGCTGACCCCTTCGGTCTCAATGGAGGGGATGGAGTGGAACAGATCCCACATGACCTCGAAATGGTTGTCCATCTCCCGGCCGCCCCGCATGACATAGCCCACATTCTCGAACCGCCACCCGTCGCAGGCGCCGCCGGGGGTGGGATCCTTCTCGAAGATGTGAATGTGCTCCCCCTTCATCTGGCCG
>CATLEJ010000168.1 GCA_949916125.1 uncultured Oscillospiraceae bacterium
GCAAGTACAAAAAGCGCCCGGATGACCCGGACAAGTATGCCCTCTACACCGCCCACCGCATGGTGCCGGGGGACAACAACAATCTGCTGTGCATCGGCGCTCCCGGCAGCGGCAAATCCCGGGGCTTCATCATCCCGTTTTTGATGGGCTGCGCCCAGCGCGGGGAATCAGTTTACATAACAGATTCGAAGGGGGAGCTCTTTGAAAAGCTGTCCCCCTACTTCAAGGAGCACGGCCACTACGTCAAGGCGGTGAACTTTCTGGACATGGCCCACTCAGACGGCTGGAACTGCCTATATGGGCTGGACAAAGAGCCCCAGCTGGCCCAGACGGTGGCGAATACCATCATCCAGAATACCTCCGGCCCACGGGAGGCGGACGACTTCTGGAGCCGTGCGGAGCTGAACCTGCTCATGGCGCTGATTCATTATGTTGTCAACCTGAAGGACGGCAAGGGCAATCTGCTGCCCATCGAACAGCGGGGGCTGGGGGACGTGTACCAAATGTTGGCCCATCAGAGCATCCAGGACATCAACCGCACCCTTGCCCAGCTTCCCCCGGACCATCCGGCCAAGGGCCACCACGGCCTGTTCCTCAAGGCTAAGGAAAACCTGTGGGGCAGCATCGCTATTGGCCTGGGCAACCGGCTCGCTATCTTTCAGAATAAATTGGTGGACGCCATCACCCGCAACCACGATGTGGACCTGCTGCTGCCGGGGCAGAAGCCCTGCGCCTACTTCGTCATCATCTCCGCCCAGGACAGCGCCTACCGCTTCCTCAGTTCCTTGTTCTTTTCGCTGGCCCTGCCCCGGCTGTCCGACTACGCCCGGCTGGAGGGCAAAGGGGGCAGGCTGCCGGTGCTGGTGAATTTCTGTTTGGACGAATACTGCAACATCGGCTACATGGACGGCATCGCCGACGCCCTCAACAGCATCCGGGGTTTCAACATGAGCTGCCAGGTGGTGGTGCAGAGCCTGTCCCAGTGGCAGGAAAAATATCCAGGTAAGGAATGGGAGAACCAGCTGGCCACCTTCGATCAGACCCTCTACATGGGGTGCAATGACTGGACTTCGGCGGACTACATCTCCAAGAAGTGCGGCAAGGTGACCATCGCTCTCACCAGCCAATCCAAGCCCCAGCTGCCGCTGTACGGCTTCGTCTACGGCAACACCCGGCCCTACTCCCAGACCCGCAGCAACACCCAGCGGGAGCTGATGCAGCCGGATGAGATCCTCCGCCTGGACCGTCGCCAGTGCATCGCCCTGTTCCAGGGCAGGAAGCCGGCGCTGTTCTACAAGCTGACGCCGGAGGAGCTGCCGGGGTATGACACGCTGAAGTCCTGCCGGGTGGCGGACTACACGCCGGAGTGGAGGCTGAAGGAGGAACAGAAAAAGACGCAGGCGCCAAAAAAGCCGGCCCCGCCGGATGTACCCGGGCAGAAGCCGCCCGCGCCGCCGAAGAAGCTAGAGCAAGAAGATGAACCCAACCCGTCCCAGGGTGTGGAGTATCAGCTCACTGACCAGGACAAGGGCCTGGGCATGGTAGAGCTGGGGCCCGACGGCGTGGTGGGCGGAGATGTTGAGGACGAAGAAAGCCCGCCGGGGAGGTGATCCCGGAGGGCCGCTTCAAATCAGATCTTTCAAATTGCGCCGGCTGTAAATCATACGGCGCACTTCCATGGTATTGCCGATCACCACGTAAAAGATGGAGAAATTCTTGACCTGGATGCGGTAATAGGGATATTTGCGCTCACGGCTGGAGCGGTATGGTTCAAAGGATTCCGCACAGTCCAGCCGGCCTTCAATGGCCCATTCCACCTCGTCCACCAGGTGTTCCGCCGCCAGGGGATTCCTCAAACGATAGGTGATATAGTCCACGATCTCATTCAAGTCATCCTCAAAGAGGGGGAGGATACTCAGCTTATAGCGCCTTCCGTTCACGGATACGCCCCCTTACCCGGCTGAACACTTCCTGCCCGGAATAGCGCACATCGGATAGCTCCGCCGCCTTATCCGCCTCATCCAAAGCCAGTTCCACATCATCAGTCAGCGCGGCGTACTGTTCCAAGCTGAGAAGCACCATGGAACCGTAGCCGTTTTTTGTCAAGTAAACGGGTTCTCCGTTCTTCAATACTGTCTGTTCAATTTCGGGAAACTTGTTTCTCAAATCTGAGACAGGACGAATGTGCATCATAAGAACCCCTCCTTCTACTGCCTTTATTTTATCAGAATTTTATCAAAATATCAAGGGCCAGTTGGCCCGCCGAATGGAGGTATTTTCATGAGGGCCGCAGCTATGAAAGAGCGTCCGTCCTTCCCGCTCATGCGGCAGACGGATGTGCAGAGTATTTACCATATGCAGATGCCCCGCTGGATGTTTTCCGATCCGCGCTACGCCGGCATGAGTTTGGACGCCAAGGTGGCCTACACCTTCTTGCTCAACCGCTTCCAGCTCTCCCGCAGGAACGGCTGGGTGAACGACTTCGGGGAGGTGTTCGTCATCTTCCCCCGGAAGGAGCTGGCGAGGGAACTGCGGGTGTGTGAGCAGCGGGTGACGGCGGCCTTTCGCACACTGAAGGAGCTGGATCTGATCTGGGAGAAGCGGTGCGGCCGGGGCGACGCCAACCAAATTTACCTGGCTACCGTGGAGCCCCAGGACGACCCGGACTACACCAGTGCCCCCTTTGTAGACCCAGATGACGGCGACTCAAGAACCACCGATTCCGAGGTTCTTGACGGTTCGGATTTTCCCACGCCCTCCCAAGAACCGCAGGATCAGGGCGGCAAGAACCGCAAAGACTGCGCTTCTAAAACCGCAGAATCGGAGGTTCCAGAACCGCAGAAAGCGCGGCCAAGTTATAAAGATCTTAGTCATACTTACCCCAGTCACACTGATGTCAGTCCGTCTGTACCTCGCACGCGTGCAGACGGACGGGCGGGCGAGGAGGCGGAGCTCACGGGCATTTTGGACGCCTGTGAGCTCCAGTGTTTCCCCAGCGAAACCGCCCGGGTGTTTGAAAACGCCATTGAGCGGCTTTTCTACGCGGACAGCTTCCGGGTGGGCAACGCCACCCTGCCCCAAAGCCGGGTGCGGGCCAGGCTGAAGCTGCTGGATTACACGATCTTGCAGGCCGCCGAGGTCAAGCTCCACGCCAACCTGGACAAGCCGGTGAAGAACTCCACCGCCTACACTATGGTCACCATTTTCAACTGTATCGCGGAGAGCGAGAGCGACTTGATGGTAGACCCCTACTTGAACGGCCTGCGCTCGTCGTCGCGGGCTCCGTATCCCTCACCTCCGGCTGACGCCGAAGGCTCACTCACTTCGCCGCTCCTCCTCTCCCCATGTGAACCGCTTCGCTGGGTTCACATGGGGGCCCCAGAAGACGGGAGGTGACGGCCATGTTTTTGTCCATACAGCAGAAATTCATCCTGGATGTGCTGAAAAAGCTGAACTGCGTCCGGCGGCGGCAGCTCCATGCCCTGGTGCGGGGACGGTTCCAGCAGGACGGCTTTGAGATCACTCAGGCCCGCATGGACGCCATGCTGCGTCAGCTGCGTGCGGGTACCGCCGATGTGCGGATGGACGATGGGCTGGTCTGGCTGTCCAACGCCCATCCGGATAGCCGTCGTTTGGAGGCCATCGACGTGATGCTTGAGCTCACCGGGGGCAAGCCCCAGGAGTTCAGCGCCAGCCGGGAACCACCCCGGCTGCTGTGCTTCGCCTACGGCGGGGATGAGCTCCGGCCCTTCACCGTGGCCTCGCTGGACGCCGCCCCCACCGAGCTGCTGGAGCGGAGCAAAGCGGAGCGCATCGTTTGGATCGCGGACAGCGGCGACCCCCCCAAAGGGCTGACGCTGCCGCCCAAGCACTTCTTTGCCGCCCGCCAGCCGGACGGCTCCCATCGCTTCTATGGCTCCAATGGGCCATGAAGATATATCACACCACAAGGAGGATCTGATTATGCCTAAGAAGAAAATTACCCCCGCAGAGGAACCCGAGCAGACCGCCGAGCTGATGGAGCAGGCTGGGGAGGAAGCCACCGCCCCATCGGGGGAGCCGCCCCAGGACATGGGCACGCCCGGCGGCAGCCTGCTCCCGGAGTTTGGGGAACCCGGTGATGCCCCCGACCTGACCGGGGACAGGGAAGGGGATGCCCCGGAGGTGATGGCGGTAGACGTGTCCACGCCCCCGGCCCCGCCGGACAGCGGCCCGGAGGAAGCGCCCCCCATGGAGCCGCCCGACACCGCGCCGGGGGATGGGCAGCCTTTAGACGTGCAGAAACCGGGGCCCGATAGGGACAAGCCTACGGAGGATGATCCGCCCACCGATCCGATTTTTGCCCAGGCCGGGGACGATGCACCGCCCACGGAACCCGGGGCAGGTGAGGACACGCCCCCCGCGCCGCCCCTGACGGAGCGCCAGAGCTTCTTCGCCCTGGACTTCCACGAGTTGGATCGGGGGCTATCCCAAGAGGAACGGCAGGCGTGGAACTCCATCTACGCCTCCTTCCGCGGCCACAGCGCCCTGTCCGGCACGGTCATCGGCGCCGACCCCCACTCCATGAATGTGCGGAACCGGGAGACCGGCCGGGTGGAGCGGCGCACCATGTACTGCGTGATGGTGCTGGTCTACCGGGTGCCGGTTTACATCCCTGCCACCGAGATGTGGATGGGGGAGACCCGCCCGGACTACGTCCTTCAGAACATGATGGGCGCCAGCATCGACTTCATCATCACCAAGGTGGATCGGGAGGGGGGCTACGCCATCGCGTCCCGGCGGCAGGCGTCCCGTGCCCAGCGGTATTTCTTCGCCCACCGCCCCGACCTGTGCGGGGAGGGCTCCCGGGTGAAGTGCCGCCTGCTGGCGGTGGGACCGCGCCGCTGTCTGGCGGAGTGCTACGGCCATGACATCGACCTGACCCAGCGGGATCTGAGCTACACCGCCATCGCCGATCTGCGTACCCAGTACCACCCCGGCGATGAGCTGGACTGCATCGTGAAGGGCTATGACGCCGCCCAGCGGGATTTGCTGATTTCGGTGAAGGAGACGGAGACCAACCCCTTCGAGGGCGCGGAGCAGCGCCACCCCGTGGGCAGCCGCCGGTACGCGGTGATCGCCGGGAAGTACGGCGGTGGGGTGTTCTGCAATCTGCCCGACGGCACGGTGTGTATGTGCAACTACTCCTACCAGCATGAGGACTCCGAGTTCCAGTCCGGGGATCACGTCACGCTGGTGGTGCAGCGGTTTGAGCGGGACAAGCGGCAGATGTACGGCAAAATTTTGAGCAAACGGTGACGGAAAAGGGCCCGGATCGTCAGTTGACGGTCCGGGCTTTTTTCTTTGTCCTCCTCATAAAATCTTATGTGATTTCATCACAGTAAAAAGTGAGTTCGCCAGTATAATAGATTTACCAAATCCAAGAGGGGGTTC
>CATLEJ010000169.1 GCA_949916125.1 uncultured Oscillospiraceae bacterium
AGGAAGCCGCCGAAACCCAGCAGGCCGGAGCCCAGCAGGAGGCCCAGGCCCCCGAAGGGCCCGAGCCCCCCGGCGAGGACCAGGACAAGCTGCTGGCGGAGGCGGCGGAGAAGTACCTGCGCCTTGCCGCCGAGTACGACAACTACCGCAAGCGCACCGCCAAGGAGAAGGAGGCCGCCTGGAGCGAGGCGAAAGCCCAGGCCGTGGCGGCATTCCTCCCGGTGTACGACAACCTGGAGCGGGCGCTGAAGCAGGAGACCGCCGACGAGGCCTACAAGAAGGGCGTGGAGATGACCATGAAGGGTTTCCAGGACGCGCTGGCGGGGCTGGGCGTGGAGCTGATCCCCGCCCTGGGCGAGGCCTTCGACCCCAACCGCCACAACGCCGTCATGCACGTGGACGACCCGGAGGCCGGGGAAAACACCATTGTAGAGGTGTTCCAGCAGGGGTTCCTCTGCGGGGAAAAGGTCATCCGGTTCTCCATGGTCAAGGTGGCGAATTAGGGCCGCCCAATATCATTTGTATAAAACAATCTTTACAATAAATTGGAGGAATTCATTATGTCCAAGATTATCGGTATCGATTTAGGCACCACCAACAGCTGCGTGTCCGTGATGGAGGGCGGCGAGGCCGTCGTCATCCCCAACGCCGAGGGCAACCGCACCACCCCGTCCGTGGTGGCCTTCTCCAAGGACGGCGAGCGCATGGTGGGCCAGGTGGCCAAGCGCCAGGCCATCACCAACCCCGACCGCACCATCGCCTCCATCAAGCGGGAGATGGGCAGCGACTACCGGGTGAACATCGACGGCAAGAAGCTCACCCCCCAGGAGATCTCCGCCATGATCCTCCAGAAGCTGAAGGCGGACGCCGAGAGCTATCTGGGCCAAACCGTCACCGAGGCGGTCATCACCGTCCCCGCCTACTTCACCGACGCCCAGCGCCAGGCCACTAAGGACGCGGGCAAGATCGCGGGCCTGGACGTGAAGCGCATCATCAACGAGCCCACCGCCGCGGCCCTGGCCTACGGCGTGGACAAGGAGTCCGACCAGAAGATCATGGTGTACGACCTGGGCGGCGGCACCTTCGACGTGTCCGTGCTGGAGGTGGGCGACGGCGTCATTGAGGTGCTGGCCACCGCCGGCAACAACCGCCTGGGCGGCGACGACTTCGACAAGTGTGTCATGGACTGGATGGCCGCCGAGTTCAAGAAGGCCGAGGGCATCGACCTCACCGGCGACAAGGTGGCCATGCAGCGGCTGAAGGAGGCCGCCGAGAAGGCCAAGATCGAGCTGTCTGGCGTCACCAGCACCACCATCAACCTGCCCTATATCACCGCCGACGCCTCCGGCCCCAAGCACCTGGACCTGACCCTCACCCGGGCCAAGTTCGACCAGCTCACCGGCCACCTGGTGGAGGCCACCGCCGGCCCCGTCCGTCAGGCCATGAGCGACGCGGGCCTGTCCGGCAATGACATCCAGAAGGTCCTCATGGTGGGCGGCTCCAGCCGGATCCCCGCCGTGCAGGACATGGTCAAGCGCCTCACCGGGAAAGAGGGCTTCAAGGGCATCAACCCCGACGAGTGCGTGGCCATGGGCGCGGCCCTCCAGGGCGGCGTGTTCACCGGCGACACCAAGGGCCTGCTGCTGCTGGACGTGACCCCCCTGTCCCTGGGCATCGAGACCCAGGGCGCGGTGATGACCAAGCTCATCGAGCGCAACACCACCATCCCCGCCAAGAAATCCCAGGTGTTCACCACCGCCGCCGACAACCAGACCAGCGTGGAGGTCCACGTCCTCCAGGGCGAGCGGGAAATGGCCCAGTACAACAAGACCCTGGGCCGGTTCCACCTGGACGGCATCGCCCCCGCCCGCCGGGGCGTGCCCCAGATCGAGGTGACCTTCGATATCGACGCCAACGGCATCGTCAACGTGTCCGCCAAGGACCTGGGCACCGGCACCGAGCAGCACATCACCATCACCTCCTCCACCAATATGTCCAAGGACGAGGTGGAGAAGGCCGTGCGGGACGCGGAGCAGTTTGCCGCCGAGGACGCCAAGCGCAAGGAGGAAGTGGACACCCGCAACGAGGCCGACCAGATGGTGTACCAGACGGAGAAGATCCTGGACGAGATGGGCGACAAGCTGGACGCGGGCGACAAGTCCAACATCCAAAGCCAGGTGGACCGGGTGAAGGACGCCCTGAAGGGCTCCGACTCCCAGGCCATCAAGGCGGCCACTGAGGAGCTGAAAAAGGCGTTCTACGCCGCCAGCGAGAAGCTGTACGGCCAGGCGGGCCAGCAGGCCGGCCCCGGCCCGGACATGGGCGGCGCAGGCTTCGGCGGCGGGGCGGCCCAGGGCGGCGCGGACGACGTGGTGGACGCCGACTTCGAGGTCATGGACGACGACAAGTAAGAAGCGCGGAGCCGTCGTGAGCAGCGGGCTAAGACCGGAGCGGAGCGAACTGGCCGGAGCCGCCAAAGGCGGCGCAGGACAGTTTGCGGAGTCGGAGGGCGCTGTGTGCCAGCGGCACACGCCCAGCGCCGACCGAGCCGAAGGCGAGACCTTAGAGCCGCGTCGCGAACAGGCGCAGCGTGACAACATCGCGCAGAACCTAAACGGGGACCAGCGGGGCATCACGCCCCGCCGTTCCCGCGTAAAGAGGTGATCCAGTTTGGCAGATCAAAAACGAGATTATTATGAAGTATTAGGCGTAGCCAAAACCGCCTCCGACGACGAGCTGAAAAAGGCCTACCGCAAGCTGGCCAAGCAGTACCACCCGGACATGAACCCCGGCAACGCCGAGGCGGAGGCCAAGTTCAAAGAGGTCAACGAGGCCTATGAGGTGCTGTCCGACAAGGACAAGCGGGCTAAGTACGACCAGTTCGGCCACGCCGGGGTGGATCCCAACTTCGGCGGGGGCGGCTTCGGCGGCTTCGACATGGGGGATCTGGACCTGGGGGACATCTTCGGCTCCTTCTTCGGGGGCGGCGGCTTCGGGGGCTTCGGCGGGCAGCGCCGGGCCGACCCCAACGCCCCCCAGCGGGGCTCCTCCCTCCGGGCCAGCATCACCATCTCCTTCGCGGAGGCCATGGCGGGCTGCGAGAAGGAGCTCAACCTCACCCGCACGGAGAGCTGCGACTCCTGCCGCGGCACCGGCTGCGCCCCCGGCACCACCGCCGAGGTGTGCCCCGACTGCCGGGGCACCGGGCAGGTACGTATCCAGCGTGGGGCGGGCGGCTTTGCGTTCAGCTCCACCTCCCCCTGCCCCAAGTGCCGGGGCAGCGGCAAGCTCATCCACCAGCCCTGTCCGGACTGCCGGGGGGCGGGCCAGGTGCGCCGCCAGCGCAAGATCAAGGTGCGGGTGCCCGCGGGCATCGACCACGGCCAGACCATCTCCATGCGGGGCCAGGGCAACGGCGGCCTCAACGGCGGCCCCGCCGGCGACCTGCTGGTGGTGGTGGCGGTCACCGCCGATCCCCGGTTTGAGCGGGACGGCTCCGACCTGTACACCCGCTGCCAGGTGAGCTTTACCCAGGCCGCCCTGGGCGGGGAGCTCCAGATCGAGACCATCGACGGGAAGGTAAAGTACAACCTGCCCGCCGGCACCCAGCCCGGGTTCACCTTCCGCCTGCGGGGGAAGGGCGCGCCCAGCGTCAACGGCCGGAGCAGGGGCGACCAGTACGTCACCGTCCAGGTGCAGGTGCCCACCAGCCTCACCGGGCAGCAGAAGGAGGCCCTGCTGGCCTATGCCGAGGCCATGGGGGAGGGCAATCCCGCCCCCACGCCGGTGAAGGATTTCTTCGAGAAGAAGCGCAAAAAAAAGTGACCCCCTGCGGGGGGCGGGCGCACGGGGCCGAGGCCGTCCCGGGCGCCCCCTTTTTTGCCCGCCCCGCCCTTGCAATTCCCGGTGGAACAGGGTATACTCAGGGCATCTATTTGTTAAAGGAGAGAACGCCCATGTCTACGCCAATCACCTTTGCCATCTGCGGCTGCGGGGCCCGGGGCCTGGACGCTTACGCCCCCTATCAGCGGCAGCACCCGGAGGAAATGAAAATCGTCGCCGGGGCGGACGTGCGCCCCGAGCGGCTGGCCCTGCTCCGGGAGCGCTACAGCGTGCCGCCCGAGCGGTGCTTCGACAGCGACGAGGCCCTGCTGGCCCAGCCCCGCCTTGCCGACGTGATGATTGTGGCCACCCAGGACCGCCAGCACGTCTCCGCCGCCCTGAAGGCCCTGGACAAGGGCTACCACGTGCTGCTGGAAAAGCCCATTTCCCCCGACTTGGCCCAGTGCCGGGCCCTGCTGGACAAGGCCCGGGAGACGGGCCGGGCGGTGGTGGTGTGCCATGTGCTGCGGTACACGAAATTTTACGCCGCCCTCAAGGACCTGCTGGACCGGGGGGAGGTGGGCAAGGTGGAGACCATCGACGCCACCGAGCACGTGGCCTACTGGCACCAGGCCCACAGCTTTGTCCGGGGCAACTGGCGCAATGACCGGGAAACCAGCCCCATGATCCTGCAAAAGAGCTGCCACGATATGGATATCCTGCGCTGGCTGGCGGGGGAGCCCTGCCTGAAGGTGCAGAGCTTCGGCTCCCTGGACCACTTCAAGGCGGAGAACGCCCCGGAGGGCGCGGCCCTGCGGTGTCTGGACGGGTGCGCCTGCAAGGACGCCTGCCCCTATGACGCGGAGAAAATCTACATCACCGACCCCCGCACCGGCATACGGGGCCGGGGGGCGGGCTGGCCCTGCGGCGTGCTGGCCAGCGAGCCAAACGAGGAAAAAATCTGGGACGCCCTGCGCACGGGCCCCTACGGGCGGTGCGTGTTCCACTGCGACAACAACGTGGTGGACCACCAGACGGTGAGCCTGGAATTCGCCAACCACATCTACGCCACCTTCACCATGACCGCCTTCACCCAGGACTGCCACCGCTCCATCAAGGTGACGGGCTCCCAGGGCGAGATCGAGGGGGACATGGAGCAGAACGTCCTCCACCTGCGCCGGTTCGGCCGGCCGGAGGAGACCATCGACCTGCGGGAGGAGGGCGGCGCATACTCCGGCCACGGCGGCGGGGATTTCGGGCTGATGGCCGCCTTCTGCCGGCTCATCGCCCAGGGCGGCGCCGACGGCCTCACCGGCATCGGCGCGTCGGTGGAGAGCCATGTCATGGCCCTGGCCGCCGAGGCGTCCCGTCTGGACGGCGGCAGGACCATCACCCTGGCCGATTTTTAAAAATTTCCCGGATCAGCCCCAAAAGGCCGGGGCGTGCGCAGCCCGCGCACGCCCCGGCCTTTACTGCTTCGGCGGCCGCCGCTGGAGGTCGTCCGCGGCGGGGGTGTCTATGAGCTGCCCGTCCTCCCCGAACCGGGAGCCGGGGCAGGGGCCGTCCCCGCTGTGCTCCGCGGGGGTGTGCGTCAGCGCGCAGCCCAT
>CATLEJ010000170.1 GCA_949916125.1 uncultured Oscillospiraceae bacterium
AGTCCACCCTGTTCAACGCGCTGACCGGGCTGAGGCAGCACACCGGAAACTGGGCGGGCAAGACCGTGGCCACCGCCCGGGGGGAGTATACCTACGGCGGGGAGGACTACCAGCTCATCGACCTGCCGGGCACCTACTCGCTGGCCGCCCACTCCCAGGAGGAAGCAGTGGCCCGGGATTTCATCCAGAGCGGGCAGGCGGACGGCGTCGTGGTGGTGTGCGACGCCACCTGCCTGGAGCGCAACCTGATCCTGGTGCTCCAGGTGCTGGAGCTGACGGGGAAGGTGCTGGTGTGCGTCAACCTCATGGACGAGGCCAAGCGGCTGGGTATTGACGTGGACCTGCCCGCCCTGTCTCGGCAGCTTGGGGTAGCCGTGGTGGGCACCGCCGGCGCGCGGCAGGACGGCCTGGAGGATTTAAAGCAGGCCATCGCCGCCCTGATGGGCCGGGACGTCCCCGCCGCCCCCGGGCGTGCCCCCGGTGAGCGCGTCACCCTGGCCGAGCGGTATGCGGCCCAGGTGGTGCGCAGCGGGGAGGCCGGCCGCCTTCGCCGCCAGCGCCGGATCGACCGTTTACTTACCTCCAAGGCCACCGGCATCCCGTTGATGCTGCTGCTGTTCGGGGCGGTGGTGTGGCTGACGGTGGCCGGGGCCAACGTGCCCTCCGCCCTGCTCACGGAGCTGTTCGCCCGCGTTGGCACGGCGCTGGAGGGCTGGCTGGCCGGGGCCCCGGAGTGGCTGCGGGGCCTGCTGCTGGACGGGGTGTACCGGGTCACCGCCTGGGTGGTGGCGGTGATGCTGCCCCCCATGGCCATCTTCTTCCCCCTGTTCACCCTGCTGGAGGACCTGGGCTACCTGCCCCGGGTGGCCTTCGTGATGGACCACGCCTTCCAGAAAGCCAAGACCTGCGGCAAGCAGTGCCTGACCATGTGTATGTCCATCGGCTGCAACGCCTGCGGCGTCACCGGCTGCCGGATCATCGACAGCCCCCGGGAGCGGCTCATCGCCATCCTCACTTCATCCCTGATGCCCTGCAACGGCAAGTTCCCCACCCTCATCGCCCTGATTACCATCTTCTTTGTGGGCGGGCGGGCCGGGCTGCTGGCCTCGCTGGAGGGGTCCGCCCTGCTGCTGGGGACACTGGTGCTGGGCGTGGCCGGGACGCTGGCCTGCTCCCGGCTGCTGTCCGCCACGGTGCTCAAGGGGATGCCCTCCTCCTTTGCCCTGGAACTGCCCCCCTTCCGGAAGCCCCGGGTGGGGCAGGTCATCATCCGCTCCATGCTGGATCGCACCCTGTTTGTGCTGGGGCGGGCGGTGTCGGTGGCGGCCCCGGCGGGGGCGTTCATCTGGCTGATGGCCAACGTCACCGTGGGGGACACCTCCCTGCTGGCCCACTGCACGGGGTTTCTGGATCCCTTCGCCCGGTTGTTCGGGCTGGACGGGGTGATTCTCATGGCCTTTATTTTAGGCTGGCCGGCCAACGAGATCGTCCTGCCGGTGATGCTCATGGCCTACCTGGCCACCGGCAGCCTGGTGGAGTTCGACGACCTGGCGGCCTTGGGCACGCTGCTGGGCCAGCACGGCTGGACGTGGCTGACGGCGGTGTGTACCATGCTGTTCTCCCTGTTCCACTGGCCCTGCTCCACCACCTGCCTGACCATCTATAAGGAGACGGGCAGCGTGAAGTGGACGGCGGCGTCCGTACTGATCCCCACCGCCCTGGGGCTGGGGCTGTGCCTGCTTGTGAGCACGGCGGCACGGCTGCTGGGGCTGGCGTAAAAAGCGCCGCCGGTCGTTTTGACCGGCGGCGCTTCCGTTATGCCTTTTGCTTTTTCGGCAGGCTGTTCTGCTCCTGGATGCGGATCCACAGCTGCATCCCGATCACCAGCACGAAGGTGGACACCGCCGGGGACACCAGCGCGTGGCCCGCCAGCAGGGCAATGGCAAAACCCGCCAGGGTGCAGTACAGCAGCGTGCAGAAGCTCAGGCTGGACAGCCGCTGCAAGGGCCGCTTAAAGAACTGGATCACGGCATACAGGATGAATGCGAAGTAGGGTATGCAGTACACCAGGAACCCGATGACGCCGTGGCGGATGAGGATAGCCGGGGGATCCATCTCAATCATGAAGTGGATATGGCGGCTGTAGGCGTCGCTGTTGGCGTAGCCGATGCCCAGCAGCTTGGCCCCGATCCCGCCTTCGAGGAACACCTCCACGCTGGGAGAGGCGCTGTACAGCCGGCGGCTGAGGATCTGATCCGCCTTCTGCACCAGCTTGTTCCGGCTGATGAGGTCCGCCAGCCAGGTGTCCGCGCTGGCATTCTGGATCTCGCCGGGCCAGAAGGTGGCCACTTGGTCGGAGGGCACGTCGAAAATGGGATTGACCACATTATTCTGATACTCCTTCAGGGCGGAGTACTGGTAGAAGCCCATAATGACCACCGCCACCGCCAGCAGGGCCAGCACCTGGGCCAGCACCGCCGGAGTGCGCTCCCGGTACAGCCGGAACAGCATCCACACCAGCGCCGCCAGGGCGTACACCAGATTGAAGGCAAAGACAATTTTCGTGCCCACAAAGTTGGCGCTGAACGCCACGGAAAACAGGCACCACGCGATGACCAGGCCCTTCCACCAGGTCTTTTTTGTGAGGGAGGGGATGGCCTTCACACAGTGGTACACGGTGAAGGGAGCGGTCAGGGAGATAATGCAGCCGATCTCGTTGGCGGCGTAGAACCAGCCGTTGTAGCCATTGCCCGAGTTGACATAGGAGGCGTTGCTGGTTTCCGTGAGGTAGGCGATCAGGATGACGCTGGTATAGATGGCCCCCGCCCCCCCGATGGCCTGGGTGGTGACGGCAAAGCCGTACTGCTTATAGATGCAGTAAAGAAACACCAGCACAAAGGGGGCGAAAAAGGTCTTAACCACCTCCGTCAGGTTGGCCAGGCACAGGGCAAAGCCCCCCACGGACAGCATATACACCATAAATAGCGCCAGGTAGGCCACCAATACGCCGATATAGACCATGGGCAGCTTTTTCCCGTCGAACTCGCTGATGAACACCGCGTACAGCACGCCCAGGGCCATGAACAGGGCCCGCACCACCACCCCGGCGGTGACGGGGTGGCCCATCTTCACCCCGGCGGCGGTGAGGATATCCAGCAGGGGTTGGCACAGGAGATACACACCAAGGATCAGCATCAGCCGCTCCCTGGAAAATTTCTGAATTCTGGCGCGTACAGACGTCATCAGCTTCCACTCTCCAACACAAATTCAGCGCCGCTCCGCAGTCAGGGCACAGGATGTTTTTAGTATATTACAGATTGCGCCTAATTGCAACAAAAAATACCGTCATACTTGTTAAGATTATTTTAACCGCGGGCAGAGCCCCGGCCCATCCGATGGGCCGGGGCTCATGTTCCAGCGTTTTAACGATGCAGGGCGGCTTTCAGCTGGTCCACCATATCAATTTTCTCCCAGGGCAGATCCAGGTCATGACGGCCAAAGTGGCCGTAGGCGGCGGTCTGGCGGTAGATGGGGCGGCGCAGATCCAGCCGGTTGATGATGGCGGTGGGGCGCAGGTCAAACACCTTGTCCGCCGCTTCCTCCAGAGCCTCGTCGGACACGGCGCCGGTGCCGAAGGTGTCCACCCGGACGGACACGGGCCGGGCCACCCCGATGGCGTAAGCCAGCTGCACCTGGCACTTGTCCGCCAGGCCCGCGGCCACCACGTTCTTGGCCACCCAGCGGGCGGCGTAGGCCGCGGAGCGGTCCACCTTGGTGGGGTCCTTGCCGGAGAAGGCGCCGCCGCCGTGGGGGGCGCTGCCGCCGTAAGTATCCACGATGATCTTCCGCCCGGTGAGGCCGGAGTCCCCCTGGGGCCCGCCCACCACGAAGCGGCCGGTGGGGTTCACCAGGATGCGGGTGTTCTCATCCAGCAGCTCGGCGGGGATGGTGGGCTTCACCACCAGCTCGATCATGTCCGCCCGGATCTGGTCCAGGGACGCCTCGGCGGCGTGCTGGGTGGACAACACCACCGTGTCCACCCGGACGGGCTTGCCAGTTTCATCGTACTCCACCGTGACCTGGCTCTTGCCGTCGGGCCGCAGGTAGTCCACCAGCCTCTCCTTGCGCACCTGGGCCAGCCGCAGGGCCAGCTTGTGGGACAGGGAGATGGCCATGGGCATCAGTTCCTCCGTCTCGGTGCAGGCGTAGCCGAACATCATGCCCTGATCCCCGGCGCCGTTGTCCAGGCCGTCGTCCAGCTGGCCCTCCTTGGCCTCCAGGGCCTTATCCACCCCTAAAGCGATGTCGGGGGACTGCTCGTCGATGTTGGTGATGACGGCGCAGGAGCCGCCGTCAAAGCCGCCCTGCCCGTCCACATAGCCGATGTCCTTGACCACCTGGCGGGCGATCTTGGGGATGTCCACATAGCAGGAGGTGGTGATCTCCCCCATGATGTGGACCATGCCGGTGGATACGGCGGTCTCGCAGGCCACCCGGGCGCCGGGGTCCTTCTCGAGGATGGCGTCCAGGATGGCGTCGGAGATCTGGTCGCACACCTTGTCGGGGTGACCCTCAGTGACGGACTCAGAGGTAAATAAACGTTTTGCCATGATGTTTTTCTCCTTTCTGTTGTTGGGGGAAATGAGGGCTGAAAAAGCCCCCGCCGGGAAACGGCGGGGGCTGGAAGCTCCAGTGCTTTCCTCATCTCGCGTTTCCGCCGGACTTGGCACCTTGCACTGCAGGTTGCCGTGGCTTCATCGGGCCGGTCCCTCCGCCACTCTTGATAAGGGATATTCAGTTGTATGCCCCTATTATAGCATACTGTGGGCCGCTGTCAATGGGCACAGGCGAAAAAACGTAAAGTTCCGCCTCACTCCGCCTGGGTCCGCAGGGGCTGGATGTCCCGCTTGTACACCCGGCGCATGAAGAGGATGCACAGCGTGCACGAGAACAGCTCGGAGATGGGGAAGGCCAGCCAGACCACGTCCAGGTCCTGGAACAGCCGGGCCAGCAGAAAGGCCACGGGCAGCAGGACGATGAGCTGTCGCACCAGGGAGGTGGTCAGGCTGAGCACACCGTGGTCCAGGGCCTGGAACACCGAGCCGGACACGATGCCGAATCCCGCCAGCAGCCAGCTGTAGGCGATGATCCGCAGGGCGGGAATGCCGATGGCGATCAGGTCGCCCGCCACGTCCTCCTCCGAGCGGAACAGATCCAGCAGGGGGGCGGGGAAGAGCTGGAACACCGCGAAGCCGATGGCCATGAGGGCGGTGGCGTAGATGGCGGCCAGCTTGATGGTCTT
>CATLEJ010000171.1 GCA_949916125.1 uncultured Oscillospiraceae bacterium
TTTGAATGCTCGGCGGAAGTGAATTCCGCCTGCGCAATTCTCCGCCGCTGCGCGGCTGCGAATTTACGGCGCAAAGGCGCCGCCGGCCAGAAGGCCGGTTTATGCCGCTTTGTGGCAGTGCCAACCGTGACCCGCTGCGCTGGGCTCTCGGGTGGGGCCGCCCTGCGGGCGGCTATCGCATCAAATTCCGGATAGCGATTTTGCAACATTAAGCCATGTAAGAGGTCACGTTTGATACAAAATTTATCCGCCGTGACGTGAAGAAAACCCCTGTTTACAGGGGTTTTCTTCTGCTTTTAGAGCGGTTTCCCGATGAGGGTAAGGCATAGGGAGCTGCAACGAGGGTTTGCGCTCCCCGGGAGCGCAAGCCGGCCTTGCGCCACATAGGTTCTCTCTTTGCCATGAATCTACACGATTTATTTTGGCGCGCTCATTTCGGCGACTGGCGCGGCCGCAGTTGCACGATAGGAGGAAATTATCGGCCCGGATCACCGGTCGGGTGCGTCCCCATGGGGCGCAAATCGACAAGGAGGGAACAGGATGGACAAGACGATCAACAGCGTGAAGGCGGCCGCGGCGGCGGTGGTCGGCCTGCTCACCGGGCTGTGGGGCTGGCTGGGCTGGCTGGCGGTGGGGTGGATCGGCGCCATGGCGCTGGACTACCTCACCGGCTCGCTGGCGGCGGCCAAGGCCGGGCAGTGGTCCAGCGGCAGGGCCCGGGACGGCATCTGGCACAAGTGCGGCATGGTGGTGGTGGTGGCGGTGGCCGCCGGGACCGACCTGCTGCTGTCCCTGGTGCTGGCCAACCTGCCGCTGGCGGCGCTGCCGGTGGAGTACGCGGGGCTGGTGTGCCCGGTGGTGCTGGTGTGGTACATCGTCACCGAGCTGGGCAGCATGGTGGAAAACGCCGTGGCCATGGGCGCGCCGGTGCCCAGGTGGCTGGTGAGGCTGCTGGAGCAGGGAAAGGCCGCGGTGGACCAGGCCGGGGACGCGCTGGACGGAGAGGGCGGTGACGGCGTATGACGGCGCAGGAGCGGGTAATCGCCACCGCCCAGGCCCAGGTGGGGTACATGGGCAAGAAATCCAACGCCCAGCTGGACGACTTCAAGGCCAACACGCCGGGGCTGTTCAACAAGTTTGCCCGGGACCTGGACGCTCTGGGCACCTTCTACAACGGCCGAAAAAACGGCTACGACTGGTGCGACGTGTTTGTGGACTGGTGCTTCGTCCACACCTTCGGCCGGGAAACCGGCCAGAAGCTGCTATGCCAGCCCGACAGGAGCTGCGGGGCCGGCACGGGCTATTCCCTGGGGTACTACAGGGCCAGAGGGCGGCTGTATCCCTCCCCCCAGCCCGGGGATCAGATCTTCTTCGGCGACAGCAAAAGCACCTGGCACACCGGCCTGGTGGTGAAGGTGGCGGGCGGGTATGTCCACACCGTGGAGGGCAACGCCGGCAGCCCCAGCGCGGTGCGCGCCTGCCGCTATGGCCTGGGGACGAAAACCATCAAGGGCTACGGACGCCCGGACTGGTCCCTGGCGCCGGCCCAGGCCGCCCCGGCGGAAACGCCGCAGGCCAAACCCCAGGACAAGCCCCAGGACAAGCCCGGGACAGCCCCCGGCGAAACCGAAAAGGAGGATCACCCCATGAAATACTACCAGACCATCCATGACGTGCCCGCCTACTACCGGGACGCGGTCCAGAAGGCGGTGGACCAGGGCGCGCTGAAGGGCACCGGGGACGGCATCAACGTGTCCGAGGACCTGTGCCGCACCCTCACCGTGCTGGACCGGCTGGGGGTGCTGGGCTGAGCGGGCCCGGCGAACCGCGTCTTGCGGCCGGAAACACGGCCGCCCCATATTGAAATTTCCCCGGGAATATCATATAATCGACCTGCCGATCCCCATCGGCAGGCCGATTTTTTTTACAGGCCGGACAGGAGGAAGCTATGGATCAACAGACCTACCGGGCCTACGTCCGGATTCTCAACGAGGAGCTGGTCCCCGCGATGGGCTGCACCGAGCCCATTTCGGTGGCCTACGCCGCCGCCATCGCCCGGAAGGCCCTGGGCTGTCCGCCCCGCCGGGTGGACGCGGCGGTGAGCGCCAACATCATCAAAAACGTGAAAAGCGTGGTGGTCCCCCACACCGGGGGCCTGCGGGGCATCGAGGCCGCCGTGGCGGCGGGGCTGGCGGCCGGCGACCCGGACCGGGAGCTGGAGGTGCTCTCCGCCGTGGACGAGGGGCAGCTCGGGGCCATCGCGGACTGCCTGGCCCACACCCCCATCTCGGTCAGGCCGTCGGACACGGGATATCTGTTTGACATCCAGATCTCGGCGGAGGGGGAGGGGCATACCGCCTTCGTCCAGATCGCCGGGGGCCACACCAACGTGGTCCGGGTGGAGCGGGACGGCGCGGCGGTGCTGTCGAGGGACTACGCCGGCGACGCCCCGGACAGTACGGACCGGGATGTGCTCACCGTGGAGGGCATCGTGGAGTTCGCCGACACGGTGGCGCTAAGCGACGTGCGGGACGCGCTGGAGCGGCAGATCCGCCTCAACACCGACATCGCCCAGGAGGGGCTAACGGGCCGGTGGGGCGCCGCCATCGGCAGGGTGCTGCTCGACGCCTACGGCGGCGGCGCGGCCACCCGGGCCAAAGCCATGGCCGCCGCGGGCTCCGACGCCCGCATGAGCGGCTGCGAGAAGCCGGTGGTCATCAACTCGGGCAGCGGGAACCAGGGCATGGCCGCCTCCCTGCCGGTCATCGTGTACGCGCAGGAGCTGGGGGCGGACCGGGAGCTGCTCTGCCGGGCGCTGGTGGTGAGCAACCTGGTCACCATCCACCTGAAAACCGGGATCGGGTGCCTGTCCGCCTACTGCGGGGCCACCAGCGCCGGCTGCGGCGCGGGGGCGGGGGTGGCCTACCTCTACGGCGGGAAGGCCGACGCGGTGGCCCATACGGTGGTCAACGCCGTGGCCATCAACTCCGGCATGATCTGCGACGGGGCCAAACCCAGCTGCGCGGCGAAAATCGCCTCCGCCGTGGAGGCGGGCCTGCTGGGGATGCAGATGTGGCGGCAGGGCAAGGAGTTCTACGGCGGCGACGGCATCGTCATCAAGGGGGTGGAGAACACCATCCGCAACGTGGGGCGGCTGGCCCGCCGGGGCATGGCGGAGACGGACCGGGAGATCATCGACATGATGATCTCCCCGCCCCCCTGCTGACGGGGTCAGTCCCGGCCCAGCCGGGAGACGAGGCCGCCGATATACGCCCCGTCGGCCACCTGGAAGCGGTCCTCCGGCGGATAGAGGCAGCCGCCGTAGAAGATGGCCCGGTTGTTGCGCACCGAGGCGTCGGTGCGCGTCCGGTGGGCGGCCAGGTGGATCTGGGAGCACCCGGTCTCGGCGATGACCCGGTCCATGTTCCGGGCGGTGATGCCCGCGCCGGGGAGGATCTCAATGCGCCCGGCGGCATAGGCGATCATCTCCCGCACCGTCCCGGTGCCCAGGGACACGTCCGGCTCCTGCCCGCTGGTGAGCACCCGGGTGACCCCCAGGCCGATCAGCGTGTCCAGCGCGGCGCGCCAGTCGGGCACCACGTCGATGGCCCGGTGGAACACACACTCCTTCCCCGCGGACAGGGCCAGCTCCGCCAGCGCCCCGGTGCGTTGGACGTCCAGCGTCCCGTCCTCGTGGAGAAAGCCGAACACCAGCCCGTCCGCCCCGTGGGCCAGCAGCAGCTTCGCGTCCTCCACCGCCGCGGCGAACTCCGCGTCCGTGTAGCGGAAGCCGCCCTCCCGGGGGCGGACCATGGCCATGATCCTCATGCCGGTCTCCCGTTTGGCCACAATCAGGGAGCCCAGGGTGGGGGTGAGCCCCCCGTGGAACAGGTCGCTGTTCAGCTCCACCCGGTCCGCCCCGGCCCGGTGGGCCTCGATGACATCGTCCGCGCTGCCGCAGCATACCTCCAGCAAAATCCGTCCCATTTGTACGCGCCTCCTGTTCAGAATCTGGATCAGATGCCCTCATTATAGTAGCGCCGCCGGGGGCTGTCAAGGACGGCCCCCGGCGGGCCCCGTTCCGGAGGTGGAACCATGTCAGCCTTCTTCGACGCCGCGGCGCTGTCCGCCCTCCCCCCGGAGGAGCGGCGGGCCATGGAATTCCTGGGGGACAGCCTGCCGGCCAGCGACCTGGCGGGCTATCCCCCGGCGCTGTTCCTGCGCTTTGCCCGCCACGCCCTGGCCCTGCGCTCCCGCGTCCCCTGGTGCGGTGCGCTGGACTGGGAGGTCTTTGCCCACTACGTGCTGTTCCCCCGGGTGAACGACGAGGACCTCTCCTTCCACCGGGAGGTTTTCTACAACGCCCTGTGGCCCCGGGTCCAGGCCCTGCCCACCGACGAGGAGCGGGTGCTGGAGGTCAACCGCTGGTGCCATGAGCACGCCTCCTACGAGGCCCAGGACGGGCGCACCGCCTCCCCCATGACGGTATACCGCTGCGGCAGCGGGCGGTGCGGGGAGGAATCCGCCTTCCTCGTGTCCGCCCTGCGCAGCGTGGGCATTGCCGCCCGGCAGGTGTACGCCCCCCGCTGGTCCCACTGCGACGACAACCACGCCTGGGTGGAGGCGCTGTGCGGCGGGCGCTGGCGGTTCCTGGGGGCCTGCGAGCCGGAGCCGGCGCTGGACCGGGGGTGGTTCACCACCGCCGCCTCCCGGGCCATGCTGGTACACAGCCGCCTGTTCGGGGCGGGGACGTCCCCCCTCCACGGGGAGCCGCTGGGCCGGGAGGGGGCGGTGCGCTGGTTCAGCCAGACCGCCCGGTACGCCGACGTGCGGCCGTACACCTTCCGGGCGCTGGCCGGCGGCAAGCCCGCCGCCGGGGCGAAGTTTTACCTCCAGGTGCTCAACGAGGCGTCCTTCCACACGGTGGCCGTCCTCACCGCCGACGGGCGGGGGGAGGCGCGGGCCGCGCTGGGGCGGGGGAGCCTCCACGTGCTGGCCGCGCTGGACGGCCTGCGGGCGGAGGGGGAGTGCGGGGAGGACGGCGTGACGCTGGCGCGGGCCCCGCCCCCGCCGGGGGACACGGGGTGGACGTATTTCCCCGACCACGCCCCCGCCCCGCGGCCCGCCCCCGCCCCCCTCGGCCCGGAGGACAAGGACCGGCGGGCGGCGGCGCTGCGCCGGGGCAGCGCCCTGCGGGAGGCCCGCAGGGCGGGGGATTCCC
>CATLEJ010000172.1 GCA_949916125.1 uncultured Oscillospiraceae bacterium
GAGGTTTTCAACCATAAATCCCGCCATATTCACCGGGTCCTTGGCCGAAGAATAAGGCGGCGCATAGGCCAGATCCAGCTCCTTCAGCTGGATGGCCGTCAATCCTGCATGGATGGCGGTCGCCAGCACATCGATCCGCTTATCCACCCCCTTATAGCCCACGATCTGGGCGCCCAGAAGGCGGCAGGACCCTTTTTCAAATACCACCTTCATGGTCATCAGCCCGCCGCCGGGATAATAGCCCGCGTGGCTCATGGGGGACAGAACCACCGTATCCACATCCAGGCCCGCCTTTTTGGCGTTGGTCTCATTGACCCCGGTGGAGGCCGCCGTCAGGTCAAATACCTTAATCACGCTGCTGCCCTGGCTGCCCGGATACCGGCTGTCTCCGCCGCAGATGTTGTCCGCCGCAATGCGGCCCTGCCTGTTGGCGGGGCCCGCCAGGGAGATTAACGCGTCCTGCCCGGTAACATAGTGCTTGACCTGCACCGCATCGCCCACGGCATAAATGTCCGGAACCGAAGTTTCCATCCGATCGTTCACCAGGATGCTGTCCCTGACCCCCAGCGCCAGCCCCGCAGCCTTCGCCAGGGCGGTGTCCGGGGCAACGCCGATGGCCAGCACCACCATATCGGCATGAAGGGGCGGCTGACCCTCCAGCAGCACGTCTACGCCCCCGTCTTTTTCCGCAAACCCCTCTACGGTGTGTCCCAGGGCCAGCCTGATGCCATGCCGCCGCACCTCGCTGTGGATGAACGCCGCCATATCCGGGTCAAAGGGGGTCATGAGCTGCCTGGGCCGTTGGACGATGGCGACCTCCATCCCCAGCTCCCGCAGGTTTTCCGCCAGCTCCAGGCCAATAAAGCCGCCGCCGGCCAGCACGGCGGAGCGGGGACGTTTCCTCCGAATAAACTCCTTGATGCGGAAAGTGTCCTCCACTGTCCGCAGGGTAAAAAGCCTCTCCAGCCCCACGCCGGGGAGCCGGGGCTGGGCGGGCCTGGCTCCCGGAGAGAGGATGAGCTTGTCATAGGATTCCTCAAACTCTGCCCCGGTGTCCAGATTTTTCACGCAGACGGTCTTGCGCTCTGTGTGGATGGCGGTGACCTCGTGGCGCACCCGCATATCCACCCGGAACCGGTCAAAGAAGCTCTCCGGGGTCTGGAGCGTCAGGGCTTCGGGATCCTCAATTACCCCGCCAATGTAATATGGCAGGCCGCAGTTGGCGTAGGAGACATACCCCGAGCGCTCAAAAACCATGATTTCCGCCTGTTCGTCCAGCCGGCGCAGCCGGGCCGCCGCCGTAGCGCCCCCCGCCACACCGCCCACAATGACTACTTTCATCTCAGTATTCCACCTTTCCTTTTGCAATTTCCCCTCATGTTTCTTTTGCCGCAACGCTGCCGGTTCGGTTTTTGGCCTTGCAGATCAGCTGCGTCATCGTCCCCATGGGGCAGTAAACGCACCAGCTGCGGGGCTTGAACAGCACCATGGTAATCAGACCGAGCACGGTGGATGTCAGCATGACGCTGTAAAACCCGAACGCGAACTGCGCAACGCCCGGATGGAACAAGGTCCCATGGTAGGCCCAATCCCAGGGCAGCTTCAGCGTCCAGAGCAGTGTCACGACCTCATTCAGCTCCCTTGTTCCGGCAAAGACCAGGCAGGTAATCCAGAGCATTTGAAAAAACATGACAAAAAAGAAGATCAGGAAACCATAGCGGAAGCCCTTGCTTTTCATCCACTTTGGAATGTCCTTCTTCCGGGACAATCCAAACCGGCCCCCCAGCAGGCCAAAGAGCTGGCCTCTGCCGCAATACCGATTACAATAGCCCTTCGTACCGCCGGCAATGGAGATCATCAGCGGGATGAAGAAACACAGCAGCCCCAGCCAGGCAAACAGGATATTGAAAAAACCTAAGATCAGATAGGCCAGGGAAAATATCCAGAGATAGTCGTACCAGCGTTTTTTCATGCCTGCACCTCCCGGATCTCAATGACGGACGCCGGGCATTCCTTCGCGCACCTGCCGCAGCCTACACACCGTTTAGGGTCCACCCTGGCCGCGACGCCCCTGAAAACAGCGATTGCGTTCAGCGGGCATACCTTCACACAGCAGCCGCAGGCAACGCAGGCGTCCGTATCGACGAAAGCGCTGCGCCTTGTTCTCGTTTTGGCCTCCATATCATAACCTCCTGGACTTGATAGTATTATGATACTGGAAAAACTCTTTTCTGACTGTGATAAAATTACGCAGGCCGGGCAGAGCACAGTACAGACAGACGGCAGAATGGCCTGCGGACAGGCCGGGAACGCCATTCCTCACACATGAAAAGCCCGGCCCCTCCACGGGGCCGGGCTTCCTGCGTATGTAACTCAATGGCCAGGACAGGCAGGGACATTCAGCTTACAGCTCGATTAGAACCTTCAGGCTGGCGTCCTTGTTCTTCTCAATGTACCGGAATGCATCCTGGTACTGGTCGAACGGAAACACGCGGGACAGCAGGGGCCCCATCTTGATCCTGCCCTGCTTGATATAGTCGGTGGTGGCGTCCCATTCGTCCTCCACGTACATCAGGGCGCCCACAATGCTCAGCTCGCGGTCCTGGACCCAGGCCAGGTTGATCTCGGGGCGGCTGCCGAACACGCCGACAACCACGATGCTGTGTCCTTTTTTGGAGCACTCAATGGCCTGGTTGACGGTGGCGCCCACGCCTACGCACTCAAAGAAAATGTCCGCGCCCTCGCCGCCGAAGGCCATCTCCACAGCCTGCTGCATGGTGAACTTTCCGGTGTTGACGGCGTGGGGAATACCACACTGCTCATGGGCCAGGGCCAGGCGGTAGTCGGACAGATCGGTGATCAGAACGCTTTTGGCGCCCTCAGCCATAGCCGCCTGGGCGGTCACGTTGCCGATGGTGCCCGCGCCCATGACCACCACGTTTTTGCCGGCCACGCTGCCGCAGCGGCGCACCGCATGGACGCCTACCGCGGCGGGTTCGATCATGGCCGCCGTGCGGGCGTCGATGCCCACGGGAATCTTCTTAACCAGGCCGGCGTGGACGTTGAGGTACTCACAGGCCGCGCCGGGGGTCTGACAGCCGATGACCTGCAGGGTGTTGCAGATGTTATAGCGGCCGCTTTTGCAGGGCTCGCACGCCCCGCAGAACTCCTGGGGCATGACCGTCACCAGATCGCCGACCTGGAACCCCTCCACCCCGGCGCCCAGTTCCACGATCTCACCGGACATCTCATGACCCAGGCGGATGGGGAAGGACATAAAGGGGTGCTGGCCATAATAGGCATGGATGTCGGAGCCGCAGATCCCCACGTTTTTCACCTGCATCAGGATCTCATCCGGCTTGATGGCGGGCCGCCCCGTCTGGCTGAATTCAATGGTTTCGGGAGCGATTAAAACAGCTTGTTTCATATTGAACCTCCGTTTATTGTCATGATAGGCGGCGACGCGGGCCGGCATATCCGCCTGCCGCTATGGCGCCCGCTGGAATTCCCGTCTCAGGAACTGCACGGATTCCGCCGCATCCCGGTCCAGCGCTTCTTCGGTGATGTTGGGGAACAGATCCCGCCAAAGCCGTACGTCGCGGCCCACCTCCCCGCCGCGGAGCACAAACGGCTCCGCCACCACAGCCCCGTCATAGCGGATGTCGCGCAGCGCCTGGCCGATCCCGCCCCAGTCGATGATGTGGCCCTGGCCCGGCAGTTTTCGGTTGTTCTCGCCCACATGGAAATGGCCCAAAAGCGCCCCGGCCGTGTGAATTGCCTCGGGAAGGCTGTCCTCTTCCAGCAGCATATGGTAGGTATCCAAATGGATCTTCACGTTGGGCTTGTCCACGGCCCGGCAGTATGCCACGGCCTCCTTTGCGCTGTTGAGCAGGTATCCCTCGTGGCGGTTCAGCACCTCCATGCCCAGGACCGTGATCCCCCTGTCCGCCGCCATATCCGCCAGCTTCCTCATATTTTGAATGCTGCGGGCGGTTTCCGCCTCTTTGTCAAAGGGCTCAAAATAGTTTGCCGGCCAATAGCCGTACAGCCCGCCGCCGACGCTGGTAATGCCCAACGCTTCCAGCGCCCGGAAGGTGTCGGCCCAGAACCGGAACCCGTTCTCCACCACCGCCGGGTCCGCGCTGGAGAGGCTCTGTGCCGGCATGGGGCCGTACCCGCCGGTCAGGGCAATACCCCGCTCCTGTGCGTGCTCCCGGAGGGATTTCAGCGTATCCCGGCCCAAATCCTTCAGCCCGGCGCAGGACACCTCCAGGATGTCGTAGCCCAGATTGGCGGCCTTCTCAATATAGGGGTGATAGTCCACCCCCCAGCTCTTGGCCCAATAGGCATAGTAAATTCCGTATTTCATAGCGCTCTCCCCTCTCTGGAACTATGTATGCACAATCAAGCTCGCTTTAATAGACCGACTTCTCGCCCAGCACCGTGTCCTCGTTGATCATAATGGCGTGGTTGAAGCACTTCTGATAGTACTCAAACACCAGATCCCGGTATTCCGGCTTGCCCCAGAGGTTGTCGTACTCACAGGGATCCGTCTCCAGATCGTAGAACTCACTGACGGGGTCGTCGTGGTGGACGATCATCTTGTATCGTCCGTCGAAGTACATGGTGGCATACACCGGATTGGAGGCCAGGGCGGAGTAATAGTACTCCGCGTAAACACAGTCTTTGTGATAATCGGGGTCTGCCTCGCCCAGCAGGATGCCCTTGAAGCTCTTGGCCTGCATATACTGCGGGACAGGCAGGCCGATCAGCTCCAGGATGGTGGGGGCCACGTCGGCCAGCTCCACCAGCGCCTTGGAGCGCAGGCCCTCCTTGATCAGGCCAGGGCAGGAGAAAACCAGCGGTACGTGGACGTTGCACTCATAGAACAGCCCACCCTTCCAGTACAGGCCGTGGTCGCCCAGCATCTCGCCGTGGTCGCTCATGAACATGATGATGGTGTTCTCCCGCTGGCCGGTCTCCTCTAAGTAGTCGATCAGGCGGCCCAGCTGGTAGTCCAGATGCTCTATCAGGGCGTAGTATTCCCGCACGTTTTCCCGCTTCTGCTCGTCGGTGACGTCCTTTCCGGGCGCCAGCATCCGGCTCTGGGAACCGTTGAGGTAGGATTCCTTCTGGAACGCGGGCTTGTTGTCCAGCTCGCCCTCCTTCCACAGGGGCAGGGGCATATCGTCCACATTCAGCCGCTCTTTGAAC
>CATLEJ010000173.1 GCA_949916125.1 uncultured Oscillospiraceae bacterium
CCCTCAACCTGCGCCGGGTGTCCGCCCCCCAGTTAGTGGAGGCGTCCACCGGCCTGAACCACGACCAGAAACGCGGAGAACGCCCCCGCTCCTTCGACGTGCCCGACGCGGGGCGGGACGCCCAGGTGGTCCACTCCCTGGCCAAGTGGAAGCGCATGGCCCTCCACCGCTATCAGTTCTCGGTGGGGGAGGGGCTGTACACCGACATGAACGCCATCCGCCGGGACGAGGAGCTGGACAACCTGCACTCCGTCTACGTGGACCAGTGGGACTGGGAGAAGGTCATCGCCCCCCGTGACCGCAACGTGGAGTACTTAAAATCGGTGGTGAACACCATTGTGAACGCCCTGGCCAACACCCAGGCCACCCTGCGCTCGGTGTACCCCCAGCTCACCCCCCTGCCGCTGATCCACCGGGAGGTGTCCTTCGTCACCGCCCAGGAGCTGGAGGATCGCTGGCCCGAGCTGTCCCCCAAGGAGCGGGAGGACGCCTGGGTGAAGGATCACCCCACCACCTTCCTGATGGGCATCGGCGGAGCGCTGAAGTCGGGCAAGCCCCACGACGGCCGGGCCCCGGACTACGACGACTGGGGGCTGAACGGGGACATCCTGCTGTGGAACCCCCTGCTGGGCCGGGCCTTTGAGATCTCGTCCATGGGCGTCCGGGTGAGCCCGGAGTCGCTGGACAAACAACTGTCCCTGTCCGGCCACGACGAGCGCCGGGAGCTGCCCTTCCACAAGGCCCTGCTGGCGGGGGAGCTGCCCCTCACCATCGGTGGCGGCATCGGGCAAAGCCGTGTGTCCATGTACCTGCTGGGCAAGGCCCACATCGGCGAGGTGCAGGCGTCCATCTGGGATCCCCGGACCCTGGAAGCGTGTAAGGAAGCGGGCGTGATCCTGCTCTGAATCTTCGGCCCCCACCCCTCCGGGTGGGGGCCTTTTTGCCGCCCGTCCGCCCAAACCGACCATCCGTCCCGGATCGCTGGACATTTGGCGCCGGGTTGGGTATACTGCAAGTACAGCAAAGGGGGGAGCCCAATGAAGGTGGAAGTGCACATCGACCCGGCCCTGGAGGAGCCGGTCATCGTCCTCCGGGCCCCCATGCCCACCGCCGAGGTGGAGGAGCTGGCCCAAAAGCTGCGGGAGGCCGCCCTCCCCCAGCCCTTCACCGTCTACACCGAGCGGGAGGCGGTGCGGGTGTCCCGCTCGGTGGTGCTGCGGTTCTACGCCGAGGACAAGGGCGTGTTCTGCCAGACGGCCAAGGGGGTGTTTACCGTCCGCCAGCGGCTGTATGAGCTGGAGGAGGCGCTGGCGGGGACGAAATTCGTCCGGGTGTCCAACTCGGAGATCGTCAACCTGGATCGGGTGACGGCGCTGGATCTCACCCTGGCGGGCACCATCAAGATGACCCTGGAGGGCGGGACGGTGTGCTGGGTGTCCCGCCGGTACGTGAAGAAGATCAAAGCGGCTTTGGGATTGTAAAGGAGTGAGAACCATGACCGACACAAAGAGACAATGGCTGATCCGGGCCGCGGTGGGCGCGGCAGCGGGCATCGCCGCCCACGTCCTGCTGGGGTACGTGTTGGGCTGCTTCAGCCTGTTCGGCCCCGCCCGTTTCAGCGGCTTCCACTTCCCGGACTGCAGCCTGTACCGCTTCTTCGGCCTGGGCCGGGGGTGGGAGCTGGCGGGGATCGCGCTGTCCTTCGCCCTGTTCGCCCTGTTCGGCGCGGAGGTGGGCGTGGCCACCCTCCCCTTTGCCGACAGCGGCCGGGAGCTGGTGACCCGCTCGCTGATCCACTACGCCGTCACCGCCGCCACTGCCTGCCTGTGGGCGGGGCTGAACATCTGCTCCACCCCGGCGGACTACCTGGCCGTCCTCGTCCCCCTGACCCTGACGTACCTCATCGTCTGGCTGGGCCGCTGGGTGGGCTGGTACACGGAGGTGGCCGCCATCCGGGCCAAGCTGGGGCTGGCCCCCGGCCCCTCCCCCCTCCACTGGCGGGAGTCCCTGCCCTACGTGGGCTTCGCGGCCTTCCTGTGTCTGGCGCTGCCCCTGGCCCTGCGGCTGCTGGACGACCCCACCCCCCTGCTGAGCGTGCTGTACGGCTGGCTGCTGCTGCCCGTGGGCGGGTTCATGTCCGGGCTGTCCCTGGGGCGGCGGCACGGGCTCTGCCCCATCTACCCGGCGGCCTGCGTGGTGTTCATCCTGATCTTCATCCCCCTGGCCCGCCTGTTCACCAATATCTCCGATATGGAGCTGATCCCCATCGCCCTGCTCTCCACGCTGGCGGGCAACCTGGCCGGGGCGGCCCGCCGCCGCCGGAAACAGCGGACCCGGGAAACGATTTAAGTAAGGAGGCTGTGTCATGACCGGCTGCGCGTTTTTAGCCCTGATTGGGCTGGTGGTGGTGCTGGGCGTGCCCGTCGCCCTGATGGCGGCCTGCGGGCTGGCCCAGCTCCGGCTGGCCCAGCGGCTCAACCCCTGCGCCTTCGCCCTGCCCGTCTCGTCGGGGCTGGCGCTGGGGCTGGCCCTGTACGTGAGATCCGCCCAGTCCGGCTGGCGGGTGCTGCTGGCCCAGGTGCTGGTGTACTGGGCGCAGGGGGCCTTCGCCGGGTCGGCGGCGGGCTGGGCGGCGGTGTACGCGGCCCGCTATCAAAAACGGAAGGGGTTGAACTTCCTGTGAAAAAACAGACCCGGATTTACAACCTGATCTTTCCCATCTGGATCCTGATCCTGTTCCCGCAGCTTCTGGTGTTCGTCATCCCCGGCAACCTGATCGTGGACTGCGCCGTGCTGTTTTTCACCCTGCTGGCCCTGAAGCACGCCCGGAAGGGGGCGGTGGTGAAAAAGCTGTGGTGGAAGTTCTGGCTGCTGGGCTTCGCCGCCGACGCCATCGGCGTGGTGTGGATGATTCTGGGGTGGCTGACCGCCGCCCAGGCCTCGCAGCTGCTGGGGACGGTGGGCTGGCTGGAGGATGTGGTCATGGCCCTGACGGCAAACTGCTTCCTCCACCCGGCGGCCTTCCTGTGGACGCTGGCGGGGGTGGCTATCGCCGGTGTGTGCATCTACTTCTTCGACAAGCGGGCCATGGGCTCCTGCGAGCTGCTGGACGGCAGGCAGCGGCATATCATCGCCCTGGCGATGGCTATCGCCACCGCCCCCTGGCTGTTCTTCATCCCGCGGTATTGAGAAAAGGGAGGCTTCGGCCTCCTTTTTTCTGTGCGCCCTTGCAAATCCCCGAAAAAATGATATACTATATCCACGTTTGATCCCCGCCTCCCCAGGCGGGGCCGGGGAACCCCTGCCGGCCGCGCCCGCCCCAGCGCCGGCGGCTCCCCAGACTATCAGGAATTGAGGGAACGCATATGGAACGCATCACCATCGCCTCCGTCTTCGCGGACGCCGAACGCCTGGGCGGCCAGACCGTCACCGTCATGGGCTGGGCCCGCACCATCCGGGACATGAAAACCTTCGGCTTCATCGAGCTCAACGACGGCTCCTGCTTCAAGAACCTCCAGGTGGTCATGGACGCCAACGCCCTGGACAACTATAAGGACATCGCCGGCCAGAACGTGGGCGCCGCCCTCATCGTCACCGGCACCGTGGTGCTCACCCCCCAGGCCAAGCAGCCCCTGGAGATCAAGGCGGCCTCCATCGCGGTGGAGGGCCCTTCCTCCCCGGACTACCCCCTGCAAAAGAAGCGCCACAGCGTGGAGTACCTGCGCACCATCCAGCACCTGCGGCCCCGCACCAACCTGTTCTCCGCCGCCTTCCGGGTGCGCTCCGTGGCCGCCCACGCCATCCACTGTTTCTTCCAGGACCGGGGCTTTGTGTATATCCACACCCCCCTCATCACCGCCTCCGACTGCGAGGGCGCCGGGGAGATGTTCCAGGTCACCACCCTGGACATGAACAACCCGCCCCGCCTGGAGGACGGCAGCGTGGACTGGTCGAAGGACTTCTTCGGCAAGCGGGCCAACCTCACCGTGTCCGGCCAGCTCAACGCGGAGAACTTCGCCATGGCCTTCGGAAGCGTCTACACCTTCGGCCCCACCTTCCGGGCGGAGAACTCCAACACCCAGCGCCACGCCGCCGAGTTCTGGATGATCGAGCCGGAGATGGCCTTCGCCGACCTGGCGGACGACATGGACGTGGCCGAGGCTATGATCAAGTATATCATCCGCTGCGTGATGGAGAAGTGCCCCGACGAGATGGCCTTCTTCAACTCCTTCGTGGACAAGGGGTTGGTGGAGCGGCTGCGGCACGTGGCCTCCTCCGACTTCGCCCGGGTGAGCTACACGGAGGCCGTCGAGATTCTGAAAAAGAACAACGACAAGTTCGACTACAAGGTGGACTGGGGCTGCGACCTCCAGACGGAGCATGAGCGCTACCTCACCGAGCAGGTGTACAAAAAGCCGGTGTTCGTCACCGACTACCCCAAGGACATCAAGGCGTTCTATATGCGCCTGAACGACGACGGCAAGACGGTGGCGGCGGCGGACTGCCTGGTGCCGGGGATCGGGGAGATCATCGGCGGCTCCCAGCGCGAGGAGCGCATCGACGTGCTGGAGAAGCGGATGGCGGAGCTGGGCCTCAACCCCGAGGACTACTGGTGGTATCTGGACCTGCGGCGGTACGGCTCCTGCCGCCACGCGGGCTTTGGCCTGGGCTTCGAGCGGATGGTGATGTACCTGACGGGCATCAGCAACATCCGGGACGTGGAGCTCCATCCCCGCACCGTGGGCAACGCGGAGTTTTAATGCCGCTCCCCGCCGGAGGCGGGGAACGGGGGATTCACCGCGGCTGGGACGCGGAGCTGGATCCAGGAACCGCAGCGTTAAGTAAGGCCCCCCGCCGGAAGGCGGGGGGCTTCCCTGCCGTTCAGGGGCGGATGCTACCCGGACGCCGGCGGCAGGGAGCGGTACTCCCTGCCGTTTTCCGGCTCCACCCCCCGCAGGGCGAACAGCTCCTCCACCGTCACGAATTTGTACCCTTGAGCCATGAGCTCATCCACCACCGTCAGGGCGGTGTCCACGCTGGCGGGGTAGATGTCGTGGAGCAGGATGATGCTGCCGTCCTTCACGTTGTCCAGAATGACCCCCGTCTGCCGCTGCGTGTTCCGGTCGGACCAGTCCTCCGGGTCCACCGACCACAGGATGATGGGCGC
>CATLEJ010000174.1 GCA_949916125.1 uncultured Oscillospiraceae bacterium
GTAAGAGCTCAGATCTTCCATAGCGGCACCTCAGCAAAATGCGCGCACCGCCTTGGGAGCGGGCGGAACCCGGCTCAGCGTCTGGGCAAACTGGGAGAGATCCCGCGACGCCTGGCTCAGCCTGTCAAAGTAGTCCTCCAGCACGGGTACATCGTCCGCCTCAAAGGCATCAAAGTCGATGTCGCCCAGGCGGAGGAGGTTTCCCTCCAGATTGGGGCGCAGAACGTTCTCCAGCAGATATCGGTTGACGCCCTCATCCGATACGGGCGGTTCGTCCTTCGCCTGGAAAAACCGGGTGGCCAGCAGCTTCAAATTCAGCTTCATGCTCATATCGCCACCCCCTCAGTAGTCGCTGGGGAGCAGGACGGTGGTGGCGGAGTAGTCTGCCTCGGTGATGATCCAGAACTTTACCTTATCCTGGGTGTGGTAGACGGACAGCAGGCGTCCCCCCTGCTTCAGCGCGTCCTCATTGAGCTGCCAATCGGACGGACACACGTCGCCCCAGTCCCCTTGCAGATGCCGCTTGATGGCGGCGTCTACCTCCACGTGGGGAAGCGCGTCCTTCGCGTTGCGGGTGATCATCAGGTGCCCCGGATGGAACCGGGGGTTCACAGCAATTACACTCATGAAAAATCCTCCTACGTCAACGCCTTGAAGCCGTTGGGCGTCAAGATGTTGAAAATCATTTTGTTTGTAATGGTCTCATGGAGTTCCGTGCACACATGGCGCCCCTTGTGGTCAAACTGTTCCTCCATCTCGTTCCGGATCACCTTCACGATCCGGCCCTTGATGACATGGGGTGTGGCGCATTCGATGAGGCCGTTGATCATGCCGGAGCCCCCAATCAGCCCAATCTGGCTGATGGACAGGGGCAGCGGCGGGCGCTTCACCCCGCTGTCCAGCTCGCTGCGGGCCATCATCCGCTGGAAGCTGTCCGAATGGCTCAACTGCCGCTCCAGCTCCTTCTCGTTGAACTTTTCACCCCGGAAGGTCTTTACCTCCAACGGTCTGGCCGGGAGGGGATAGCGCCCCTCGGGCAGCTCTGTAAGGCAGGGGATAGACCCAGGGTGCGCGGCGAACCATTCCAGCCATTGTGTATCCTGGGGAACATCGTCCCGCTTCTTTCGCGTGCCCAGAACGGCCACCTGCTTGAATTTTTTGAACTCGGCATCAGTAAATCGCCAAAGGCCCAGGTTTTCAAAATTGTCCGCCAGCACCCGGCAGATGTCCGGCGTGAGCCGGTAGTAGGGGATGACATACACCAGCAGGCCGCCCATGGCCAGCGCGCCCAGGCTTTCGATCAGGAACCGCTTTTCATGCCGCGCCCTGCCGCCGCTCTCGTTGAGCACGGACAGGTAGGGCGGGTTGAGGAACAGCAGGTGGAACGCCTCCCGGCTGACCTGGCTGAAAAAGAAGCTGCCGAAGCCCACCCGGTGGAGCCGGGTCTGGGCCTCATCGGCCCGGGCGTTGTCCAGCTCCACGCCGTAGGTGAAGCAGTTGTTTCCCTCGGCAATCTGCCGCAGGGCTTTACCGCAGCCGCAGCAGGGATCCAGCAGGTTGGTGGTGACCCCCTCCGGGAACTGGATGCCCCGCAGGATCAGCGAGATGTTGTCCGGGTCGGTGGGGTAATACCCCAGCTTGATGTTGTTCATCAGCCTACCCACCACCCGTGCGTTAGTGGTTCCGTCCACCGGGAGCTGGGCGGCAAAGCCGTTCAGCGCGTCATATACCGGGCGGTAGGTATTGCTCAACAGGTTAAACCCCAACAGGCCCTCCTTCAGCTGTCCCGCGTTGGCGGCCAGTTGGTATTCTTCCGCCTCCATCAGCAGGAGCTGGGCCTCGCCCAATGCCTCCGCCAGCCGTTGCCTTGTATTTTGCAGATCGTTGTAATCATCCCGGGCGGCGGCAAGATCGGTATTTCGGTGCCGCTCCACCCTGGCCCGGCACAGTACCATAGCCTGGGTGAGCCGGGGGACTTCGCTTTGAAGCCCCCGCAGCCCCTCCAGGGCATAGCTGCGCGGTTCGGTTTGGGGCGAGTCAGGCTGCCCGCTCATAGCCGCCCTCCTCCCGCACCGCCGCCAACAGGAACAGCAGGTCGGGATAACTCATCTCCGCCAGATCCCGGCGGGTGAGATACAGATTGTGCCCGCCGGTGTAATCCTTGCTATGGCGGATGGAGCGGTAGAGCAGCGCATTGTCCCCGCCACAGCAGAGCTGGGACAGCCGGACATACAGCCCGTTGGTCTGCCACATCCCCATGAGGGTGCTCTCCCCGGACACAGCGATGCCACCGGGGTTGGATCGCGCCTCGGCGTCCCTCAGACCCAGGTCTTTGCCCAGCGCCCGGAGGAATGTCCGGCCCGTATTCAAAAACTGCTTCTTCGCGCCGTTGGGGCCGCTCTCGTTTTCGCCCCAGATGTAGGACAAATTCTGGCCCAGCAGTTCGGCCAGCCTGCGCATATTCTTTTCCTGTGATTTGTGTGACATTTTCATAACCTCCTCAATGTAATGGGAGGACAGGAAGCGGCCGCTTCCTGCCTCCGGTTCGCCCGCAGTCTCGTCGTCGTAGGCTCCACATCCTTCGCTTCCGGCTACGCCGAAAGCTCATCCGTTCCGCCACTCCTCCGCTCCAAATCGGACCCGCTGCGCTGGGCTCCGATTTGGTAAACATTTTTGTGCTCATCCGCAGGCTTATACTCCGCGTCCACCACGTCCTCAGCGGGAGCGGTAAGCCGTGTCCACCAGGAGCGCAGACTGGACTCCAGCAGGAATCGGAACAGGCCCCGTTTTTTCTGCTTGAGGTTGATGATCTCGTCAGCGTCCACGTCATGGACGTAGCTGAGCACTACCGACAGCTGGCTTGCCTGCACATAGTCCGCGGACAGCAGGCACGACACGGCGGCGCTTTCCGACGCAAACAGCTCAGAGGTCTCCACGTGCTTGGCAATCAAACGCCGGCAGGACACTCTTACCGAGCTCAGCTCATCCGCGCGAATGTCGTCCGCCGAAATACTGCTGGCCGCAACGGAGCCGCTTCCAATAATTTTCTTTGCCTTGAGGTCATAGGTCACCTTCAGACACCCCTCTACCACCAGGCACTCGGTGGCGAGGTTATCATAGGACACGGTTTCACCGCGGGGGATGTACACAATTTTCATGTTCAGCTTCCTCCTATTTCTGATAGTTTCGGGGAATGGGATCCCCGTTCTTCTCGTGCAGGTTATAGTGGGCGTCAAACACCAGGTGATGGTTCTCCTCGCCGGTGGCGCCGCAGTCCAGGCAGTGCCAGGTCAGGATGAAGTTCCACTCTGAGGAGCCCTCGTGGTCGTACTTGATCCTGCCGCCGCACACCGGGCAGATGCCGGGTTCGTCCGAGCTGCTGGCCCCGGCGCGGATGCCGCACTGGGAGATGTACGGGATCAAATCGTTGGGATCCATCTCGGCCAGCTTCCGCGCCGTTTCGATGATGTGATCCCGCTTTTCCGCCGCGAACAGCCCGGATATCTCAAGGGCCGCGGCGCCGGAAAGATCCTCCTTGGAGCCTGCCCTGAGCACGGTGGCCCCGTAGCCCAGATACAGATTCAAGGCGATCAAAAACGAAATGGTATCCTTGCGGTAGAGCCTGTTAAATTCCTTGAAATCCATAATTTCCTCCCTTTTACGCCGCCCTGCTGGCTTCTCCCAGCCGGACAGGCATGACCAAGGCCCGGTCGCCGCGTCCCTCAGCCTCAATGATGATGGGGCCAAGGGAGCCGGCGCTGACCTTCATGTTCACGGACGGCTCCTTTTTGAACTGCTCCAGGGCGTCCGTCATGTAATCCAGGTTAAACCCAAATTCCACACCTTCGCACCCGGTGGCGGAGATTTTCGTGGCGTACCGCTCCCCCATGCTCTCGGCCAGCAGCGCGCCGCCGCTGAAGCGCACCAGGTGGGCACGGTTTCCCCGCAGGGACTGCTTCAGATATTTCAGCTCGGCCAGGAACTCCTTCGGGGATACCTGGAACTCCGCCCGGAACCTGTCCGGGAGGGCGCTGCCCAGCTTGAACAGCTCACCCTCGGGCAGCCGAAACAGAAGCGATGTCACGCCGTCGGTCACCTTGGCGAACCGCTCGCCCAGCTGGATCGAAACCTCCTGATTCCCGAACAGCTTCAAATGCTCCAACGCGTCCGGGGCCGCCATGAAAGGCGCGGGCACCTCTAACTCCGGGTCGGTGTCCCAGGCCATGCGGTAGCCGTCCACAGCGTAGACATGGCTTCCGCTGAACTGCACCTTGCTCCGGCTGGGCCGGGTATCATCAGGGCGGGAAAGCGCGGCGGCATACCTCACCCGCTCCACGCGGGCGTACAACCTGGCTGCGTTGGCGGTGAAGCTGTGCTTTGGCTCCCACTTCGGCCCCCTGGGAAAGTCCTCGGGCAGGAACGGGTGCATCTCCGCGGATCGGGGGCCACAGGACAGGGCCAGCGTGATCCGCCGGTGTTCCCCCTCACCCTTCTCCGTCTGTTCCAGGATCAATTCGCCTTCAAACTTCCGGAAAGCCCTGGCAGTCTCGCGGGGCCGATCCAGCAAAAAAGCGAAATTATCCCCTTGTGCGGGCAGATCCACAGACAGATAGGTGTCGATGTTGGTGGAGGTCAGGGTACAGCGATCCGCCTCAAATCGAACCAGCACCGCATTCAGCACTGGGATGGACGATTTGCGGATCATGCCGCTTACCCGCTCCAACGCTTGGACAAAATCCTTTGCATCTATTTTGGCTCTCATGCCGCTTTTCTCCTTTCTTTCTTCTGTTGCAGCTCAGGCCGCACATTGACGGTCTGGGTGGAAAAGGTCACCCGCCGCACGGTGCTGCTGCCCGTGGCCAGGATGTTGTAGATCATGTCCACCACAATGGTGGCCGCCGTGATGTTGGCCGCCATGCTCTGGGGGGCGGACACCGACGCCTCGGCGCAGGACAGCTCCGTGGGGAACTTGTCCGTCTCCACCAGCACGTCCGGGTAGACTGAGCCGATGGGCGGATAATAGGTCTTGCCGCCCCGGCGCACACCGCACACCACCTGGCCGGTGAACTCGCCGTTGCCGCTGTCGATGTAGATCAGCTCCTTGG
>CATLEJ010000175.1 GCA_949916125.1 uncultured Oscillospiraceae bacterium
CGGCGGTCTGTCAGGGGAACCCCGCTTTTTTCCTCACCGGCGGCCCGGACGGCCCGGCTGGGGAGGGCCCGTCCGCCCCGGACAGCGGGGCGGCGCTGGCCGCGGCCAGGGTGCTGGCGGCCATCGCCGTGGTGTGCGCCCTGCTATGGCTGGGGCAGTACCTGCCCAAGCGCCGCCGCGCCCGCCTGCTGGCCCGGCCCGACGGGAAGCGGACCGCGTTGTACGGCTACCGCTGCCTGCTGGCCATGAAGCGCTGGGGCGGACGGGTGGACGATCGGGCGGTGGAGCTGGCGGAAAAGGCCAAGTACAGCCGGGACGGCCTCAGCCCGGAGGAGCTGGACGAGCTGCGGGCCCTGGTGGACCGGGAGCGGGGACGGCTGTGCGTCGTCCTGCGGCCCATCCCCCGGCTGACGGCCCGCTACTGGTGGGGGAGGCCGGGGCAATCCGCCCCGCCCCCGGAACCCCCCGGATAAACGCCCCATTTCCCGCCGAAACGGAAAAAATTTGCCGGGAAACCCCGGCAAAGCCCTTGACATTTGGAAAAACGTCCTGTATGATAACTTAGTCTGCCGCTTGATAGGAACACGCGGCAAACCATCCTTGCCTCCGGTGCGGCCGGAGGCCATAAGACCATAAGGAGGTGCAAAACCAATGGCAAAAGTAAACGGCAATTACGAGGTGCTCTATATCCTCAACCCCACCCTGGGTGAGGAAGAGACCGCCGCCCTGGTGGCCCGCTTCAAGGAGCTGGCCGAGGGCCACGGCACCGTGACCGAGGTGGACGAGTGGGGCAAACGCCGCCTGGCCTACCCCATCAACGACCTGGAGGAGGGCTACTACGTCCTGATGACCTTCTCCGCCGACCCCGCCTTCCCCGCCGAGCTGGACCGTCTGATGCGCATTAACGTTAGCGTCATGCGTTCCATCATCGTCAGCAAGGAAGCCTGAGGGGGACAACGCAATGCTCAATCATATCGTTATCATGGGCCGCCTGGCCCGTGACCCGGAGCTGCGCCACACCCAGACCGGGACCCCGGTGGCCACCTTCCGCATGGCGGTGGACCGGGATTTCAAGGACAAGAACACCGGCGAGCGCCAGACCGACTGGATCGACGTGGTGGCCTGGCGCGGCACCGGCGAGTTTGTCAGCCGCTACCTCTCCAAGGGCCGCCTGGCCGTGGTGGAGGGCCGCCTGCAGATGCGGGAGTGGACCGACAAGGACGGCAACCGCCGCACCACCGCCGAGGTGGTGGCGGAAAACGTCTACTTCGGCGACTCCCGCCGGGACGGCGGCGACACCGGGGGCTACGGCGACCGGGGCGGCAGCTACGGCGCCCCCGCCGGCCGGCCGGCGGCCCCGGCGGCCCCCGCCGACTACGGCATCCCGTCGGGGGGCGACCAGTTCGCGGAGCTGGCCGACGACGACGGCGACCTGCCCTTCTGAACAGGGATATCTCATATAAAGGAGGTTCTGCCAAATGGCTATGGATAACAACGCGAAGCCCCGCGGCAACCGCAAGCGCCGCAAGGTGTGCGCGTTCTGCGTGGACAAGGTGGAGCAGATTGACTACAAGGACGCCCAGAAGCTCAAGCGCTATCTGTCCGAGCGGTCCAAGATCCTGCCCCGCCGCACCACCGGCACCTGCGCCATGCACCAGCGCCAGCTGACCGACGCCATCAAGCGCGCCCGCCACGTGGCCCTGCTGCCCTACGTCACCGACTGAAACGGAACAGGAAATCCCCCGGAGCGCAGCTCCGGGGGATTTTTTCACCCTCGCCCCCACGCGGCCGTTCGATTCCTTTTTCTTGACAGCGGCCCCCGCCGGGGGTACAATAGAAGCTGGTATGAAATTTCCAGCCGAAAGGAGGGGCCGCCGTGTCCTATGTGAAAAAGCGCAGCGTCCTGCCCGTCTATTTCATCGGGGCGGTGTGGCTGCTGTGGGCGCTGTTGGCGCCGCTGTACCGGCCCACCCACTATGTCATGGCGGCGCTGGCCTCCCTGGCCGCCTACTTCCTGGGGAAGATGCTGTTCCCCGACAAGGGCTATGAGGTGGGCGGCGCCCCCGGCGCCGCCCAGGCCGCCCCCGGGCCGGAGCAGAAGCCCCAGTCCACCGGCAACCCGGAGATCGACGCCCTGCTGGACGAGCGGGCCAAGGCCGTGTCCGAGATGCGGCGGCTCAACGACTCCATCAAGGACGTGAAGATCTCCGCCCAGATCAGCCACCTGGAGACCACCACCGGACAGATCATCGACGCGGTGGTGGAAAAACCCGCCAAGCTGCCCCAGATCCGCAAGTTCATGAACTACTACCTGCCCACCACCATGAAGCTGCTCAACGCCTACGACCGGATGGACTCCACCGGCGCGTCGGGCGCCAACATCGACGGCACCAAGGAGAAGATCGAGGAGATGCTGGGCACCATCTGCGTGGCCTTCAGCCGCCAGCTGGACGCCCTGTACGGCGAGGAGGCGCTGGACATCTCCGCCGATATCACCGTGCTGGAGCAGATGCTCCAGCAGGAGGGCATCGGCGGCATGACCCTGGGCGGCCAATGAGGGAGGCCCCATGGGAAAAGAAAAGTCAAAGGGCCGCTACCGGGTGCTGGCCATCGTGTGGAGCCTGGCCGCCGTGTCCATGCTGGCGGGGGTGATCCGGCAGATGCCCGACGCGAGCCCCATGTCCCTGGTGATCCTGGTATTGAGCGTGTCCGCCGCCGCCATCTGGTGGTCGGCCTATCTGAAAGCGGCGAAAGCCGACAACCCTAAAAAGAATTCGGAGGAGAAAAAACATGGATGAAAACATGATGCCCGAACTGACCCTGGACCCCACCGGCGCCACGGCGGCCGCTGCCGCCGCCCAGGCCGCCGAGGCCGCCATCCCCAAGGCCCCCGAGGCCCCCACCCTCACCCTGGAGAACAGCGTCACCCCGGAGGACGCCGCCGCGGTGCAGGCCGCCCGGGACGCCCAGGCCATCCAGCTGGACGAGAGCCAGCTCAACGAGGCGGAGCGGAAGATGGTGAACGACTTCGCCCAGAAGATCGACATCACCGACTCCACCCAGGTGCTCCAGTACGGCGCGGCGGCCCAGAAGAACATCGCCGGCTTCTCCGAGAACGCGCTGAACAACGTGCGCACCAAGGACCTGGGCCAGGTGGGCGAGGCGCTGTCCTCCCTGGTGGTGGAGCTGAAAACCTTCGGCCAGGAGGAGAAGAAGGGCATCGGCGGCTGGTTCCAGAAGAAAAAGAACGAGGCCCTGTCCCTCAAGGCCAGCTACGACAAGGCGGAGGTCAACGTGGACAAGATCGCCTCCATCCTGGAGGGGCACCAGGTCACGCTGATGAAGGACATCGCCATGCTGGACCAGATGTATGAGCTGAACACCAAGTACTACAAGGAGCTGACCATGTATATCCTGGCGGGCAAGAAGGCGCTGATGAAGGCCCGGGGCGAGACGCTGGAGGAGCTGCGCCAGAAGGCCGCCGCCTCCGGCTCCCAGGAGGACGCCCAGAAGTACAACGACTACGCCAACCTTTGCAACCGCTTTGAGAAGAAGCTCCACGACCTGGAGCTCACCCGGATGATCTCCATCCAGATGGGCCCCCAGACCCGGATGATCCAGAACAACGACACGCTGATGCTGGAGAAGATCCAGTCCTCCCTGGTGAACACCATCCCCCTGTGGAAGAGCCAGATGGTGCTGGCCCTGGGGCTGGAGCACTCCCGGCAGGCCACTGCCGCCCAGTCCGCCGTCACCAACATGACCAACGACCTGCTGCGGAAGAACGCCGAGATGCTGAAGATGGGCACCATCGAGACCGCCAAGGAGGCGGAGCGCAGCGTGGTGGACATCGAGACCCTCCAGCACACCAACCAGCAGCTCATCTCCACCCTGGACGAGGTGATGCAGATCCAGAAGGACGGCGCCCAGAAGCGCAAGGAGGCCGAGCTGGAGCTGGGCCGCATCGAGGGCGAGCTGAAGCAGAAGCTGCTGGAGCTGCGAGGATAGGCGCGTAGGGGAAATAAGGCCGGAGCGGAGGGAAAAGCCCAAGGAGGGGCCGCAGGCCCCGGATGGGTTTTCCCGCAGTCGGAGGACTTATTTCGCCGTCAGCGCGCCCAATCCGAGCGCAATCACACCACGTTTAGAAAGGACTTCCTATGAGAATTGCGCTGTTTATCCTCCCCTGCGCCGCCCTTGGGATCCTGGTGGGCGTACTGGTTGCCGGGGTGAAGAAGGGCACCAACATCTTCAAGCTGCCGGCGGTGGCCTGGATGATCACCGGGGTGATGGTGGTGATCGCCATCGGCATCGGCATTGAGAAGACCGAGGGCAGCCACGTCCCCGAACCCGCCCCCACTCTCGGGCCCGGACTCCAGCAGGGGCCGGGGTCGTATCCCTCCTATGTGCGGGACGACGCCAACGCGCTGTCCGCCCAAACGGAGCGGGAGCTGGCCGAGCGCAACGAGCGCCTGTGGGAGCGGCACAGCGTCACCGTGGCGGTGGTCACCTGCAACAACCAGCGGGATCTGGGGGACTACGCCTACCGGCAGGCGGTTAACATGGGCCTGGGTGGGTATGATATGGTGGTGGCCCTGGACGTCCGGGGCGAAAACTACTGGCTCCTGCTGGGCGACGATGTGGGCGTGGACTTCCCCTACGACTGCTCCGAGTACGCCTACGACTATATGGAGGATTTTTTTGCCCGGAGAATGTATGACGACGCCGTACTCAGCCTCACCGAGGCGCTTGAGGTGTGGTACGGGAACTATTACCACTGACCAGGGAAAGGAGGCCCCGCCATGGGCGATTTGACCGACCTCATTATTATTATCGTGCTGGTGGTGATCGTGCTGCTGGCCATGGAGGGCTCCCACCGGCGGCGCTACCGTTCCGGCTGGTACGGCCCCGGCTATGTCTACCGGCCCTTCTACTTCTTCCGGCCCCGTCCCCCGCGCCCGCCCCGCCCGCCCCGGGGCCCCGGCTTC
>CATLEJ010000176.1 GCA_949916125.1 uncultured Oscillospiraceae bacterium
ATGATCGGCAGCCAGGGGTACTACGAGTTCCTGGCGGGCCATACGGCGGGCTGGGAGCTGAACGCCAGGGCCAGCCTGGACATCGCGAAGGGATGAGAAAAGGCCCCGCCTGTGAAACAGGCGGGGCCTTTTTGTCCGGGGTCAGAGGTCGCAGTCCTCGTAATCGTCGTACTCGGAGGCAAAGCGGCAGTCCGCCTTCTTTTCCTCGATCTTGTCGGCGACGGTGTAGAACGCGTCCATAATCTTGTCCCAGTACGCCACCACGGCGCACACGGCGGCGGCCACAACCATGGTCACGGCCACAATCTTCAGTACAAAGCGGGCGACTTTCATCACAATTCCTCCTGTCAATCGTCGTTGTCTTGGAGGGACGCGCACAGGTGGGCCACCGCGGCGCACGCCACCGCCGACGCCGCCAGGGCAATGGCGGTCGTCCTCAAAATAAAGCTGGCAATTTTCATAAGCAGTCCCTCCTTGTATGGTGCTTTTTAGTTTACACGATATCGGGGGAAATTACAATGGCCTTTTTGAAAAAACTTCCGCCGCCTTGACAGATTGCCGCCGCTGTGCCGTTCCGTGCCCGCACTTATTTGTCCTTATGCCGCCGGTACCAGTCCAGCCGGTCGTCCCACTTCCGCCCGCTGGCCCGGTAGTAGATCTCGATACCGGCGGCGATGGCGGCAAAGATCAGCACGAAGATCACGCCGAAGCTCACCCATGCCCCGGCCTGGTCTGTGGGGAACCAGTGGAAGCCCACCGCGAAGGCGGTGAGGATGGCCCCGAACACCACAAAAAACAGCACCATCCGCCAGCTATAGGCCAGCTTCTTGATCAGCAGGTCGGAGAAGGCCACCACCTGCATCAGGCCCGCGATGACCCCCACCACCAGCAGGGAGAACAGCATGGGCAGGGGGGCGGCCTCCTGCTTGAACACCCACAGGAAAAAGATATAGAAGCACATGGCGGCGGTGTAGTTCAGGGCCGCCCGCTCCTTGACGGCGATCACCACGTCAAAAAATTTTTTCATCTTGCCCGCTCCTTTCACAGACCCAGTTTTTTCTTGATGGCGGGGACGTACTGGCGGTTGGCCACCACCACCTCGCCGTTGGACATGGTGAGCCGCAGCCGCCCGCCCAGGTCGGGGCGCAGGGACTTCACCTGGTCAAAATTGACGATGGCCGACTTGCTCACCCGCACGAAATCCCGGGGGGCCAGCTGCTCCTCCAGCTCGTACAGCCGCAGGCGGCTCTCATACACGCCGTCGGCGGTGTACAGGAAGCTGACCCGGTCCACCGTGTCGATATACAGCACCTGATCCTCATCCAGGATGCAGGTCTGGCCGTCCCGCTCCCCGGTGAGCCGGGCGCCGGACAGCCGCAGCAGCTCCACCAGCCGGGACACCCGGTCGTCCATCCGCCCGCAGCGGACGATCACCTCGGGCTCTTCCAGCCCGGGCCGCTCCTCTACCGTAACCTTCATTGGCGTCAACTCCTTTCGCAGCTGCAAGCACAGCATACACGACCCGCCGCCGCTTGGCAAGGGGCCGGAGCGCGACCTGCCGGAAACGCCGCCCAAGGCGCACAAAACCGGGCGCGGAACTTTCCGCGCCCGGTTTTGTTCACAGCAGGTCCTTCCTTTTCAGGATGATCCCGGCCACCACAATGATGGCGACGGAGATCAGCAGCGGGGGCCAGAAGCTCCCGGCGAAGGGCAGCCAGCCCACGTTCATGCCGTAGAAGCTGAACACGATGTTGGGCACCGTCATGAGGATGGTGACGGAGGCCAGCAGCTTCATGATGACATTCAGGTTGTTGGAGATGACGGAGGCGAAGGCGTCCATCATCCCCGAGATGATGTCGGAGTAGATCTGGGCCATCTCGATGGCCTGCCGCACCTCGATGAGCACGTCCTCCAGCAGGTCGTGGTCCTCCTCGTAGAGGGTGACGATCCGGCCCCGGAGGATCTTCTCCAGCGTCACCTCGTTGGCCTTCAGCGAGGTGTTGAAGTAGACCAGCGACTTCTCCAAATCCAGCAGCTGGATCAGCTCCTTGTTCCGCTGGGACTTGTAGAGCTGCCGCTCCATCTTGGTATAGGTCTTGTCGATCTGCTTCAGGTAGTTCAAATACCGCTTGGCCACCAGCAGCAGGATATTGAGGATAAACCGGGTGCGCTGCTCGGTGCGCACACCCCTTACAACTCCACTCTGGAGGTCCCGCACCACCGAGGTCTCCTTCAGGCAGACGGTGATGATGTGCTTCCCCGTGACGATAATGCCCAGCGGCAGGGTGGAGTACACCACGCCGGTGTCGTCCTGCTCCATGGCGGGGGTGTCCACGATGATGAGGGTATTGTCGTCCTCGCTGTCGATTCGGGAGGTTTCCTCCTCGTCCAGGGCCGCCCGGAGGAAGGATGGCTCCACCGCCAGGGTGGCGGCCACGGTTTTCAGCTCATCCTCGCTGGGGTTGACCAGGTTCACCCAGCAGCCGTCGGTGACGGAATTGAGCTGGGTCATCTTGCCGTCCACCGTCTTGTGAATGGTCAGCATTGCGCTCACACACCTTTCCCGGGCCGGCGCGGGGGCGGACACAGCCCCAAAAGGGCATAAAAATCCCCCGCGGCGACCCACGTAAATTTTTCCGGCCAGGGTTTCTTCCGGCCGGGCGCGGGCGCACGGGGAGGCAGGGTGAGCTGGCTCAGCAGGTGCGCCGTGTTTGTAAGGTCCAACTTCGACTGAACGGATCGCCTGACACGACGCAGCTCACTTCCTTTGTGATTGGATTTCCGTTTTCACGGTGTACAAATCCATTATATGCCCTTTCCCCTCCGATTGCAAGGGAAATTTCTCTGCCATGCCGGCTTTTCCGGGCCAGGCCCTTGCAATCCCGCCGGGTTTCCTTTATAATATCAGACTTGAGAAAACATCAATAACAGGCGGCCCCCGCCGCCGGCATGAGGAAGTGTTCGCATTGAAATACGATTTCGCCGCCATCGAGCCCAAATGGCAAAAGCGCTGGGAGGAGGCCAAGGTGTACGCCGCCGAGGACCGCAGCTCCAAGCCCAAGTTCTACGGCCTGGTGGAGTTCCCCTACCCCTCCGGCCAGGGGCTCCATGTGGGCCATCCCCGGCCCTACACCGCCATGGACATCGTCACCCGGAAAAAGCGGATGGACGGGTTCAACGTGCTGTTCCCCATCGGCTTCGACGCCTTCGGCCTGCCCACCGAGAACTACGCCATCAAAAACCACATCCACCCCGCCAAGGTGACGAAGGACAACATCGCCAATTTTACCAGCCAGCTCAAGATGCTGGGCTTCGGCTTCGACTGGGACCGGGTGGTGGACACCACCGACCCCAGCTACTACAAATGGACCCAGTGGATCTTCCTCCAGCTCTACAAGAAGGGCCTGGCCTACAAGGCCACCATGCCGGTGAACTGGTGTACCTCCTGCAAGTGCGTGCTGGCCAACGAGGAAGTGGTGGAGGGCGTGTGCGAGCGGTGCGGCTCCCCCGTCATCCGCAAGGAAAAGTCCCAGTGGATGCTGAAGATCACCGAGTACGCCCAGCGGCTCATCGACGACCTGGACGATCTGGACTTCATCGAGCGGGTGAAGATCCAGCAGCGCAACTGGATCGGCCGCTCCACCGGCGCGGAGGTCACCTTCAAGGCCACCACCGGGGACGACATCGTGGTGTTCACCACCCGGCCGGACACCCTGTTCGGGGCCACCTACATGGTGCTGTCCCCGGAGCACGAGCTGGTGAAGAACTGGCTGGAGGCGGGCAAGCTGGCCAACGCCGGCGAGGTGAAGGCGTACCAGAAGGCCGCCGCCTCCAAGTCCGACCTGGAGCGCACCGAGCTGAACAAGGAAAAGACCGGCGTGTGCCTGGACGGCGTGCGGGGCGTCAACCCCGTCAACGGCCGGGAGATCCCCATCTTCATCTCCGACTACGTGCTGTCCACCTACGGCACCGGGGCCATCATGGCGGTTCCCGCCCACGACGACCGGGACTGGGAGTTCGCCAAGAAGTTCGGCTGTGAGATCATCGAGGTGGTGTCCGGCGGGGAGGACGTGCAGAAGGCCGCCTTCACCGCCAAGGACGAGACGGGCGTCATGGTCAACTCCGACTTCCTCAACGGCCTTACCGTGAAGGACGCCATCCCCGTGATCACCAAATGGCTGGAGGAGAAGGGCATCGGCACGGCCAAGGTGAACTACAAGCTCCGGGACTGGGTGTTCTCCCGCCAGCGCTACTGGGGCGAGCCCATCCCCATGGTGTACTGCGAGAAATGCGGCTGGCAGCCCCTGCCCGAGAGCGAGCTGCCCCTGCTGCTCCCCGAGGTGGAGTCCTACGAGCCCACCGACGACGGCGAGAGCCCGCTTTCCAAGATGACCGACTGGGTGAACACCACCTGCCCCTGCTGCGGCGGCCCCGCCAAGCGGGAGACGGACACCATGCCCCAGTGGGCGGGTTCCTCCTGGTACTTCCTGCGGTATATGGACCCCCACAACGACAAGGCCCTGGCCTCCAAGGAGGCGCTGGACTACTGGTCTCCCGTGGACTGGTACAACGGCGGCATGGAGCACACCACGCTCCATCTGCTCTACTCCCGGTTCTGGCACAAGTTCCTCTATGACATCGGCGTGGTGCCCACCAAGGAGCCGTATCAGAAGCGCACCAGCCACGGCATGATCCTGGGCGAGGGCGGCGAGAAGATGTCCAAATCCCGGGGCAACGTGGTCAACCCCAACGACATCGTGGCCGCCTACGGCGCGGACACCCTGCGGCTGTACACCATGTTCATCGGCGACTTCGAGCAGGCCGCCGTGTGGTCGGACAACGCGGTGAAGGGCTGCAAGCGGTTCCTGGACAAGGTGTGGAACCTGGCGGAGGGCTGCACCGACAGCCTGGACTACACCCCCGCCAACGAGGCGGGCCTCCACAAGTGCATCAAGAAGGTGGCGGACGACATTGAGT
>CATLEJ010000177.1 GCA_949916125.1 uncultured Oscillospiraceae bacterium
CACGGCGAAGCCGTGTGGGGAAGTTCCGCCAGCCCAGGGCGTGGATGAGGGACATGGCTCGGAAATGCTCCTCGGTGCAGGCGTCCACAAAATGCAGTTCGTCCATAAAAACCTCCCAAATGAGCGGCCCCATTCCAAATTGGAATGGGGCCGCGATACGGCGGCAGTTCCCCTTGCCCGCCCTCGCTTCCAGTCAACGCTGTGGGAATACGGTGTGAATACGGGCCTTTGCCCTGTAACAGTACGGTTGTGCGCAATTTGGGCATCACGGTAACGTGGAGGGATCGAACCCCCTCACGCCAGCCCCTTGGCGCCACCAATGATCCGGCTCATTCTCAACCGGTGAGATCGCGTTCGCCCCGAAAGCTACCAAACGCCGCCGTTCAGATCAGCTCCGTGGCCCAGTTGGCCGCTTGGATCGAATTGTCCAGCAGGCGCAGCTCCTTGGACAGCTCGTCCACCTCCCGCTGGAGCTGGGGCACGTCCACGGCGCTGAACAGCTTGATCTCCCGGCCGCTCACCCGCTGGCCCACCTGGCTGGCCCGGTAGGCCAGATCCCGGTAGGCGCCCAGCTTCAGCTTCAGCGCGTCCCGCCGGGCCAGGTGCTGGGTGAGGGTTTTGCCCTCCACCTGGGTGCGGCAGTTGGTCAGGTTGATCCGGGCGATGACGTCCTCCAGCTCCGCCACGCAGCGATCCAGCTCCGCCAGCAGGTTCTTCGGATCCTCGATGGGCTTCTCCTTCTCCTGCACGATGGCGTTGTTCCCCAGCCGCTGCTGGAGCTGCTGAATGCGGCGGTTCAGATCCGCCCGCTCCTGTAAGGCTTCCGCTAATTTCATAACTGCTCCTCCTTTACACACCCGCGCCCGCGGGTTCTTTTTCGGCTTCCGCCTCCTGCCTTGCCAGGGCCTTGGCGTTGGCCAGCATCAGCTTGATCCGGTTTTCCTGGTTGATTTTCGTCGCGCCGGGGTCGTAGTCGATGGCCACGATGTTGGAGTTGGGGTAGTCGTCCTTCAGCTTGCGGATCATACCCTTGCCCACGATGTGGTTGGGCAGGCAGCCGAAGGGCTGGGTGCACACGATGTTGGGCACCCCGGAATGGATCAGCTCCAGCATCTCGCCGGTGAGCAGCCAGCCCTCCCCCATCTTGTTGCCGTCGCCCAGGTAGCCGTGGACCAGTTTGTGCATCTCCTCGAAGGTACCGGGGGCGCGGAAGCGGCTCTTTTTCAGGGCGGCGATCATGTCCTTCTGGCAGGCCTCTATGTAGCCCTTGAAGATCTGGCAGATCTTCTTTTTGGCCCACAGCCCGCCGTAGATGTTCACGTCCACCTCCCGGTTGAAGATCTTGAAGATCATGAAGTCGGTGAGGCCGGGCACCACGGGCTCCGCCCCCTCGGACAGCAGGAAGTCCTCCAGGTTGTTGTTGCCCAGGGGGGAGAACTTCACGTAGATCTCCCCCACCACCCCCACCTTCACCTTCTCAACCTGGGAGACGGGGACGGCGGCGAAGCCGGCGATGATGGCGTCGAAATTGTCCCGCATCTGCCTGCGGCTCATGCCGCGGCCCTGCTGGAAGCCGTCGATGAGCTTCCCCTGCCACTCGTCCACCAGCCGGTCGGTCTGGCCGTGGTTCAGCTCATAGGGCCGCACCTGGTTGGCCACGTTGACAATGAGGTCGCCGTACATCATGGCGTAGATCATCTTGCGGATCATGGACAGGGTCAGCGTCCAGCCGGGGTTTTTCTCCAGCCCGGACAGGTTTACTGAGATCACCGGGACGAACTCCAACCCCGCCTTTTGCAGGGCTTTGCGCAACAGGTGGATGTAGTTGGACGCCCGGCACCCACCGCCGGTCTGGGTGATGAACAGGGCGATCTTGTGGGGATCATAGCCCCCGTGCTTGATGGCGTCGATGAGCTGGCCGATGACCAGCAGGGCGGGGTAGCAGGTGTCGTTGTGGACGTATTTCAGCCCCTCGTCCACGATGCCCCGGTGGTTGGTGGTAAGCATATCTACCTTGTAGCCCTCCAGCACCAGCAGCTGGCGGAACATCCCGAAGTGGACGGGCAGCATCTGGGGCATGAGGATGGTGTACTCCTCCTTCATCTCCTTGGTAAAGAGCAGCCGTCCGTCCTTGTCATATTTCAGCTCGGCCATAGGGTAAAGCTCCTTTCATAGGGAAAATCAGTCGCGGGACAGCCAGCACAGCGTCCCGCTGGACAGGGTCATGCCCAGAGAGCGCTGAAGGGCCAGGGAGGGGGCGTTGTCCGTCAAAACCTGCCCGAAGGGCACATGGCTCCGGGAGAGTTCCAGGCCGATCAGATACCCCTCCAGCGCCGCGGCGAAGCCCCGCCGGCGGTAGGGTGGGAAGATCTCCAGCAGGCCCATGGAGCCCTCTGTGTGACAACCCGCGAAGCCCACCATGGCGCCCTCATAAAAGCCGCCCAACAGCTGCCCCTGCTCCAGCAGGGAGCGCAGGTAGTCCTCCCCCTCCAGCTGATAGTGGGCAGCCACCTGGGGCAGGTCGCCCACCTCCAGCTGCCGGATGGCGAGGCCGCAGTCCGAAGGGGAGGGCGGCTGGGTGCGCAGGTAGGCGGCCTGGTAGCTGACCCCGTCCAGAAAGAAATCCATGCCGAACCGCCCCTGAAGCAGCGGGATACAGAATTCATCGTGGGCGGCAACCAGCAGGCTGCCGTTGGCGGGCAGAAGGATGCACAGCCTGCGGGCGTCCTCCATCCCCGCGCAGCACATTACATAGGTGTGGGCGCCGTCCGGCTCCCCAGGGCTGGGGACATCCACCAGGGCGGCGGTGGGGGAGGCGTAGACAACGGAGCCGATGCCCCGCCGAACCGCCTCGGTCATGTCCAGGTAGCGCACCGGATCCCGGTCGAACAGGGGCTGGCAGACGCTCAAATCAGTGTTCACGGCGTTTTCTCTCCTCCATGGCGGCCATCAGGGAGCGCACCCGGATCTTCACCGCGCCTAAATTGCTGATGTCGTCGATTTTCAGCTGGGTATAAAGCTTGCCGCCCTCCTCCAGGATGGAGCGCACCTCGTCCCCGGTGATGGCGTCGGTGCCGCAGCCAAAGCTCACCAGCTGCACCAGCTCCATGTCGGGCTGATCGCACACATACCGGGCGGCGTTATACATACGGGCCTGGAACGTCCACTGGTTGAGCACCTTCCGGGGGGCGTAGTCCTCCAGATAGGCCACCGCGTCCTCGCTCACCACCACGAAGCCGAAGGAGGTGATGAGGTCGTTGATGCCGTGGTTGATCTCCGGGTCGATGTGGTAGGGCCGCCCCGCCAGCACGATGATGGGCAGGCCCTTCTCCCTGGCCTCGTGGATGTACTGCCAGGCGGTCTGGCGCACGTCCTCCTGGTAATAGGTATACGCCTCGTAGGCCGAGCGGATGGCCGCGGCGGCCTCCTTCCGGGGGATGCCGAAGGTGTCGGCGAACCACTGGGAGCCAATGCGCTCGTAATCCTTGGGGCGGTGCAGCCCCGCGTAGGGGTTGAGGAAGCGGGTCTTTTTCAGATCCGGCATATTGGCGGCCAGCAGTTCGGGGTAGTAGGCCACCACCGGGCAGTTGTAGTTGTTGTCCGAGATCTTCTCGTTGAAGTTGTAGGACATACAGGGATAGAAGAGGGCGTCCACCCCCATCTCCACCAGGGCCTCCACGTGGCCGTGGAGCAGCTTGGCGGGGTAGCACACCGTGTCCGACGGGATGGTGCGCTGGCCCTTGATGTACAGCTTCCGGGAGGACTCCGGGGAGAGCACCACCTCGAAGTTCAGCTTGGTAAACAGGGCGTACCAGAAGGGCAGGTTCTCGTACATATTCAGGCCGAAGGGGATACCGATGCGCCCCCGGGAGCCGTCCCCCTGCCAGGCCCCGAAGCCCTTGCCCTCCATGGCCCGCAGCCGCTGATACTTGTAGCGGTACAGGTCGGGCAGCTCGGCCTTCTCCTTGCCCAGGGGCCGGGAGCAGCGGTTGCCGGAGATGAACCTCCGCCCGCCGTCGAAGCTGTTCACCGTGAGGGAACAGTGGTTGGTGCACAGGTTGCAGGTGACGGGCCTGGCGGTGTGGGTGAAGCCCTCCAGCGCCGCCGCGTCCAGCAGGGCGGACTGCTCCAGCCCCAGATCCCGGGCGGCCAGCGCCGCCCCGAAAGCCCCCATGATGCCCGCGATGGTGGGGCGGGTCACGTCCCGGCCCAGCTCCTGCTCGAAGGCCCGGAGCACTGCGTCGTTGTGGAAGGTGCCCCCCTGCACCACGATGTGCCGGCCCAGGTCGTCGGCGCTGGCGGCGCGGATCACCTTATAGATGGCGTTCTTTACGATGGAGATGGACAGGCCTGCGCTGATGTCCTCCACGGACGCCCCGTCCTTCTGGGCCTGCTTGACGCTGGAGTTCATGAACACGGTGCACCGGGAACCCAGGTTCACCGGCTTTTTGGTAAACAGCCCCAGTTTGGCGAAATCCGCGATGTTGTAGCCCAGGGCCTTGGCGAAGGTCTCGATGAAGGAGCCGCAGCCGGAGGAGCACGCCTCGTTGAGCATGATGGAGTCCACCGCGCCGCCGCGGATCTTAAAGCACTTCATGTCCTGACCGCCGATGTCGATGATAAAATCCACGTCGGGGTTGAAGTGGGCGGCGGCGTTATAGTGGGCCACGGTCTCTACCAAGCCAAGGTCGCAGTGGAAGGCGTTTTTGATCAGATCCTCCCCGTAGCCGGTGACGGCAGAACCCTTGATCTTGATCCGGTTCCCGCACAACTTGTAGATCTCCTTGAGCTGCTCCAGCACGATGGCCACCGGGTTGCCCAGATTGGAGTGGTAGTAAGTATACAGCAGCCCGCCATCCGGGGCGATGAGGGCCATTTTCGTGGTGGTGGAGCCGGCGTCGATGCCTAAAAAGCAGTTTCCGCTGTAGGTCGAT
>CATLEJ010000178.1 GCA_949916125.1 uncultured Oscillospiraceae bacterium
GTCCCCATCCAGACAAAAACAGCCCTGGCAAGCTGTTTCGCAACGACCCCGTCAGAACACAATGATACTCCTGCCCAGCCACAGCCCTGCTACGCAGGATCACGCAATGGGGGCAGCTCGGAGAGATCCTCGGAGGGGTGAAACGCCCGTGATGTGCGCCAGCACAGTTCCAGACTGCCGCCCAAGGCTCGGGAAGTAGTGTCGAATAGAGCCAGCAAATGATCAACGATAAGAAAGCGGGGCCGCTCCCCGCAAAAAGGATAGCAGTATCTTTGCACCAACCTGCGCAGGAGCGGCCCCGTCTTGTCAAAACAGAGGAGAAAACGACTATGGATTTCAAGAGGACCCGTCCCATTCAGCGGGGCGATATCTATTACGCCGATCTCACGCCGGTCACCGGCTCGGAGCAGGGAGGCATCCGGCCTGTCCTGATCCTCCAGAACAACGTGGGCAACCACCACAGCCCCACCGTCATCGCCGCCGCCATTACGGGGTACGTCAAGGGCAAACGCCAGCCCACCCATGTGCGGCTCAAGGGCGCGGCCTGCGGCCTGTTCCGGGATTCCACTGTCCTGCTGGAGCAGGTTCGGACGCTGGACAAGTCCCGCCTGGGTGAGTACATGGGCAGCGTGGGTGAGGACAAGATGTGGGAAGTGGACGCCGCTCTGCACATCAGCGTGGGGCTTGCAGAAACATACCGCTGAACTATATACATAGCGGAGACTTTGTCTCTGCTGTTTTTCCATCAACCCATCGGGGCCGCTCACGGTTCCCGATGGGCGGCTCTCAGATAAGGAGGGCGTTAATGCTATGACTACAAAGGAACTGCGGGACAATGTCACCTTCCTCTCCGCTCTTCGGATGCTGGAGAGTATGGCGGAGCGAAAGCTCCTGTCGGAAGCGGAGACGGAGCGGGCCAAGGCCGAACTGAAGCGGCGGCTCCGGCCCACCTTGATTTTTGCCTGAGAACAGGTACATTCTGCTTGGTTTTGAGGGCTGTTTTTGGTTGGTATTGGTGAATAGCTGTTTCAAAAAACTTGTGATATTGTGTGTCGCAGAAAGGAGGTCAAAAAAGATATGGTACAGACAAACACTACTGCCGCAAGGCGTCCGAGAATTACCGTCATTGACCCCAGGAAGCCCGAGGCGGCGAAGCTCCGGGTGGCGGCATACGCCAGGGTCAGCAGCGACTCGGCGGACCAGCTCAACTCCTACATGGCCCAGGTGGACTTCTACACCAAGTTCATCTCCTCCAGGGAGGACTGGGAGCTGGTAGACGTCTACGCCGACGAGGGGCTGTCCGGACTGGAGGCCCGGAAGCGTGAGGAGTTCAACCGCATGATCGCGGACTGCCGTGACGGGAAGATCGACCGGGTGCTGGTCAAGTCCACCTCCCGCTTCGCCCGGAACACCACGGACTACATCCGGTATGTGCGGGAACTGCTCCGGCTGGGCATCTCCATCTGCTTCGAGAAAGAGAACATCGACACCGGGAAGATGACCACCGAGCAGATCGCCCAGATCTACGGCGCTTTCTCCCAGATGGAGTCCACCAACCACTCCAACAATATGAGGGTCAGCGTTCGGATGCGGATGGAGAAAGGGATCTTCGTCCCTCCCTCCACTCCCTACGGCTACCGGCTGGCGGGACGGGAGCTGGAGATCGTCCCCGAGGAGGCGGAGATCGTCCGGTATATCTACAACGCCTACCTCAAGGGCCAGGGGACGGCGGATATCGCCCATGAGCTGAATGAGCTGGGGGCTATCCGGGGCCATGGCCGGGAGGGATGGCATCCAAACACGGTGCAGTACATCCTGACCAACGTCTCCTACACCGGCGATATGCTCTGGCAAAAGAGCTTCGCCACCGATACCATCCCCTTCCGGCAGGTGCCGAACCGGGGACAGAAGCCCCGGTACTTCGTGGAGAACTGCCACCCGCCCATTGTGTCCAAGGAGGACTTCCAGCGGGTGCAAGACCTGATGGCCCTTCGCCGGACGCAGTTCGCCGGTAACTCCTCCAAGCCGGAGGCGTCGGTCTACTGCAAGCGCATTGTCTGCGGGGGCTGCGGCTCCATCTGCCGCAGGAAGGTCACCAACGGCAAGACCTACTGGGTGTGCAACCGCCATGACGACGCCAAGTCCCGCTGCCCCGTCCCCCAGGTGCCGGAGGTGGAGATCACAGCGGCCCTGCTTCGGCTCTACCACAAGCTGAAAGCGGATGGCGGCACGATTCTGCGCACCGTGCTGGAGCAGCTCCGGGAGCTGCGGGAGCGGGAACTGCGCACAAACCGCAAAATCAGCGACATCGACAAAGAAATCGCCCGTCTGTCTGAGCAGAATCTCGTACTGGTTCGACTGAAGTCGAAAGGGTACGTTGATCCTGCTCTTTATTTATCCCAGCAGGGTGAGATCGAACAGAAGCTGAGGACGCTGAGACGGCTGCGCCGGCGCATCATGGACTCCACCAGCGAGGACACCCAGATCCAGGACACCGAGATCATGCTGGACTGCCTGGAGGACGGCCCCCAGTGGCTGGGGGAACCCAGCCAGGAGCTATTCGAGTCACTGGTCAGGCGGATCGTGATCGTCTCGGCGGACACCCTGAAATTCACCCTGCTCAACGGCCTGGAGCTGACAGAGCGGATTGGAAAGGCGGTACGGTAATGGCATGGCAGAGAAAGACCCCCTTCGGCTACATGGTGCGGGGCGGCGAAACCATCCCCTGCCCCACGGAGGCTGACGCAGTTCAGAACATCTTCACCCGTTACCTGGCGGGGGCCTCCTTCGGCAGGATCGCGGAGGAGATGAGCAGAGGGAACATCCCCTACCACCAGCATACCAGCCAGTGGAATAAGCACATGGTCAAGCGGATTCTGGAGAATGGGAAATACCTGGGGACAGGCGTCTACCCACGTCTCATCAGCGATGAGGAGTTCCTCGCGGCGCAAATCCAGAGGGAGGACAAAACTGACTACGCTCCCTGCCCCGCTGCGCTGAATCCTGTTCGGGAGAAAGCCGTGTGCGCGGTATGCGGAAGCAGAATCGCGCGGGACACCAAGTCCCATGGACGGCCCCGCTGGGTCTGCCCGGACTGTGGTGCCATCGTCCACATCAGCGATGAGGAGGTGCAGAAACGGATATCCCATCGGCTCCGTCAGCTGGCAAACACCCCCGACCTGCTGACCCAGCCTCCCATACCGGAGGCTGTCCCCTCCACGGACGCCCTGCGCATCCAGAATGAACTGAACCTGTGCTTCAACCGCCCGGACATCAACCCCGACTACATGAAGACGCTGATCTTCGCCGCCGCCGCAGAGCGGTACGCCGTCCTGCCGGATCTCACGCCAGTCCATGACATGGAGGTACTTCGGGAGCGCCTGGAAACCGGTCCCGTCAGTGACAGCAACCTGCGGGAACTGCTGGCAAAGGCGGTAAAGGCCATCCGCATCGGCGGACAGGATTACATAGAACTGGAACTGACCAACGGAACGATGATAGGAAAGGAGCAAACCACATGACCACACAACAGACTCCCCAGAAGCGGCGGATCACCGTTATTCCTCCCAATCCCCAGCTTACAGAGCGGGACATTCACAAGAAGCACCTCCGGGTAGCTCCCTACTGCCGGGTATCCACGGACAGCGAGGAGCAGCTCAACAGCTACAACGCCCAGATCGCCTACTACACCGAGAAGATCGCCGCCACACCGGAGTGGACTATGGTCCGCCTGTACGCTGACGAGGGCATCACAGGCACGTCCATGAAGCGGCGCAAGGAGTTTTTGAAGATGCTCCGGGACTGCGACCGGGGTAAAATTGACCTCATCATTACCAAATCGGTGTCCCGCTTCGGACGCAACACCCTGGACGGTCTGGACACCGTCCGGAAGCTGAAGCGGAAGGGAATCGGCGTCTTCTTTGAGAAGGAAAACACAAATACCCTTTATATGGATAACGAGATGATCCTCACCTTTATGATGAGTCAGGCCCAGGCAGAGAGCGAATCCCTCAGCGGCAGCGTCAAGTGGGGCCACCGGAAGAACTTCAAGGACGGCAAGGTCTACTACCACTACGCCAGCTTTCTCGGCTACCGCAAGGGGCCGGACGGCCTGCCGGAGATCGACCCCAATGAGGCGGCCATTGTCCGCAGGATCTTCGCCCGATACCTGCTGGGCCAGAGTGTCCACCAGATCTGCCGCGACCTGATGTCGGACGGCGTCAAGACCGCCCAGGGCAGTGATTCCTGGCATGACAGCGTGGTGAGGAAAATGCTGCAAAACGAAAAATACATCGGGGACGCCCTGCTCCAGAAGACCTTCATGGCGGACCTCTTCACCCATGAGCAGAGGAAGAATATGGGGGAGCTGCCCCAATACTACGTCCACGAGTGCCACCCCGCCATCATCGACCGGGACACCTTCCAGCGGGTGCAGGAGGAACTGGCCCGGCGCTCCAGCCTGCGAAAGACCTCCTCCAAGACCAAGACGGAGTTGGGTAAATACTGCGGCAAATACGTCCTCAGCGAACTGCTGGTCTGCGGCGAGTGCGGCAGCCCCTACCGCCGGGTGGTGTGGAGCCGGCCCGAGGGTAAGCGGATCGTCTGGCGTTGCATCAACCGCCTGGAACACGGAAAGAAGATCTGCAAGAAGTCCCCCACCTGGAACGAGGCGGATATCCAAGCCGCTGTGACCGCCGCCATGAACGAGCTGTTCCACACCCAGACCGCAAAGGAGGCGCTGGAGGCAAGCATCACCGCCGCCCTCGCCGGGGAGGATGGGGAGCTGTCCCTGCCGACGCTGGAGGCGCAGATCCGCAGCCTTACAGAGCGTCAGC
>CATLEJ010000179.1 GCA_949916125.1 uncultured Oscillospiraceae bacterium
GCCGCTTTTTACGATTTTATACTAATTCTTCATAAAACGGTGAAACCGTTTTATGGGGCCGCGGAACGCGGCCCGACGGCGAGGCCGTCAAGAATGCTGTCAATACTTTTCTTGGCGCGCCGCAGGCGCGGCGGCGCGAAGCACCGCGATAAAAAGGTTTTAACCTTTTTATCAAGAAACAGTATTACATCAGCTTCACGGTGAAGAACACCGCCTGGATGAACACCCAGCCCGCCAGCACGAACAGCAGGTAATAGGACGCCGTCATGCCCAGGGCCAGCACCAGCGCCATGGTCAGCGCCGTCACCCCGCAGGTGATCCAGGTGATCGGGTAGCTCGTGTCCGCAGGCATCACCTGTACGCCGCCCAGCCGGCCGTTTTTCCCCTTCAGCACAAAGGTGAGCACCAGCGCCGCCGCCAGCGCCGCGAAGCCGGCCCCAAAGAGCAGCGTAATCAGGGTGGGGTGGGTGCTGTAATACTGCCGGTACAGCCACACTGCCACCAGGCCGCCGCCGCACAGCGCGGCGTTGAGGAAAAACACCCGCTGGTAGAGGAAGAAGATCACAATGAGCACCGCCGCCAGCGCGGGCAGGATCATGACGATATTCAGCCCCACTTCAAACAACAGGAAACTGAACAGGGACAGCACCCATACCCCGGCCGCCGCCGCCGCGCAGATGCAGGGCACGGTTATGCTTTTCCCTTTGCGGCGGTTCAGCACCGCCCAGACGATCCCCGCCGCAGTCAGCGCCACGCCAAGGAAATTGTAGACCTGGAAAAAATACATCAGCGCCACGGCCGGCCCTACGCCCAGCAGGTAATTCACATAGACCTGCTTGACCAGCAGAATAACCAGCTCCACCACCACCGCGCCGGCCAGCCAGAGGAGCATTTTGTTAAATGTCGCGTCTTCCTTGGCATGACGCTGCTCTCGTTTCCCCTTATCGAACATTCTCATCCGTCCTTTATCTTCAGTCGGCCTGATTCCATTCTGCCCGGCCGCATCCGTATTATTCTGCGCAGACGCCCCGGGGATCATCCGCCCCCACGACATTAAGCAGGTAACAGTATACCAGAAAACGACGGATATTGCAATAACCAAAATTTCAACGAAACTGTAAACTCCGGCCTCTTCCACAGTCGGGGCAAATCTGTTATAATCAGGGCAGGCGCCCCCGCGGGAGGAAGGCGGGGTGCGCCCTTCCCCGCCGCGTTCCCATATCCCGTGCCGCGATACATATTATTATAATAAGGAAGGGGTTTTTTATGATGACCGACCAAGCCCTGGTTGAGCTGGCTTTTACCATGCTGGAGCGCTCCTATGTCCCCTACTCCCATTTCCCGGTGGGGGCCGCCCTGCTGTGCGCCGACGGAACCGTGTTCACCGGCTGCAATGTGGAAAACGCCGCCTACGGCTCCACCATCTGCGCCGAGCGCACCGCCCTGGTCAAGGCGGTGAGCGAGGGGCACCGGGACGATTTCGTCCGGCTGGCCGTGGTGGGCCGGGGGGAGGACTACTGCTGGCCCTGCGGGGCCTGCCGGCAGATGCTCTATGAGTTCGCCCCGGGGCTCACCGTGCTGGTGGCCAGGGGGGACGGCGAGTTTGTCAGCCTGCCGCTGAACGAGTTGCTGCCCCACGGCTTCGGCCCATCCTCCTTAAATTAAAGGATAGGGGCCTCAAAGATGATGGGCGCGCCCTTGCAGCTCACCATCCCCCCATAGACCTCTACCTCGCCGCCGGACGCCAGGTTGGGGTAAACGCCGTCCGGCGCGTCCACCTTCACCGGCGCGCCCTTGCCCCGCACGCTGAACACGCCTACCAGGCAGCGGTCCCCCCTCCGGTGGGTGGCGTACAGGATATCCCGGGGCAGGGCGCGCACCTCATACCGGCTGTCGGTGAGGATGGGGTTCTTTTTCAGCGCCGCCAGCCGTTTGAGCTGGGCGGCAAGCTCCGGCCTGTCCCCCCAGGCTACGCCGTCCCGATCAAACAGGTCCGGGCGGTGGGCGCAGCCCGCCTCCTGCCCGCCGTACAGCAGGGTCAGCCCCTTCTGGAAGTAGAGGAAGGCCGTCCAGTTCAGCAGGGCCTCCCCCTCCGGCACGACAAACGCGGCCCGGGCCTGGTCGTGGTTTTCCAGAAAGCGCAGCTTCACATAGTTGTCGGGGTAGGCGGTCTCCTGCCGGTTGACGCGGTCCGCGTAGAGGGACAGGGGGATCTCTCCCCGCAGGTACTTGTGGAAGTCGTGGAAAATGTCGTAGTCATAGCAGGCGTCGAAGGCCTGGAAGCATTCCGCGTCGGACAGCACCCCAAGGCCGCCCGCCCTGCCCTCCCGGACAAAGGACGGCTCCACCGACTCGGCCAGCCAGAAGCAGCCGGGGCGCACCTGCTCCACCTCCGCCCGCGCCCGCAGCCAGAACTCCAGCGGCACCAGCGGGGCCACGTCGCACCGGAAGCCGTCCACGATGGACGCCCAGTATTTCAGCGTGTCGATCTGGTAGTCCCACAGGCCGGGGTTGGAATAATCCAGGTCGATCACGTCCCACCAATCCCCCACACGGTTGCCGAAGCTGCCGTCCGGCTTGTGGTAGAACCACTCCGGGTGGTGCTCCGCCAGCCAGGAGTCCGGCGAGGTGTGGTTATACACCACGTCGATGACGCACTTCATGCCCAGGGCGTGGATCTCATCCACCAGGCTGTTGAAGTCCTCCAGCGTGCCGTACTCCGGGTTGACCCTCCGGTAATCCCGGATGGCGTAGGGGCTGCCCAGCGCGCCCTTGCGGCACTTCTCCCCCACCGGGTGGATCGGCATGAGCCAGATGAGGTCCACCCCCAGATCCCGGATGCGCTTCAGGTCCCGGCGCACCCCCTCAAAGGTGCCCTCCGGGCTGTGGTTTCGGACGAAAACGGAATACATCACTTGATTGCGGTAGGCTTTATCGGTGTTCTTTGCCATAGGTATACCCCTTTCCGGCAGGCTGCCGTCTTCTGCTGGTTGAAACGGGCGCCGCCCGTCCCACGCCGTAAGTATAGCACATTTTCCGCCAATGTCCACGGTAAAAAACAGCCGTCTTGGCTTTTGCCGCTCTCCCGGGCATGGCATTTCCCGCGTCCCCCATTGACAAGAGCGGCGTGTGTCAATATACTGTAAGCATGAAGCCCACATCTCGTCCAGAAAGGGGATTTCATTGAAAAAGCTGTCTTTATTTTTCCTGACAATCCTGCTGTCCACCGCCCTTGTCCTGCCCGTCCATGGGTCGGCCGCCTTTACCGATGTCCCGGACAGCTTCTGGGCCGTGGAGGATATCCAGTACGCCGTGGACCGCGGCCTGTTCCGCGGCGTCAGCGATACCGAATTTGCCCCGATGGCGCCCATCAGCCGGGCTATGCTGGTCACCGTGCTCTACCGCTACGCGGGCAGCCCCGACGTCACCGGGCCCTCCCCCTACGACGATGTGCCCCTGGACCGGTGGTACACGGACGGCATCATCTGGGCCCATGATAACCGGATCTTCCCCAGCCATATCATGGACGCCTCCACCCTCGGCAAAAATGAGTACGCGCTCCGGGCGGAATTCTGCGTAATGCTGTACCAGTTTGCCGCCATGCTGGGCAAATCCGTTCCCAGCGGCGGCGAGCTGCCGCCCACCCCCTTCACCGATATGGAGCCAGCCCTGTTTGCCCGCGCGGGCCTCGAATCCCTTTACTGCGAGTCGGTGACCGCCATGCTGTACTGGGCCGTCCCCAACGGGATTATGAACGGCGTTACCGACACGGCCCTTGACCCGCTCGGCCCCATCTCCCGGGCGGAGGCCGCCGCTATGCTGGGCCGGTTCGACCGAAACATCCTGGGCGGTACAGACCCCCTCCCGGAGCCTACACCCACTCCCGACCCGGAGCCCACACCCACTCCCGACCCGGAGCCCACCCCTACGCCTGACGAGCCGGACACGGAAAACGGCCCCACCCCCACCTTCCCCCTATCCCCGGCGGCGCTGATTATGCAGAACCCGGAGCTGCCCAACGGCTGTGAGGCCACCAGCCTTGCCATCCTGCTGTCCTGCACCGGCACCCCGGCGGATAAGATGGACGTGCTGGACCGGTACCTGCCCAAGCAGCCCTTCACTTGGTCCAACGGCGAGCGCTACGGCCCCGACCCCCAGACGGCCTACGCCGGGGACGCCTCGAAAAAGGGCGGCGGATGGTACTGCTTTGAAAACCCGGTGATTACGGCGGGGGACGCTTGGCTCCAAGCCCACAGCCTCCCCTTCCGGATGGAAAACCTCACCGGCCTGAGCCGGGAACAGTTGGAGCAGCGGCTCTCCCAAGGCACGCCCCTTGTGGTGTGGGCCACCCTGAAATGCCAGAATCCCGTGGTCAGCACCTCGCCGTGGATCCTGCCGGACGAAACCCGCTATTACCCTTACCGCAACCTCCACTGCTTTGTGCTCACCGGCTTCTCGGACGGCGTTTACCAGTCCGCGGACCCGATTTACGGCTGGCAGACGGTCTCCCCCGACGCCTTCTGGCCCGTGTTCGACAGCATGGGCCGCCGTGCGGTGACCCTCGCCCCGCAGCTCTCCTAAGCCCAAATCAGCGCCAGAAACGGCTTTGCTGCCCATTCCGGCGCTGATTTTTTGCGCCCAAAAAAGAGAGGATGGCTCATCCCCTCTTTTTGGGGCGGAAGGTTTCCGGCCGGCGGCAAAAATCATGAAGGAGGAAACAAATCCAATGAGAAATTTGAAGAAGTTTCTCGCGCTGGTGCTGGCGATGATGATGGT
>CATLEJ010000180.1 GCA_949916125.1 uncultured Oscillospiraceae bacterium
TGACCCATGAGTGAGGCGTACGCCTCACTCGCGGTCCCGCAAGGCGGGACAGCCGAAGCCCCATCCACAACCGCTTTTTACCTTGCCGCCCCGCGGTGAGTGAAAAAGATATTCCCCGGCTACGCCAACCCGGTCGGTGAATATATAGAAATCCTGATTCAGGAAGGAAAGGAGGAAATTTTCCTGATATGAATGGGTTGAGGGAAAAATTCCGTAATAAAAAAGGCTTTACGCTGATTGAGATGCTGATCGTGGTGGCGATTATCGCCATTCTGATCGCTGTATCCATTCCCATGATTGCCAATTCTCTGGATAAGGCCCGCCATGCGACTGACGCCGCTAACGAGCGCGCTGCCAAGGCTGAGATAATCGTCCAATATCTGGCTGAAAGTGATGCCGCTATTTATGCAGATGGGAACGCCACCACGCCTAATACTACTGGTGTTACAACGGTCGTTGCTGGTACTGACTATTACTATGATGCTGCAAACGGGCGGTTGTGCGTTGCTGCGACTGGCATTACTCCCTATGGTCAGTGCACACATGGAGGCCATACCGCATCAGATGCGGTGGGTGTTATCACGCTAAAAATTGATGCAAATGGGCAGGTAACAATTACTTGGGGTACGGAAACTAAGCTTTGTGGTACAGCAAAGAATGTAAACCACACTTAAACAGCAATAAGCCAAACGCAAAAACCAAACATATTCCCTCAGCCAAGACCTGGGTTGGCGAACCGTAGGCTGGGGGAGCGTACCCGTCAAACGGGAGAACAACTGAATCTCCTTCCCACGGAAGGCACAAAGCAATTGCTTTGTCGTCTACCCGTGGGTAGACGATGGGAACCTCCCCCAAGAAATTTGGGCGGCAGGCCCCGCGATGCCCGGCCTGTCCCAGAAAAGGAGAAAATGTAACATGAAAAACCTGAAAGCGAAGCTGCAGAAGAAGGGCGGCTTTACTCTGATCGAAATGCTGATCGTGGTGGCTATCATCGCGATCCTGGTGGCGGTGTCTATCCCCTTGGTAGGTACTGCGCTGGATAGAGCCCGCCAAGCAACGGATGATGCAAACCTGCGTGCGGCCAAGGCCGAGGCTACGATTGTATACATGAACAATCAAATGTTGAAAACACCCAAGACGATCACTGAACTTAATACTAATTATTGTGCTTATGATATCACCAGTGGCACCCTCACAAGTACAAAAACGGCTTGTAATAAAGCAACACAAGGTACGAATGCAGCAGGTACGGCGTACATCAAGGTCGAGTTTAAGGAAGTAAAGGCTGATGATACATCAACACCAACCGACCAAATTGTTATTGTTTCTTGGGAAAAAGCGTAATAAGAGCAATCTTCACAATACTTTCCACTGTTGAGGTAACAAACAACGGGAACAGGGCAGCCCGCTTCGCGCGGGCGCCCTCCAAAGCCCGCCGCCTCGGGGGCGGGTTTTGGAGGGCGGACAAAAAAAGCCCCCGCCGGAGGGCGGGGGCGGGGGTCAGCCCTCAAGGTCGTCCTTGAGCAGCTGCTTCAATTTTGCGATCTCCGCCAGCACCTTTTCGGGGGTCTCGGCCTCCTCGGCCCGTTCCAGCGCGGCAATCAGCTGACGCAGATGGCTCTTGAATTGTAAATCGGTCATGCCCTCCATGGGATCGCCACCTTTCTTTCGATGGCAATATCATAGCATAGCCGGAAGCTAATTTCAAGCTATACAAATCCTGAAAAATATGCTAAAATAAGGGAGAAAAGCCATGAACCCCGATCTGCTGCTGAAAATCTACCTGTGCGTCTGGCTGTTCGTGGCCGGGGCGGTGCTGGGCAGCTTCCTGGACTGCGCCGTGTGGCGCTGGGCCCACGGGGAGGCCATGTTCCGGGGGCGCTCCCACTGCGGCTCCTGCGGCAAGATCCTGTCCCCCCGGGAGCTGGTGCCGGTGTTCAGCTTCCTGTTTTCCCGGGGAAAGTGCCGCCACTGCGGGGAAAAGATCCCCGCGGAGTGCCTCTGGGCGGAGCTGGCGGGGGGCGTGGGCTTTGTGTGCTTCGGCGTGAAGTTCGGCCTGTCCCTGGAGCTGGCCCAATGGCTGATTTTGGGGGCGCTGCTGCTGGCGGTGTCCCTGGCGGATGGGGCCAAGCGGATCATCCCCGACCGGCTGCTGCTGGCCATGGCGGCCAACCGGGCGGTGTGGCTGCTCGTACTGCGCCAGCCGTTGGCGGACACGGTGAAGGGGATGCTGGCGAGCTGCGTTGTGCCGGCGGCGCTGCTGTGTTTTGTGCTGCTGGCGGAAAAGGTGATGAAGAAGGAGGCCATGGGCGGCGGCGACATCAAGCTGCTGCTGGCGCTGGCGCTATACCTGAGCTGGCCGGAGCTGCTGTTGACCCTGCTGGGCGGGTGCCTGCTGGGCATCGCGGGCGGGCTGCTGGGGAAGCGGCAGGGGGCCATCCCCTTCGGGCCGTACCTGGCGGCGGCGGCGGTGGGGGCGGCGTGCTTCGGCGGGCCGCTGATCGACTGGTATCTGGGGTTCTTTTGAGAGGGAGGACTATACATGGGGAAGATTAAGGTGGGCTTTGATGTCGGTGTGAATTCCATGAAGGTGGCGGCGGCCCAGGGGGGCGGCTTCCGGGTGGAGACGGTGCGCCTGCCGGATAAGCTGATGGATGAAAACGGGGTGACCATGCCCAACGCGTTCTCCCAGTTTTTGAAGCAGACGGCAAAGGAGCTGCGGCTGCCCCATGGGCCGGCGGCGCTGGTGCTGCCGTCCAGCCAGGTGATCTGCCGCCTGGTGAGTATGCCGGAGATGAACCAGGAGCAGCTGGTGATGAACCTGCCCTATGAGTTCGCGGACTTCATCCAGGGTGTGCCGGACCAGTACCACTGCGACTACGCCATGTGTGACCGGCTGGACAGCGATGAGGAAGGGACCATGCCCATGATGGCGGCGGTGGCCTCCAAGCGGCAGCTGGAAGCGTATATCAAGATGTTCGCGCGGGCGGGGGTGCGGCTGAAAAAGCTGGCGCCCCAGGAGATGGCGCTGATTGAGGTGTGCCGGGCCCGGCCCGCCGGGGAGGGCCCGCGGGAGTACTGCTTTGTGGACCTGGGCCACCAGCAGACGCGGATCACCGTGGTGCTGGGGGACCGGGTGCAGGCCACCCGGCGGCTGAACTTTGGCGGCCGGGACATGGACCTGGCCGTGGCCGAGGAGCTGGGGGTGGACGCCTTCCTGGCGGGCACCTACAAGATGGCGGGGCAGCAGGCGGCCCTGGCGGTGCCGGCGGTAGCGGATGTGTGCGAACGGCTGGCGGTGGAGATTTTGAAGGTGGTGAACTTCTACCAGTTTACCTACCGTTCCAGCAGTCTGGCGGGGGTGTACCTGGTGGGGGGCGGCGCGGCGCTGGAGCCGCTGCGCCGTGCCATTGAGGGAACCGCAGGGCTGACGCTGCTGGATCCCGGGGAGCTGCTGCCCGGGGTGTCCGGCTCGGCGGCGGACGGGATTTTCGCGGCAGGGGCCGCTATGGGAGGGGTTTGACATGGCGAGGAAGCTGAAAGGCGCCCCCACAAAGCGGACAATGAACCTGTACTTCAAGCCCGACCGCACCACGAAGCCGGCCACCGTGGCGCTGTATGTGCTGTTTGTGCTGGTGGTGCTGCTGGGGCTGTCCAAGGTGCTGGTGTACGACGTATGGGTAAAGGTGGACGGGGCGCGCACGGCGCTGGCCGCGGTGGAGGGCCAGATGGATACCGTGATGGAGGAGCTGTCCGACTACAGCGAGGTAAAGGAGAAGTACCAGCGCTATTCCGCCACCGACGAGGAGCGGGCGCTGATTGATCGCATGGAGGTGCTGGCGCTGCTGGACGGGGCCATGGGCGCCACCGGGGAGCTGAGCAGCGTGGCGGTGAACGGCGACCTGGTCCAGGTGCAGTTCAACCGGGTGACGCTGGCGCAGACGGCGGAGATTGTCCGCCGCCTGGAGGAGTCGCCCATTGTGGCGCGCACCACGGTGAACACGGCGGCTACCACACAGGAGGATGGGGATCTGGTGTCGGCCAGCATCCTGATCCAGCTCCAGAAGGAGGGGGAGGGCGAATGAAACGGCAATTATCGGCCCGGGAGCTCATCCTTCTGGGGATGCTGCTGGTGCTGGTGGTGGTGGGCGGCTATGTGATGCTGTTCTATATGCCCATGACAAACGAGCTGGAGCGGCTGGAGCAGGAGAAACTCTCCTGTGAGGATCAGCTGACGGTGGCCCAGATTCAGGTGGAGGACAAGCGCCGCATGGAGCGGGAGCTGGACGAGATCTTCGCGGCCAACCCCAACCCACTGAGCATCGCGCCCTATGACAACCTCCAGCCGGTGATGTTCGAGCTGAACGGCATTTTACAGTCCACGCCGGAGTATTCCCTGTCCTTCGGCACGGTGGACACGGAGCAGTCCATTGTCCGCCGACGCATCCAGCTCAGTTATACCAGCGGGAGCTATGAGGCGGCAAAGCAGGTGCTCCAGCGGCTGCACGACAGCGCGTTCCGCTGTATGCTGGACGATGTGAGTATTTCCATCGGGGAGCGGGATGAAGGACGGGTATCGGTGAATGCCAGCCTGGTATTTTTCGAGTACCAGTGAGCGGAAACGGAGGGCCCCC
>CATLEJ010000181.1 GCA_949916125.1 uncultured Oscillospiraceae bacterium
GTCACCGCCTTCACCATGTCCCGGACGGTCATTTGCTCGTTTTCCTTCAGCCAGATCTGGCTGCCCCCCATGGAGATGGCGTGGGTGGAGGCGGTGACCAGATCGTCCCAGCCCAGAGCGCCGGAGTCGATGGCCTCCATCACCAGCAGCAGGGTCATCACCTTGGTGACGGAGGCGGGCTCATACTGGGCGTCGGCGTCCTGCTCGTAGAGGACGCGGCCGGTAGTCTTTTCCATCAGGATGGCGGAGGGGGCCGTCACATTCGCGGCGGCGGCGTAAGCCCTTGTGGGCGCAAGGCACAGCAGCGCCAGCGCCAGGGCAATCATTCGTTTCATGGCGTGAACCTCTTTCCTATATACTCGGACAGTCTGCGTCCGTATGAAGGAAGGATGTGAAATTTGGGGCGGTTCTATGCGCGCCGTTTTTCTGGAAAAACAGGAAGCCGCGCGGCGGGCCTGCTTTGAGCGCGTTTACCGCAAAGAAATTTTTCGGATTTTCAGCCTGTCCACCCTGTCTAAATGCGGGCCGGGGCGCTTATACTGATTTACAGGTTGCATTTTCCCGGAAAGCATTGTATAATGAGGTGCTAAAAATGAAAAAATGCGTCGCAGCGCAGTTTTATATGGGGTAATGAGTATGGAAGGGAAGAATATCCGCGATTATCTGAGGCCCGGGAAGCGGGCCCATCTGGTGGGCATCGGCGGGGTGTCCATGGCCTCCCTGGCGGAGGTGCTCCACGGGGCGGGGGTCAAGGTCACCGGCTCCGACCAGAAGGAGAGCGCCACGGTGCTCCACCTGAGAAAGCTGGGCATACCGGTCGTCATCGGCCATCTGCCCGAGAGCGTGGAGGGGGCGGACTGCGTGGTGCGCACCGCCGCCGTTCACAACGGCAACCCCGAGATCGCCGCCGCGCTGGAGGCGGGCATCCCGGTGTTTGAGCGGGCCCAGGCCTGGGGGGCCATCATGCGGGACTACAAAAACGCCCTGTGCATTTCGGGCACCCACGGGAAGACCACCACCACCTCCATGTGTACCCACATCTTTATGGCGGCCCAGGCCGACCCCACGGTGATGATCGGCGGCACCCTGCCCCTGCTGGAGGCGTGCCACCGGGTGGGGCACGGGGACACCATCATTTTGGAGTCCTGCGAGTACTGCGACTCCTTCCTGTCCTTTTTCCCCACGGTGGCGGTGATCCTGAATGTGGAGGCGGACCACCTGGACTATTTTAAGGACCTGGCGGATGTGGAGAAATCCTTCCGGGCCTTTGCCGACCGGGTGCCGGAGAACGGCCTGATTGTGGCCAACTGTGAGGATGAAAACACCATGTTCACGCTGAAAGGGGAGACGCGGCCCGTGCTCACCTTCGGCGTGGAGCGGGGGGACGTACACACTGCCGGGCTGACCATGGAGCACGGGTTCGGGTCCTTTGACGTGCTGTACCGGGGGGAGAAATACGCCCACCTGGACCTGTCGGTGCCGGGGCTGCACAATGTGAAAAACGCCATTGCCGCGGCGGCGGCGGCCATTGCCCTGGGCCTGCCGGGCAGGGCGGTGGAGGCCGGGATGCGGGACTTCCGCCTGCCCGGACGGCGGTTTGAGTACAAGGGGATGTTCAACGGCGCGGAGCTGTGCGACGACTACGCCCACCACCCGGGGGAGCTGGCCACCCTGTTCGACACGGCGGCGGCCCTGGGGTATCAGCGGGTGGTGTGCGCCTTCCAGCCCCACACCTACTCCCGCACCCACGAGCTGTTCGACGACTTTGTGGAGGTGCTGAAACGGCCCGACGTGACCCTGCTGGCGGAGATTTTTGCCGCCCGGGAGGACAACGACATCGGGATTTCCTCCGCCGACCTTGCGGCCCGGATTCCGGGCAGCATCTTCTGCCCCACCCTTGAGGACGTGACCGCCAGGCTGCGGGAGATTGCCCGGCCGGGGGACCTGCTGCTCACCGTGGGGGCGGGGGACATCTATCTGGCGGGGGAAGCGCTGCTGAAGGAAGAATAAGATCCCGCGAAACGGCCCCCTGCGGCTTTGCGGGGAGATGGGGAACAGCGGAAACGGTACAGGCCGCGCCCGGCGTCAGCCGGGCGCGGCCTGTGTTCTATCGTCATTGACCGGGGCAGCGCACCACTCCCCGCAGGCAGGGAACCGGGGCAATCACCCGTCCAGCCCCATCTCCCGCAGCAGCCGGGTGCGCAGGGCGGAATACCGCCTGGCCTGCCGGTCGTTGGCCACCATCCGGGCCATCAGCTCGCCGTCCCCCACCAGGATGAACAGCTCCCTGGCCCGGGTGATGGCGGTGTACAGCACCCCCCGGGCCAGCAGGGAGGGCGGCACGTCGCTCAGCGCCAGGATCACCGCCCGGTACTCGCTGCCCTGGGCCTTGTGGACGGTGACGGCGTAGGCGGGCTCCAGCTCGCCCAGCAGCTCCGGCGGATAGGCCACCAGCCGCCCGTCGAAGGACACGGTGATCCCCCCGGCGTCCACCTCTAAGATGGTGCCGATGTCCCCGTTGAACACCCCCATGTCCTTGGCCCCGGTGGCGGGATCCTCCCAGAACAGGTCGTAGTTGTTCTTCACCTGCATCACCCGGTCCCCCTCCCGGAAGATGTAGGGGCCGAAGGCCCGCTCCCCCTTGCCGTCCTCCGCCGGGTTCAGCGCCTCCTGGAGGGCCCGGTTCAGCGCCGCGGTGCCCGCCCCCCGCTTCCGGGTGGGGGTCAGCACTTGGATCTGCTCCGGGGGTATGTTCATGTTTCGGGGCAGGCGGGTCTGGCACAGCTCCACAATGGTGTCCACCGTCCGGGCCGCGTCCCGCCGGCCCATGTAAAAGAAATCCTTGGCCTTGTTTTTCAGCTCGGGCACTGTCCCCCGGTTCACCCCGTGGGCGTTCATGACGATGGCGCTCTCCCGGGCCTGCCGGAAGATCTCCGTCAGCGCCACCGCCGGCACCACCCCGGAGCGGATCAGGTGGTCCAGCACGTTCCCCGGCCCCACCGAGGGCAGCTGGTCCGGATCCCCCACCAGCACCAGCCGGCAGTCCCCCCGCAGCGCCGCCAGCAGCGCCGCCATGAGGGACACGTCCACCATGGAGGTCTCGTCCACGATGACCGCGTCCACCTTTAGGGGGTCGTCCTGGTTCTTGGTGAAGGCGAGCTGGCCGGTGTAGGGATCCAGCTTGGTCTCCAGCAGCCGGTGGATGGTTACCGCGTCCGCCCCGCAGGTCTCCCCCATGCGCTTGGCGGCCCGGCCCGTGGGGGCGGCCAGGGCCGTCTCCAGCCCCAGGGTCTCGAACAGGGCCAGCACCCCCCGCAGGGAGGTGGTTTTCCCCGTCCCGGGGCCGCCGGTGAGCAGCATCACCTGCCGGGAGGCCGCCAGCTCCACCGCTGTGCGCTGCTGCTTGGCGTAGGTGATCCCCTGCTCCCGCTGGATGCTGTCGATGAGCTTGCCCAGCCCCTTGGGGGGCGCGATCTCCGCCCCGCACATCTCGCCCAGCCGCATGGCCACGTAGCACTCCGCGGCGTATAGCCCCGCCGGGTAGCAGGCCTCCACCCCGGCGATGTCCTCCCGCACCACCTCGCCCCGCTCGGCGAGGGCGTCCAGCCCCGCGGCCAGGCAGTCCCCCTCCACCCCGATGAGGGCGGCGGTGGCGCCCAGCAGCTTGCCCTCCGGCAGGAACACGTGGCCGTTGTCGGCGTTGTGGTCCAGCTCGAACAGCAGGGCGGCCTCCACCCGCTGGGGGTCGTCCCCCGCCACGCCCAGCTCGATGGCCAGCGCGTCCACCTGGGCAAACGGGATCTCCAGGGAGCGGTCGGCCAGCAGGTACGGGTTGTCGCGGACCACCTCCACGGCGTAGTCGCCGAACCGCTTGTACAGCGGCATGGCGGCGGACAGGGGCAGCCGGTGCTCCGACAGGAACTGCGCCAGCCGGCGCATCCCCATTTTCTGGCGGAAGTCCTCGCCGATGGCCCTGGCCCGCTTGGGGGACACCCCGCGGATTTCGCACAGCTTTTCCGGCTCGCTTTCAATGACGGCCAGCGCGTCCTCCCCGAAGCGGTCCACAATCTGCCGGGCCAGCCCCGCCCGGATCCCTTTTACCGCCCCCGAGGCCAGGTACTCGAACACCGCCTTTTCCCCCACGGGCATACGCCGGGTGACCACCTCCGCCTTGAACTGCTCGCCGTAGCTGGGGTGGCGGCCCCAGGAGCCCTCCAGCTCCAGCACCTCGCCGGGGGCGACGCCGGGCATACAGCCCACCGCCGTGATCTCCCCCTTCTCGTCGCAGTCCAGCTTGAGCACGGTATAGCCGTTTTCCTCATTGCGGAACAGCACGGCGGTCACCGTGCCCTCCACCTGGTTCTGTCCCGCGGCCGGGGTGAGATTCGGCTCCATGGCGGCCCCTCCAATCCAAACAAGCGTTTTATCGATTATACCAGTAATTCCCGGAGCTTTCAAGCCCCGCGGCGCGAAAAAGGGGCCGGATGGCACGCCATCCGGCCCTCAGGTTGTCGATCAAGTGCGGGACGCTGCGCCATCGGGAAGGAAGATAGTGTGAAAGAAACCCAGGAGGGGTGTCTT
>CATLEJ010000182.1 GCA_949916125.1 uncultured Oscillospiraceae bacterium
GGCCGTTAAGCTGGGTGCTGAGGCTATTGGTACAGCTTCTTAGTTGCTGGATTGGGCGGGCGGCTCCTTGGGCAGGAGCAGGTTCAGCAGAATGGCCACGATGGCGGTGACTACGATGGGGGAGGAACCGAACACGGTGTGCACCCAGACGGGGAAGCCGGGGCCCTGGAGTGCGCCCGCCACCTGGGTGATGCCAACGCCCAGGGCCACGGACAGGCCCACCACGGCGCTGGATCGCATGGAGAAGTGGTCGGAGGTGATCATGCGGATGCCCGTCATGGTGATGGTGGCGAACACGGAGATGGTGGCCCCGCCGATCACCGCCTGGGGGATGGTGGTGAGGATGGCGGACAGCTTGGGCACCAGCCCCGCCACCAGCAGGATCACGGAGGCGAAGGCGAACACCGCCTTATTGATGACTTTGTTCACGGTGACGATGCCCACGTTCTGGCTGTAGGTGGCGGCGGGCAGGCCGCCGAACAGGGCCCCCACGATGGACACCACACCCTGGGCCACAATGCCGCCGGACAGCTCCCGGTCGGTGGGCATACGGTCCATGCCGCCCATAGTGGTGGAGGACAGGTCGCCGATGGTCTGCACCGCGTTGATGACGTACACCACCGCCAGGGAGATGCAGGCGCTGGCCTCAAACTTCACGCCGAAGTGGAGGGGGGCCGCCAGCTGGAACCAGCCCGCCGGGGCCACGGCGGAGAAATCCACCATGCCCAGGCACAGGGCCATGATGTAGCCCACGATCATGCCCCAGAGGATGGCCCCCAGCTTCAGCACGCCCTTGCCGAAGTTCTGGAGCACCACCACCACCGCCAAGGTGACCAGGGCCACGGACCAGTTTTTCAGGCCGCCGAAGCCCTCGCTCCCCGCGCCGCCGGCCATATACCGCACCGCCGTGGGATACAGGGATAGGCCGATGGTGAAGATGACGGTGCCGGTGATGAGGGGCGGGAACAGCTTCCGAATCTGCTTGACGAAGATGCCAAACAGGATGGCCACGCAGCCGCCCACGATCTCCGCGCCTAAAATGGTGGGCAGGTCGAACTGGCCGCCGATGGCCAGCAGGGTGGGCACATAGGCGAAGCTGATGCCCATGACCACCGGCAGGCCGGCGCCGACGCGGTGCTTGATGGTATAGAGCTGGAGCAGGGTGGCCAAGGCGGTGACGATGAGGGATACCTGGATGAGCAGGGTGCGGTCGGCGTCGGACAGCGCGCAGGTGTTGGACACCATAATGGCGGGGGTGATGATGCCAACGATGGCGGCCACCACGTGCTGGAGGCCCAGGGGGATAAGCTGGCCGGGGGCGGGGACGCCGTCCAGGGAGAAGACGGAGGCCGGGGCCTTGGGATCCGATTGGGACTGCTGCATGAGGGGTTCCTCCTTACTTGTTTTGAGCTATAAAAAATTTATTTCATGCTCTGAGTATAGCCCATTTCCGCCGGGATTTCAAGGAAGAAAACTGCGCCGGGCCGCCAAAATCCGGCCCCGGTTTTTGTGGAGATTTCACAAAAAGTTTGTCCGCCAAACAAAAAGTTAGAAAACAACGGCGCCGCCGAACCCTTCCGCCCGCGGGCGGGACGATCCGGCGGCGCCGCAATGCCGTTGGAATCCGGTTTTATTTGACGGCGATGGCCTCGATCTCAAACAGCGCCCCCTTGGGCAGGGCCGCCACCTGCACGCAGGAGCGGGCCGGCGCCTCGCCGGGGAAGTATTTGGCATAGATGGCGTTGATGGCGGCGAAGTCGTTGATATCCGCCAGGAATACCGTGGTCTTGACCACATCGGCGCAGGTCATCCCCGCGGCGGCCAGTACGGCGGCCAGGTTGTCCAGGGCCTGGGCGGCCTGAGCCTCCACCCCTTCGGGCAGCGCCCCGGTGTCGGGGATCAGGCCAAGCTGGCCGGAGGTGTACAGGGTATTGCCCGCCAGCTTGGCGTGGCAGTAGGGCCCCACGGCGGCGGGGGCGTTGGGGGCGGTGACGGTCTGGTTCATAGGAACTCCTCCTTGCATCAGTAATGCCTTTATTATAGTACAAATGCCAAAAAAATCAATAGGTACACTAAATTATTTTTTGGAACGGGATCCGGGGGGTACCGGGCGGGGCCCTTTCCCGGCACTGCGGTTTTTGGCAATTAGCCATAAATTCGGAACGGGCGATTGGTGGAGTATGCCTTGTTGACAAATTCAAAACAGGGAAATATAATCAATGAAAAAGGGGTGGCGAAATGTGCCGGGGAAGCCCGCCGCCTGAACATAGACGTTGAAACGAACGCCTGCGGCGGCGCCCCATGAGCTGTACGGCGGCCGGGGTCCGCCTGGATTGGCACGGATTGGAAGAAACCTGCCGCGGCAAACTGCGCTCTGATGAGCGCAAAAAATCATATGACAATGGAGGTACTACCTTGAATAAGTGGATTTCGCTGGAACAGGTGATGGCCCATGATGAGGCGACGCCCCATGAACTGCGGCAGGCAATGGACCGCTGCATCAGGCAGGTTCTGAACAATATGCCCGCCTTTGAGGAGCATTTCCCCGACGCCAACAGCGAGGGCAATTTTTACACCCCAGGCGGGAACCCCTACCGGGGGGACGACTGGACCTGCGGCTTCTGGACCGGCGAGATATGGCTGGCTTACGAGAACGCCGCCGGGGAAGCGCTGAAAGCGCAGCTGAAGGCGGCGGGGGACAAGCAGGTTGAGACCTTTCTGGAGCGCATCAACAAGAAGCTGGGCGTCAACCATCACGACATGGGCTTCCTGTACATCCCCTCCTGCGTCTCGGCCTGGAAGCTGACGGGAAACACCCGCGCCAAAGAGGCGGCCATCAAGGCGGCCGACCAGCTGATGACCCGCTACCAGCCCGCCGGCGGATACATCCAAGCCTGGGGCGATATGAACGCGGCGGATAACCGCCGGCTGATCATCGACTGCCTGCTGAACATCCCGCTGCTGTACTGGGCCACCGAGGTCACCGGGGAGCCCCGATACCGCCAGGTCGCGGAGCGCCATATCACCACCACCCTCAAGTACGTGGTCCGTGACGACGACTCCACCTGGCACACCATCTTCTTTGACGAGGAGGGGAACTTCGCCCGGGGCGCCACCTGCCAGGGCTACAGGGACGCCTCCGCCTGGGCCCGGGGCCAGGCCTGGGGGGTTTACGGCACCGCCATCGCCTATAAGAACACCGGCCGCGCCGAGTACATTGAATACTTCAAGCGGGTTTCCCGCTATTTCCTGACCCACCTGCCCGACGATATCTGCCCGTACTGGGATCTGAGCTTCGGCAACGGGGACGACGACCAGCCCAGGGATTCTTCCTCGTCCGCCATCGCGGCCTGCGGTCTGCTGGAGATGAGCAAATACCTCCCCGGGGAGGACGCGGCGTTCTACGCCTCCGCCGCCAGGAAGCTGATGGGGAGCCTGATCCGGGGCTACCAGGTCACGGATCCGGCCGTCTCCAACGGCCAGCTGCTCCACGGCGTCTACGCGAAGTCCACGCCCTATAACACCTGCACCAACGCCGGCGTCGACGAATGCGTCATCTGGGGCGACTACTTCTTTATGGAGGCCCTGACCCGTCTGCTGAACCCGGATTGGAACATTTACTGGTAAGCGGGCCTTTGGATCGAAATGGAAAGGTGGACCATGATGGAGAACACATTGAAGCTGAAGGTAATCAGCGGCCAGGGGCGCACCATGCTCACCGGGGCCGACGCGGAAAGCGTCAGCCTGGTCTACACCAACGAGTATCGGGATGGGGACAGCATTGTGCTGGACTGCGACGTCCCCTGCTACTGCGTCGTGCAGTTTGAGGACAGCCTTCCGCCGGCCCTTATTTACGCCGCGGAGCGGGAGATCCGGTACCACATCCCCTTTGGCCCCGACCGGATCATATTTTCACCCAAGTGCTTTACCGGCAGCCGGCACCTGATCCGCGCCCGCCTGGCGCAGCCCCATGAGATTGCCGAGCGCCGCAACCTGGCCTTCAACCCCTATGACCAGCACGGGGACAACGGGTTTTTCCCCCACAGCAAGGCGAATGTGGAGACCCGGGGCGAGGCGGTTTTCGCGTCCTACAACGCCATTGACGGCGTCTGTGAAAACTCCAGCCACGGCGAATGGCCCTATCAGAGCTGGGGCATCAACCGCGACCCCAGGGCGGAGTGGAGGCTGAGCTTTGGCCGCCCCGTGGTCATTGACGAGCTGCGGCTGGTCCTCCGGGCGGATTTCCCCCACGACAACTATTGGACCGGCGCCAAGGTGGCCTTCTCCGACGGCAGCGTTGAAACCCTGTCCCTGGTCAAGACGGCGCGGCCGCAGGTATTCCCCATCCAGCCCCGGACGGTGGAATGGCTGAAGCTGGGCGACCTGGTCCAGGCGGAGGGCCCCTCTCCGTTCCCAGCGCTGACCCAGTTCGAGGCCTGGGGCACAGAGGCCTGACGGAACCGGTAAAAAATGCCCTGCGTGTGTCA
>CATLEJ010000183.1 GCA_949916125.1 uncultured Oscillospiraceae bacterium
AAAAGAAGTTTACAACCCGAAAGCCTTCTTCCTTCACGCGGCGTTGCTGGGTCAGGCTTGCGCCCATTGCCCAATATTCCCCACTGCTGCCTCCCGTAGGAGTCTGGGCCGTGTCTCAGTCCCAATGTGGCCGGCCAACCTCTCAGTCCGGCTACTGATCGTCGGTTTGGTGGGCCGTTACCCCGCCAACTGCCTAATCAGACGCGAGCTCATCTCAGAGCGATAAATCTTTGGCGCCCAGTACCATGCGGCACAGACGCATCATGCGGTATTAGCGGCTGTTTCCAACCGTTATTCCCCACTCCAAGGCAGATTGCTCACGCGTTACTCACCCGTCCGCCACTTTCCCTACCTTCATTTGGACGAATCCTCAATCCAGTAGTTCTCGTTCGACTTGCATGTGTTAAGCACGCCGCCAGCGTTCATCCTGAGCCAGGATCAAACTCTCAATAAAATGGTATCTAAACGGCTTGCGCCGCTCAAACCAAAATACTGAAACTTTTCCAAGCTTCATTTAGAATTGATGAGACCCTTCATCACGCTGTTTCCAGCGTTCCGAAGGACTCAAGTCCTTCTGGTGCTTTCTCGTTTCTTCGTTGTTTAATTTACAAGGTACAAGCCCGCCCGCTTTACCGGTTCGGACAGTGCTTTATTTTAACACACCGCCCGCCGCTTGTCAAGCCCCTTTTTTCATCTTCCGCAAATTCTTTCGCCTCAGACCCAGGGCCCTCATCCAAGCGCCCGCTCTCGCGAACTTTTAAATGTTACCACACCCGCGAGCTCTTGTCAAGTACTTTTTTTGATCCCTCAAAACTTTTTCCTCGACTCCCGCCCTGTCCCCAGGGCCTCCCTCACGAGCGCTCGCTTATATTAGCAAATTCCCCCGCCCTTGTCAAGACCTTTTCCCGCAATTTTTCCGTCTTTTTTTCACTTTTTTCACCTGCCACAAAATATGGCATCCCACGCCTCGCAACACCACTATTTCTGCCCCGTTCCGGGCGCCGCCAGCGTCAGCGCCGCCAGTACAAGGCACCCCAGCGCCAGGGCCTCCACCCCCAACGCCGCCGTGGCCCCGGTCAGCGCCAATCCCAGCGCCGCCAGCACCCCCAGCGCCGGCCACCGCTTTTCCCCCCACGTCCGGGACAGCAGCCCCGCCAGCGTCAGGTCGGGCAGCAGCCACAGCGCGGAAACCAGCCCCTCCAGCCGGGCGCTGTCCCCCAGCAGCCCCGCCGCCGCGAAAAAGGGGCCGTCCAGCGCCGCCGCCACCGCCGGACTCAGCAGCCCCGCCGTCAGCGCCGCAAAGGCCGCCGAGAGCGCCCCCAGCGCCCCCAGCCACACCAGCCCCCGGTGGACGCCCCCCGGCTCCGCCTCTACCTTATATAGATATGGGATCGCGAACAGCCCCGTGGACAGGACCAGCGTCCCCGCCGCCAGCGATTCTCTCCAGCCCCCGCTGTGCTCCAGCGCCCAGGCCCAGTTCATCCGGGGCGCGCCCAGCAGCAGCACCGCCGCCGCGGCCACCCCCACCGCCAGCCAGAGGATCTCCACCGCCCGGAAGAAGGCGGCCGCCTTCCCCCAGCCCATCCACAGCAGCGGCAGGGCCAGCAGCACCAGCAGCCAGCCCACGTCCCCGCGCCCCCCCGCCGCCGCCTGGAGCCGTTCCGCCGTGCGCAGCAGTGTCACTGACATCAGCACCGCCGCCCAACCGGCGTACAGCACCCTCAGAAAGGGCCGCGGCTTCCGCCGCCCCACCCGGCGCAGCAGCAGCCAGCCCACCGCCAGGCCAAAGGGCAGGCAGGCCAGCAGCCACCGCCAGTCCGCCCCTCCCGCCAGCGCCGCCCCGGCGGACAGCCCGCCCACCAGCACCGCCGCCGAAACCTGCCGGGGGGACAGCTTGTCGCTATTCATGCCGCAGCCCTCCATTCCTCCCAGTCCACCAGCACCGGCCCGTCGGCGCCGCCCGTCAGCAGGGGCAGGCACAGCCCCTCCCCGCCGTACAGCGCCGCCAGCGCCTCCACCACCGTGGGGGCCTCCACCCCTCTCCGGCGGATCAGCTCCAGGGCGGAAGCCGGGTCGCGGCACTGCGCCAGCAGCGACGCCGCCCCCTCCTCCGCCAGCCACACCGCGGCCGACGCCCCCAGCTTCTCGTTGCGCAGGGCGGTGAGCAGCACATCTTCCAGCGCCACGTCCCGCCCCACAATCAGATCGGACACGCTGGTGAGGGACAGCTCCTCTTCCCCCGACCAGGGCAGGCGCTCCAGCGTCCCCGTAAAATCCCCCGCCGCGCACTGCCCCCGGCTGGGGTCCTCCTGGTCCGTGCCGCCGCACACCGCCGTGGCGGTCACTGGGCCGCGGCCGTCCACGCCCAGGACCCGCACCAGCGCCAGCCCCTCCGGCTCCTTGGGCGCGGGCCGCCAGCCCACCAGCAGCACCGCCAGCGCGGCGCACAGCAGCAGCAGTTTCCTCACCCCTGGTTCCTCCTGTTCTCCGTGTTCAGATAGTCGGGCCGGGTTTTCACCTCAGGCAGCGGCTCCCGCAGCACCGTGTGCCCCTCCTTCTGCCTCCCCGCGTTGGAGGCAAAGGGGGTCAGGTAGGCGATGCCGAAGGTCTCCAGCAGCGCCAGCCGGTACACCAGCGCCACACCCCCCAGCACCAGCCCCGTCAGCCCCAGCAGCCCCCCCGCCAGCGTCAGCCCGAACCGCCACAGGCGCAGTGCCCCGGCGAAGTCCTGACTGGGGGCGGTGTACCCGGCGATGCCGGCGATGGCCACCACCACCAGCACGGCGGGGGACACCAGCTTGGCCTCCACCGCCGCCGAGCCCACCACCAGCCCGCCCAGGATGGACACCGTCTGCCCGATGGAGGACGGCAGCCGCAGCCCCGCCTCCTGGAGCACCTCGAAGGCCAGCAGCATCACCAGCACCTCCGTCAGGGTGGAGAAGGGCACGTCCGCCTTGGCGGCGATGATGGACAAGGTGAGCTTCACCGGGATGAGCTGGGGGTAGAACAGCACCGCCGCCGCGTACAGCCCCGGCAGGAACAGGGTGATGAGCACGCACACATACCGCAGCACGGACAGCGCCCCGGCCACCGCCCAGCTGGTGCTCCGATCCTGCCCGGTGCGGAAGAAGCTGTCCAGGGTGGCGGGGAACAGCCACCCCATGGGGATGCCGTCCACGATCACCCCCACCCGGCCCTCCGCCAGCCCGGTGCAGAACCGGTCGGGCCGCTCGGTGTAGGCGGTGAGCGGGAAGGCCGTCCGGCTCTCGTCCGTCACATACTGCTCCAGGCTCCCGGTCATGAGCAGGGCGTCGATGTCGATCTGCCCCACCTTGGCCTTCACCTGGGCCGCCAGATCCGGGTCGGCGATGCCCTCCACATATAATACGTCCACCGGCGTCACCGACTGCCGCCCCACGACCTGCTCCTCGATCTTCAGCTCCGGGGCCCGGAACCGCCGCCGCACCAGCGACGTGTTGGTGCGCAGGCTCTCCACAAAGGAGTCCCGCGCCCCCTTCACGTCCGGCTCGTTCTCCGGGTCGGAGACGGACCGCTTTTCCTCCGTCCCCGCCGACAGGGTGAGCGCCTGCCCTTTTCCCGGGAAAAACAGGGCCACCGAGCCGTCGATCAGGTCGAAGATCACCTGGTCGGCGGTATCCCGGCTCTGTACCACCAGGGAGTACAGCCCGCCTTTCAGCATCAGGTCGAAGGCGGCGTCCATGTCCGCCGCCTCCCGCAGCGCCTGGTTCTGGGTCAGGGGCCGCAGCACGTAGTCGCAGGCCCGCTCATTGCGCACCTGCCCGGCGATGAACAGCATCTCCACCTGCCGGGCCGGGTCGTTGTTCAGGTACAGCGTCCGCCGGTTAAAGTCGGCGCAGCCCTTGAACACCCCAGCCACCGCGTCCGCCGTCAGGGGGATGTCGTATCGCGGCTCCTGCCGGGGATGGGGGGGCGGCGTCTCCTTTTTGGTCCCAAAAATGCCCATATGTCCGCCTCCTTTGGGGACAGTATGCCGCAAGCGCATGGAAGCTATGCAAAAAACCGGTCAATTAACGCATTTTTGTCTGGAAATTCCCCCAAAAGTAAATTGACTGCCCTGCATAACCATGATAAAATATACCATATATATGGGTCTGTTTTTGCGGCCTCCAGCCCCAGCCGGCCGCAATCCCCGCCGGGAAGGCAGACTCTAAAAACGGGATGGGCCTGCCTTCCCGGAAAACATTGGAAAAGAGGAACAGCCTATGTATCGCATCGTCAAGAAACGTGTGCTGAACCCCACCGTGACGCTGATGGAGGTGGAGGCCCCGGCCGTGGCCCGGAAGGCGGAGCCGGGGCAGTTCATCATCCTGCGGGTGGACGAGGAGGGG
>CATLEJ010000184.1 GCA_949916125.1 uncultured Oscillospiraceae bacterium
CCCAGCGAAGCGGGTCGCGTGGGGAAAGGAGGAGCAAGGGAGCGTGTGTAGTTTTCGCCGTCAGGCGGAAACGGAACAAAGCGGACTTTGCGACGACGCGGGCCACGCCGACAACCCATTCAACAACCGATGCGACGAGCTGGCGGTTGGGGGGTGGCAGAAATTGAAATAACTACCCGCGACGCGGGGGAAAATAAAGAAAGAAGGTAGTAAAATGGGTAAATTTGTGATTTCCAAGGCGAAGAACGGCGAATATACCTTCAACCTGAAGGCGGGCAACGGCGAGGTGATCCTCTCCGCCTCCGAGACCTACGCCTCCCTGGACAGCTGCAAGGCCGGGGTGGAGTCCGTGCGGAAGAACGCCAACGCCCACGTGGAGGATCAGACCAAGGAGGGCTTCGAGCAGCTCACCCACCCCAAGTTCGAGCTGTATACCGACAAGGCGGGGGAGACCCGCTTCCGCCTGAAGGCCCGCAACGGCGAGAACATCGGCCGCAGCGAGGGCTATAAGGCCAAGGCCAGCGCCCTGAACGGCATCGCGTCCATCGGGAAAAACGCCCCGGACGCCGATGTGGTGGTGGAGGAAGAATCGGAATAAAGAAAAGCGCCGGGATTAACCGGCGCTTCTCTTTATTCTGCTGCCTCCCGATCCAACTGTGCCAAATGCTCCCTCAGGGCGAGGTTAATATAGCTGGAAACTGACCGATCATCATACTCGGCCAATCCCTTAATTTTCTGGTAGATCGGGTCGTCCAGCGTAATACTGATTCTTACCTTTAGCGGCTTCATAACATCACCTGCCTCATCATAGCATTTTCATTAACCTAATATTGACAACTCATATTAGATCATATACAATAAGAGAGGGTGATACTTATGAATGAGGTCGAGTTTGACAGGGCTCTGTCTAAGTTTTTGGACGATGATGAGTGTGAACAGGTCAGCGAGGCCATGTTTGGGTTAATCCGTTCTGCCTTTACCGCCGGCTGGAGGGCGGCCATGGGCTCGGATTTGAAGGGCATCATGAATGTGGAAGGTCGGCCGTAGAGGGAGTTGTAAATGCGTTTCCTCCTGCTTCACCCTGATGCGGACGCGCGAAAAGGCGGGGGCCCCAAAACCGTCCCCCGCGGCAGCGTCCGGACCGCTTCCGGCAAAAGGGAAGCCCCTGCCATTCGGCAGGGGCTTTTGTTTATTCTTCCTCTTTGGCGGTGCAGGCGATATTCAGCTCGTCCAGCTGCCGCTGCTCCACGGGGGAAGGGGCCCCCATCATCACGTCCTGGGCGTTCTTGTTCATGGGGAAGGGGATGATCTCCCGGATGGAGTCCTCGCCCGCCAGCAGCATCACCATGCGGTCCACCCCCGGGGCGATGCCCGCGTGGGGGGGCGCGCCATAGGTGAAGGCGTTGTACATGGCGGGGAACTTGGCCTTCACGTCCTCCTCGCCCAGGCCCACCATCCAGAAGGCCTTGACCATGATCTCCGGGTCGTGGTTGCGCACCGCGCCGGAGGACAGCTCCACGCCGTTGCACACCAGGTCGTACTGGTCGGCGGTGATGGTCAGGGGGTCGATCTCTCCCGCGATGGCCTTTTCAATGGTGGCCAGCCCTCCGGAGGGCATGGAGAACGGATTGTGGCAGAACTCCAGCTCGCCGGACTCATCCCCGATCTCGTACATGGGGAAGTCCACGATCCAGCAGAACTCATACCGCTCCACATCCATGTGGCCGGGGCAGAAGGCCCCCAGCTTGCTGCGCAGCACGCCGGCGGTCTTCTGGGCGGCCAGCAGGGGGCCCGCCGTCAGCCCCACGAAGCAGCCGGGGGTGAGGCCCAGGGCCTCCACCACCTGATCCTTGATGGGCTGGACAAACTTGGCGATGCCGCCCACGAGTTCCTTGTTCTCGTCATAGCGGAACCAATATGCCTTTTCTCCGGACTGCACCTCCACGTCGGCGCACAGCTTGTCGATCTGCTTCCGGGTGCCCTCAAAGTTGGACACCACGATGGCCTTCACCGTCTGGTGCTCGAAGGGCGGGAAGCCGCAGCCGGACAGCAGCGCCGTGGCGTCGGTGAGGGTGAGGTCAATGCGCAGGTCGGGCTTGTCGGAGCCGTACTTGTCCATGGCCTCCAGGTAGGGGATGCGGGCGAAGGGGGCGGCGGAGGCCACGTTGTACTTGCCGTACTCGGCGAAGATGGGGGGAAGCACCCGCTCCAGTACGGCGAACACGTCCTCCTGGGTGGCAAAGGCCATCTCCATGTCCAGCTGGTAGAACTCGCCGGGGGAGCGGTCGCCCCGGGCGTCCTCGTCCCGGAAGCAGGGGGCGATCTGGAAGTAGCGGTCAAAGCCGGAGGCCATGAGCAGCTGCTTGAACTGCTGGGGGGCCTGGGGCAGGGCGTAGAACTTGCCGGGATGTTTCCTGCTGGGCACCAGATAGTCCCGGGCCCCCTCGGGGGAGGAGGCGGTGAGGATGGGGGTGGTGATCTCCAGAAAGCCCTCGGCCAGCATGGCGGCGCGGAGCGCAGCCACCACGTTGCACCGCAGGATGATGTTGTTCTTCACCTCCGGGTTGCGCAGGTCGAGATAGCGGTACTTGAGCCGCTGGGACTCGTCCGCCTCCCGGGAGCGGTTGATCTGGAAAGGCAGCTCGTTGTGCTGGCAGCGGCCCAGCACCTCGATTTTGGCGGGCACCACCTCAATGTCGCCGGTGGGCAGCCTGGGGTTTTTGCTGTCCCGCTCCCGGACCACGCCCTCCACCGAGATGGTGGACTCTTTGTTGATCCCCTTCACCGCCGCCATCATGTCCTCGGTCTCAACGACGATCTGGGTGGTGCCGTAGAAGTCCCGGAGGACGGCGAAGGCCAGATTGGCGGACACCACCCGGACGTTCTCCAGCCAGCCCACCAGCTTGACCTGCTCTCCCACGTGTTCCAGGCGCAGGTCGTTGCAGGTATGGGTGCGTGATTGAACCATTGGAATCATCTCCAATTTGTATAGTCTTGATATTTGATAACCTTAAGTTAACCTCTGGTTTCCTCAAGGACACCATACGTCTGCACAATTTCCACCAGCTCGCCGAACAGCGCCGGGTCGCAGTGATAGATATCATAGCCCCAGCCGCCGGGGGAAATCATCCTGCCGTCTTCGCCAAAGTAGAAGAACCGGCTGCTGTCCTCCCCCCAGGACACGGCGGTGGTGACGTCGTCCCACCGGCCCATGGAGATCCGGTCCCGCGGGATCAGGCTGTCCAGGCTGGCCCGGAAGGTGTACCGCTTCAGCACCTCAAGGAGCCTGCCGCTCATTTCCTCCCGCCTGGGGTCGCTCTGCGGAACCTGCCAGTATTTGTAGCCCAGCTTTTCCGCGGCGGTCTCCGCGTCCCAGTCCGGGTCGGCCATGGTGAGGCTGGCGAACAGCACCTCCGCGTCCTCCCCGGTGATATCCGCCCACGTCCGGGGCCGGGTGTACCACAGGCAGAACCCAACGAGAACCGCCAGCAGGGAGGCGGCGCAGGCGATCCCGATCCGCCGCTTTTTCCGCTGTCTGGCCCTGCGGGCCTGGAACCGCTCCCAAAGCTCCCCCTCCTCGGGGGGGAGGGAGATGGGGGTTCGCAGCTTCCGCAGCTCCTCCCGGCAGGCGGGGCAGTCCTTCAGATGCTCCCGCACCAGGGCCTGGCTCTCCCCGCTGGCCGCCCCGTCCTCGTACAGGGGCAGCAGATCCCGGATGACCTCACAGCTAACCTCTTTCACGGTTGATCGCCTCCATATGCTCCGTAATCTGTACCTTGGCCCGGTAGAAGGTCACCCGCGCCCAGTTGGCGCTCTTGCCGAACAGCCGCCCGATCTTCTCATAGGGCAGCTCCCCGAACACCCGCAGGGTGAACACCTCTTTGTAGGGCTCCGCCATGCCGTGCAAAAACTGGTGGATGGCAAAGGCGGTCTCCCCGTCCTCCACCTTGTCCTCGATGCGCACGCTGTCGGGGAGCTCCTGGGAGAGATCCTCCGCGGAGATGACGCGCTTGTGGGCGCGGCAGTAGGAGTACCAGGCGTTGCGGGCGATGGTGAACAGCCACGCTCGGATGTCCTTGGAGCCGTCGAACTTGTCCACGGCCTTCAGCGCCTTGAAAAAGGTCTCCTGGGTGATTTCCTCGGCTAAGGCCTCGTCCTGGGTGAGCCCCCGGGCGAAGCGGTAGACGTCCCGGAAATACCGCCGGTAGATCTCCTCAAACAGCATGGCCTCCACCCCCTTCACCTTACTAACGCACAAGAGGCGGGTTTGTTACAGATTATGTTGAATTTTTTGGCGGTCAAACGCTCCTTTCTATT
>CATLEJ010000185.1 GCA_949916125.1 uncultured Oscillospiraceae bacterium
ATGAAGTGCTTGTCGGTCTCCAGGTAGAACCGCTGCTGGTCGGCCAGCATATGGTTCCAGATCCAGCGGCAGCAGCCAAAGGTCTTTTCAAACAACTCCGCCTGGACTTCGCTGGGATAGAGGCGGGCTTTGATGGTGCTGTACTGGATCACCCTGCCGGGCTCACAGCCTGCTTTCGGTTTTCGCGGCATGGCAGTTCGCCCTCTTTCCCATCAAGTAATTCCGACCGTCCGCTCATATGCAATCGCTTTATCGTAGAAGGTTGACTGCGGCATACCGCAAGCGTCCGCGGCATCCTGTAGAACAAGTTTTCCTTCCCGCCAGGCCTGATGGATTTCATAAAAGTTTTCCGGCATTGGTCTGGCCGGGCGGCCAAATTTCTTCCCCTTGGCCTTTGCTGCCGCGATACCTTCTGCCTGACGCTGGCGGCGCTCTTTGCGGCGTTCCTGTTCCGAAATGGAATAAAACAACTCCGAAACAAACGCACCTAACAAAGCCTTGCTTTGGGTGGATTCCAGTTCCGAAAGTTCGGAGGCGATGTCCTGCGCCAGCCAGTGGAGACGATCCTGCACTTCCTGCTCATGGTTCGTTGCTGCAACGGAGTACACGGCGCTTCTCCCTTCTGCGGTTGGGACATAGGGTATGCTCTGTGTCCCAGAGCGGCGAGGGACAAAAATTTTTCATTTTACGCTTAACTGCGCCGGATATTGGCCGATATAGTAAGCGTGAGAGGTTCAAATCCGCTGGGACACAGAGCATAGTTTTTGTCCCAGGAATTTGGCCGATTTTGTTGTTGTTTCCGTCTTGCGTATTAAGTTGTCGTAACCTTATGGCCGGTATTTCCCGTAGGGTGCCTTTGTCGGGCAAGAAAAAAGCATCCGGTTTCTCCGCTTGTGGGCGGAGGACGGATGCCGTTTTTTATAGTTCTTCTGGCGGGACGTGGGGTTCACCACCTTTTGTCTCAGGACATTTTGCTCCAGCGGGAAACAGTTCCTTGGCCCTGCGCTGAAAGGTTCGGTAGCAGATGCCCAGCTCCTGCGCGGCAGCTCGGGACGAAATGCCGCCGTCCAGCCATAATCCGGCATACATGGGGAAGTCCTGCGGGAGTTCTGACCGCTCCCGCCCGAACCGAACCCCACGCTCCTTAGCCGCCGCAATTCCCTCCGCCTGCCGCTGGCGAATGTTTTCCCGCTCTGTCTGGGCCACATAGCTGAGCAGCTGGAGCACGATATCCGCGATGAGCGTCCCGGTCAAATCCCGCCCCTGCCGGGTATCCAGCAGGGGCATATCCAGCACCACGATGGCGGCGGCGCGCTCCTTCGTGATCAGCGCCCACTGCTCCAAAATCTCATCATAGTTCCGCCCCAGCCGGTCGATGCTCTTGACCACCAGCACATCCCCTGGCCGCAGGCCGCCCACCAGGCGCCGGTAGCGCGGGCGGTTGAAATCCTTCCCGGACAGCTTCTCCACGATGATACGATCCTCCGCCACGCCGAACTCCCGCATGGCTGCAAGCTGCCGGGCCTCGTTCTGATCCCGGGTGCTAACGCGAACATAGGCGTAGGTCATAAAAACGCACCTCCACAATAGTTTTGTCGAATCTATTGTAGCGGACGGTGCTAAGCGCGAATATTTGAATTTTATGCTGCGCTTACTTGGACATAGTCGCTGGCGAGGAAAGGGTCAATATACAAATTGGGGCGGGGAAATCATTTCCCCGCCCCAGTTGATTTTACGCCGCCTTCCGCAGCCTGATGCCCTGCGCCCTCACCTGGAGCTCCTGCCCCAAAAACTTCAGCGTACTGAACTCATCGTCCAGCCCATCCAGCTCCCTGCGGAGCACCTCCTCATAGTGCTTCTTCTTTTCCTCCAGCGCCTGGATCTTCAGCACCCAGCGATCCATCACCGCCGGGCTCTGGCTGCCGGATTTGATGAGATAGTCCGCCCGCTCCTGATAGGTGGCGATCTCTTTCTTCACCGCCGCATAGAACTCCTCCGTCATTTTAGACCGCTGCTTCTCATCGTCGATGATGAAAAAGCTGTTTATCATCAGCGGCGTCTCTCTGCGGTTGAGCCTACCCAGCAGCCCTATGAACTCCTCGAACACGTCCACCTTGTCCATATGGGTGCGGGGCACGAAGTACATATGCCCCGTAATGCTCAGCTTGGTGGCCTCCAGCCCCCGCAGGTAGTTGACGCAGATGGTCTCGATCTGCTTCCGGTTGGCGCACTTCTGATAGAGCTCGAACAGCTCCTCTGCCTTGCGGCAGCAGGCCGGCACATCAATGGCGTCGTCCGGCATCAGGTTTTCCGCCCGGAACACGCCGTCTTTCTTGTCATAGCTGATGTTGGCCAGCTTCTCGTAGTTGTTGGTCTTTTGGTTTAGCGTCTCCTTCACCAGCTCCCGGGATAAAATATCGGCGCTGGTGCGTTTATTGTCCCGGCAGTAGGCCAGATAGATGTTGGTCTCCCCCATGGCCGTCACCGGGACGCGCTCCCGGATATCCCCGGTGGCGGAACGGAAGGCGTCCCCTACGGACACCCTGGTACTTCCGGCATAGGGAATGCCCATGTCCTCGCACAGCTTGGACAGTTGCCCCTTGTCCACCAGCAGGTTCGCCAGCGAGAAGTAGAGGAACTTGCCCAGCATATTGGCCGGGTCGCCCTGGGATGTGCCAATGAAATCGTGCATATCGAATACGTTATCCATTCCAATAGCTCCTTTTCTCACATGGCCGACACCCGGCTCAAAAGGTAATCGTCAATCCCTTTGTACGCCGGGTCCCATGTGTATTTCGTGTATTTTAGGCCACGGATGGCCTGTACTTCCCTCCGCATCGCCAGCACGGCGCTGCGGACGTTGGGGTTGGTCATCTGATCCATGTCCATGGCCTCCACCACCTGGGTAACGCCCAGCTCCACCAGCGTGTCCTTCAGCCCGCGGATGGCGCTCACCCCGCCCACGCACACGAACAGCGCGTCATGGGCCAGATAACTGGCCACGTCCCCCTTCAGCGGGCCCTCCGTGAGGAAGGCCCGCTTTTGGGTGGTGTCGCCGGTGACATGAATCCAGGAATAGCTCCGGGTTCCGTTGGGCAGGTCCCGGCTGGACAGCCAGCGGTATTTGCGGTTGGGCTGCGCCGCGTCATCCAGCCGTATCTTCATGCCCTGGATCAGCCCATCCTTATTGCGGACAGGGATCAGGAATCCCTTCGGCCCGGTGATAGTCCAGTCGCCGTAATAGGTGCGGAACCCCGGCAGCCCCAGCAGCTCATGGCCGCAGGAGCGGAGCAGGGCGGCCAAAAGCCTCCGCCCCGCATCCGTCTCCGGCATACTGCGGTACTGGTTTTGGGCGATGCGCTCCTCAGACAGCCCCCGCTCCAGCAGATTTTCCCGGTGCCGGGGCAGCAGCGAGAGGTGCTCCAGCATGGCTGTATAGGCTTCGTGCCGCCGCTCCAAGGGCAGGGGCTGGCGCTCCGTCTCTGCCCGAGCCTGTTCCTGCCGGGGCATGGGATAGACCTTGCCCTCCCTGCTCAGCGCCTGGTATGCCTCCCGGTTGGTCACGCCCATCAATTGGGCGTACAACGTCACGCTGTTGCCGTGGGCGCCGCACAGGTTGCAGCGGTACAGATCCGTGCTGGTGTTCAGGCTGAGATGGTATTTCCCCGGCCCGTGGTCATGGCAGAAGGGGCAGGACGCCTCCACCTCCCGGTGCTTCAGCGTCCGGGAATTGAGGGCCACGCCGCACCGTCTGGCCGCGTCCACGATGGGGATTTTTTCATACTGCTTCACGGCCAGACGAACTCACCTCCTACGCGGCCTGCCGCTCCGCCACAGGGATGGGCTTCACCGGTCGCACCGCCAGTGGCGCGCCGCTGATACACTTGGCCATGATGATCTGCCCGGTGGGCCGCACGTTGTTGAGGTCGTCCACGGACTCCATGTTGTCCACGAACACCGGGTAATTGCGCCCGGTGAGCCGCTTCATCAGCTCGGACACCTCCATCCCCGCCCGGATCTTCTCGGACAGGGAGAGCCGGTCATAGCGCCGCCCGCCGTAGGTGAACTTAAAAGCGTCCTTCCGCTCACCGGTAGTCTTCACCACATCGTAGAGAGAGATCTCCACCCGGTTCATCTTCAGCGCGGTGAAGGTCAGCTTCGCCCGTTCGCTCACATAGATGGCAACATCGGTGAGCAGCTTTTTCAGTGCCGTGATCTTGTCCTGGGCGGCTTTGATCTT
>CATLEJ010000186.1 GCA_949916125.1 uncultured Oscillospiraceae bacterium
GGGGCTTGTTCGTAGGAATTTCCACGATGTCCAGCTCGTAGATGGTGCCGAACTCCTCCTCCTCGGTGAGGGCGGTACCCGTCATGCCGGACAGCTTGTCGTACAGGCGGAAGTAGTTCTGGAAGGTGATGGTGGCCAGCGTCTTGGACTCCCGGGCCACGGTGACGTGCTCCTTGGCCTCGATGGCCTGGTGGAGGCCTTCGTTGTACCGCCGGCCGTACATCAGACGGCCGGTGAACTCGTCCACGATGATGACCTCGCCGTCCTTCACCACGTAGTCGATGTCCCGTTTCATCACGCCCCGGGCCTTGATGGCCTGGTTGATGTGGTGGGACAGGGTGGTGTTCTCCGGGTCGGACAGGTTCTCCACGTTGAACGCCTGCTCCGCCTTGGCCACGCCCTTGGAGGTGAGGGTGGCGGTGCGGGCCTTCTCGTCCACGATGTAGTCCGCGTCGTCCTCGGTATCCTCCTCCAGCTTGGCGTCCACCGACGCCACCCGGCGGCACTTCAGCCGGGAGACAAACTGGTCCGCCAGCTGGTAGAGCTGGGTGGACTGCTCGCCCTGGCCGGAGATGATCAGCGGCGTGCGGGCCTCGTCGATGAGGATGGAGTCCACCTCGTCCACGATGGCGAACACGTGGCCCCGCTGCACCAGCTCGTTGGAGTAAATGGCCATGTTGTCCCGGAGGTAGTCGAAGCCGAACTCGTTGTTGGTGCCGTAGGTGATGTCGGCGTCGTAGGCCCGCTTCTTGCCCGCCTTGTCCACCCCGTGGATCACCAGGCCCACGGTGAGGCCCAGATAGCGGTACACCTTGCCCATCCACTCCGAGTCGCGCTTGGCCAGGTAGTCGTTGACGGTGATGATGTGAACGCCCTTGCCCGTCAGGCCGTTGAGGTAGGCGGGCAGGGTGGCCACCAGGGTTTTGCCCTCGCCGGTCTTCATCTCGGCGATGCGGCCCTGGTGGAGGATGATGCCGCCGATGAGCTGCACCCGGTAGGGGCGCATCCCCAGCACCCGGTCGGCGGCCTCCCGGCAGGTGGCGAAGGCCTCGGGCAGGATGTCGTCCAGCGTCTCGCCGTTCTGGAGGCGGGCTTTGAACTCGTCGGTCTTGGCGCGCAGGTCGTGGTCGCTGAGGGCGCGGTACTCGTCCTCCAGCGCCTCGATTTTGTCCACCGTGGCGGTGAGCGCCTTGACCTCCCGCTGGGAGCGGGTGCCGAACATTTTGGAAAACAGACCCATGGCTTGTGTGTCCTTTCTATTTACAATGTTTTATCTTGCGGCGTGTAGTTGTGCTCCGCCTGTTCGCGACGCGCGGCTTCCCTACGACTCGGGCAAAACCCAGTCCCGCTATGCGGGCCTTGGGCTTTTGCCCTCGCTCCGGTCCATCCGCGCTGCTCACGACGGCTCCGCAACCTATAATAACCCAATTTAACTCGATACAGTATATCACAAGCCCAGGGAAGAAAAAAGAGGAAAATGTAAATAAACCGCAGGGGAATCCGGGCGGTTTTTTTCAGGAGCTGACCAATGCCCGGGGGATGGAGGCCGGCGGCAACGGGATTGCGGGGAATCTGTAACCTTTTTGGGCCATTTTTGTTGACACACAGCCGTATCTTTGATATGCTGAAGCTATTCCAGCAGCCCATCAAACATTCTTAGGAGGAGACACAGATGAAAAAACGGCTTTTCTCCCTAACCCTTGCGTTGGTGCTCTGCCTATGCCTTGCCGCCCCGGCGTCCGCGGCGGGCGCCAAAAAAGCGGTGACCGTCGAGGGCCGCGGCGTTGTGGTCACCATGGACAAATATCTGCGGACAGAAACCCATTGCTACAGCTGTATGTATGAGGATATCCCCTTCCGCTACCTCACGATCTACGTGGTGGAGGATAATTCCACCGTCACCGTGGAGGCCATGGAGGGCCGCAGCTACGCTCAGGGGCTTGAATACCCATTTCCTGCAGATGTAGAGCTTCGTTACGCCCATTCCGTTGAGGGCTACGACTACTATTGGGACAGCGAGGCCAACGCGATGGCCGTCGTCTTCCTGGAAGTCGAGGATGGCGGCTCCCTCCACCCGGTCGACTTCATGTACGGTCCGGAAACCTTTACGGTGTCCCCCAACTCCTCTTACTACGATGCTTATATCAACTATAGCTATGGGATCGCCTGGATGTGCGAGAGCGACTATGCCAAGCTGGTCCCCACTACCGCCACGTTCAAAGCCTCCGGCTGGGCCGCGGAGGATCTGGGGAAGGCCCTGAACGCGGGGCTGTTCCCCTACGGCTTTAATCCCTTCGAGGAGAGCTGCGCCCGGACGATGACCCGCGCCGAGTTCGCCGAAGTGACGGTAAACCTCTACACCGCCCTGCTGGGGCGGTCCCCTGATGTGGGCTCAAGCCATCCGTTCACTGATGTGGACCAATACAGTAGTGTGGGCACGGCCTACAAGTTGGGCTTCGTCCAGGGCAGGAGCGACACCGTGTTCGACCCCAACGGCACCCTGACCCGCCAGGAGGCGGCGGTGATGCTGGGCCGGGTGTACGCCAAGCTCTACGGCGACATCCCCGCCGTCGCCAACACCACCTTTGCCGACGACAAGGACGTGAAAAGCTGGGCCAAGTCCTACGTGGCGTTCATGTCGGACAAGGGCATCGTGAAGGGCGTGGGCGACAACAAGTTTGCCCCCACAAAGACCCTCTACATCCAGGAGGCCATGACCATGGCCAGCCGGATGCTGGAAAAGCTGAAATAAACGAACGAAACAGCCCCCCGGCTTCGCCGGGGGGCTGTTATTCTGCGCTATCTGGCCCAGTCCCGGCTGCGGCCTACCGCCCGGTGCCAGCCCTTCAGGAGCTGCTCCCGGTCCTCGGCCGCCATGGCGGGCTGGAAGGTATTGTCGCACATCCACAGGTGCTTGATCTCGTCGGTGCTCTCCCACACGCCGGTGGCAAGGCCCGCCAGGTAGGCCGCGCCCAGCGCCGTGGTCTCCCGGATGGCGGGGCGGCGCACCTCCCGGCCGATGATGTCCGCCTGGAACTGCATCAGGAACCGGTCCCGGCTGGCCCCGCCGTCCGCCTTCAGGGCGCTGAGGGGCAGGCCGGTGTCCGCCTCCATGGCCCCCACCAGATCCGCCACCTGGTAGGCGATGGACTCCTGGGCAGCCCGGATGATGTGCTCCCGCTTGGTGCCCCGGGTGAGGCCCACGATGGCCCCCCGGGCGTACATATCCCAGTAGGGGGCCCCCAGGCCGGTGAAGGCGGGCACCAGATACACCCCGCCGTTGTCGGGCACCTTCTGGGCGTAATACTCCGCGTCGCTGGAGTCGGTGAAGAAGCGCATCTCGTCCCGCAGCCACTGGATCACCGCCCCGCCCACAAAGACGGAGCCCTCCAGGGCGTACTGCACCTTGCCGCCCAGGCCGATGGCGATGGTGGTGATGAGGCCGTTTTTGCTCACGCAGGGCTTCTCCCCGGTGTTCATCAGCAGGAAGCAGCCGGTGCCGTAGGTGTTTTTCGCGTCCCCCGGCTGGAAGCAGGTCTGGCCGAAGAGGGCGGCCTGCTGGTCGCCGGCGATGCCCGCGATGGGCACTTTGACGCCTTGGATCTCCGTATAGCCGTAGATCTCGCTGGAGGAGCACACACGGGGCAGCATGGCCCGGGGGATGTCCAGGGCCTCCATCAGGGTGTCGTCCCAGTCCAGCTTGTGGATGTCGAACAGCATGGTGCGGGAGGCGTTGGTCACGTCGGTGACGTGGGCCGCCCCGCCGGTGAGCTTCCACACCAGCCAGCTGTCCACCGTGCCGAACAGGATCTCCCCCCGCTGGGCCTTTTCCCGGGCGCCGTCCACGTGGTCCAGCATCCACTTGATCTTGGTGGCAGAGAAATAGGCGTCGGGCACCAGCCCGGTGGTCTGCCGGATGTGGTCCTCCAGCCCGTCGGCCAGCAGCTTGTCCACAATGGGGGCGGTGCGGCGGCACTGCCACACGATGGCGTTGCAGATGGGCCGGCCCGTCCCCTTGTCCCAGAGGATGGTGGTCTCCCGCTGGTTGGTGATGCCGATGCCGGCGATCTCCCGGGGATCCACCCCGGACTGGGCCACCACTTCCATCATGGTGGCGTACTGGGACGACCAGATCTCCATGGCGTCGTGTTCCACCCAGCCCTCGTGGGGGTAGTACTGGGTGAATTCCTTCTGGCTCACGCCCAAAATGTTCT
>CATLEJ010000187.1 GCA_949916125.1 uncultured Oscillospiraceae bacterium
CCAGAAACTGATCCACCCTAGTCGTGTCCGCCTCGAAAGCATCCACCTCCGCCTGGGCCTGTCTGATCTCTGATGCCGCCCGAACCTTCTCAACGAACTCCGCCTCGTTGGTGATCGCAAAGGCGCTGACGGTTCTGATTGTATCCAGAATCAACACCCGTAGCGCCTTGGTGCTGATGTAGTGGCCGAAGCACTCCTGATGGTAATGGCGGAATGTCAGCGCGTAGGTGGAGCAGTCGTAGTGGTCGTAGGGGTAAAGGCCGCTTACCGGGTCTTTGCCCCGGTTCTCTTTGTTGGCCTGCGCCTTGCCCCGGTGGTTATACATCTTCGCGCCGCAGTCGGCGCAGTAGAGCAGGAGGCCACTCAGCGGGTTGGCTTCCCCGGTGGTATCGGTACGATGGACGGTCTTTCTGACCTGCTGTGCTAATTTCCAAGTCTCCGGGTCCACGATGGCCTCATGGGTATCCTCAAACCTTGTGTAGATAATCGAGATGCAGCCCGAAAACAGAAAAATAAAATCACATATTTCAAGCAAAAGAGAAACATTGAGACGGGAAAGGAAATCAAAAAGTTGGTTTTTTCAAAATGACCTCCCGTTTCAAAAAAATTACGCACCAGAGATGCAAAATCCGCCTTTTACAGACGGAGTAAACTCGCTATCCGCCTATCCCCAGGGTGACCGGAAAAGTCCGGCAGCTCTGGGGTGTTGCTTTTCCCGCCACTGTTACATTTGCTTCGTTTGCCCTCTGGTTCTTTGGTGGTGTTGGTAATAGCATTATCAATGCCTTCCGGGTATACTTGCCTTGCAATCAGACGAAAGGAGATACCACCATGCCAGAGACTCGAAACTTGTGTGCTCAATTGCCCTTGGCCCTCCACGCTCAGGTCTGCGAGGCCAGAGAGGCGGCGGGCCTGACCACCGCACAGTACATCACCCAGCTCTTGACCGAATACTACGAAATGAAAGAAAACGGAGGTAAGATGACTATGGCAACCAACAGCAGAACGATGGCCTTCCAGATCCCGGAAGAATTATTTATGAGGATCAAAACCCATCTGGAGCGGGAGACCGCCCGCACGGGCCGGAAGCTGACCCAGCGGGAGTTCGTGCTGGGGCTGATCGAGGAGGCCCTGGAGGCGGCGGAGCGGCAGGCGGACAGCCCGGAGCCGGAGGAGGCCGGTGCCGGCCCCTGTGAGGCCCACTCGGAGGGCAGCGACACCCAGCCCCAGGAGGAGGACGACCCCGCCGCGTTGAGCGCGTAGTGGGCCGTGTGAGGCCGTGACAACCAAACAGCAGATGAGAAGCCCCCAGAGCATCCTGAATCGGGATGCTCTGGGGGCTTCTTTTCGTTTCGCCGAAAGAAGGAGGTGACTACTACGAGACGAACCCCAAACCCAGAGGATTTCTGGAAATTCACGGACGAGGAGATGGAGACCGCCAAGGGGACCGACCTGCCGGACCTGCTGGAACACCTGGGCTACACCGTCCGCCGCCTGGGCAGCCGGTACCACACCACCAGGGAGATGGACAGCATCCGCATCAAGGACCGCCGCACATGGAAGCGTTACTCCAACGGCACGGGCGGGGACGCCATCACGTTTTTGCAGGAGTTCTGCGGGAAGGGATTCCGGGATGCCGTGACCTACCTGCTGGAGTTCAACGGACACCGCGCCAGGGACTCCCCCGCCCCTCGCCCTCGACCAGCCCCGCAGGAGGAAAAGCCGGCCTTTGCCCTGCCCATCCCCAACCACGACCAGCGGCGGGTGTTCGCCTATCTTCAAAAGAGAGGCATCGCCCCCCAGGTGATCCGTGGCTTCATCGAGTCCGGCCTGCTGTACGAGGACAGCCTGCACCACAACTGCGTGTTCGTGGGCCGGGACAGCGGCGGCAAGCCGGTGTTCGCCAGCAAGCGCGGCACCTATGACCTGAACGGCTCCGGTTTCAAGGGTGATGTGGTAGGCAGCGACAAGAACGTGGCCTTCCGCCTCCCCTGCGACCCGGCTCTGGATTGGGTGGCGGTGTTCGAGGCTCCCATCGACCTGATGAGCTTCTGTACCCTGCACCGGCAGGTGCGGAGCAACGCCGTGGCTCTGTGCGGCCTGTACCAAGGCCCGCTGGACACCTACCTGCGGGAGAATTCACACCTGAAGCGGATCGTTCTTTGCCTGGACGCGGACGGGCCAGGGCGGGAAGCTACAGAGAAGTTCCAAGCGGAGTACGCAGAAAAAGGTTACACCGTATCCGCCCGCGCCCCCGCCCAGGGCAAGGATTGGAACGAGTGCCTACAGCTGTGTGGCAGGGCCAGAGAAAGGAGGGATCAGCACCAAACCATTGCCAGATAACGCACATCCAGGCTAAAAAATACGAAAAAACGGAGGAAAATACCATGAAACGCATTTTCACCATCCTGTGCGCCCTTGCCCTCGTCATGGCCGGGAGCGCCACCGCCCTGGCCGCAGAGGACACGGGCCAGAGCGCCAGCTACTACCCCATTTCCGTGGAGGAGTACACCTACGGCGACTTTGATGAGCTGCGGATCAACAAGACCTATCAGCTCTCGCTGTCGGACGATCCCAGCCTCATCCCCACCGAGGACTTCATCCGCAACGGGCGGCGCTACTATCTGCTGGACATGACCCGGAAGGACGAGGTGGGGGTGGACATCCAGACCCACACCGAGACAGTCACCAAGCCCAGCGACACCAACAGCCTGGAGACCATCCTCCAGCGGCTGGACGCGGAGATGGAGGTGACCACCGAGGATGGCTATGTGGGCATCCTGCGGCTGGACCACACCAGCGTCCAGGTGACCACGGACGGCTACGCCACCAAGACCAGCACCCTCACCGCCAGCCGCAGCTATCCCAACCTGTCCGAAGCGGATACCTCCCTCATCCCCAAGAGCATCGAGGACAAGGGCAAGACCCTGACCTTGGGGGATGTTAAGTGGAGCGAGACCGCCGATGTGGACGGCGAGGGCAACCCTGTCACCCGTTACACCGCCACCGCCAGCTATACCGGGACCGCCAGCAGCCGGTACGCTACCGGCTACACCGTCAGCGCCAGCTACACCGGCGAGGTGTCCAAGGCCAACTGTGCCGTGGTGACCTACACCGCCATCTTCGGCAGCGAGAAGGCCCCGGAGGAGTCCGAAGCCCCTGGCGGCAACGAGCAGCATGACCCCACCTCTGGTCAGACGGAGGCCCCGGACACCGCCAAGGAACCTGTGGATCTGTCCGGCCTGAAACGCCCTGTGATGATCGGGGTGGTGGTGCTGGCCCTGGGTGTTGGCGGTATGTTCGCTTACAAAAAATTCCGTGAGAGGAGATGATCAATTGAAAATCCGCAGTTTTCTGCTGGCCATGATGCTGTGCGCCCTATGCGTCACCCAGGCCAGCGCCCTGGAATATGACTTCGACGCCCCGGAGGATTACCTCTTCGGCCAGCCCACCTCGTCGTCGCAAACTCCATATCCTTCGCTTCATCCTGCGGATGAAACTCACTCATTCCGTTGCTCCTCCTCTTCAGGCTGCAACCGCTATGCTGGGTTGCAGTCTGAGTGGGAGAACCCCAACGTGGACCGGAGCAAGAACACCGCCCTGATCGCCCCCGGCTTCGGGACTCCCACCAGTTACCTCCCCGGCAGCGGCGAGTACCTTACCCCCAACCTCGTCCCCGGCGCACTATCCGGCGGCTTGGTCAATCAGGTGGGCAGTGCTGGAGCCAACGCCACTGGCGGCGCGGCGGGCAGTTCCGTCATCCCCGGCCAGTACCCCTCGGTGAGCGGCAATGTCACCATGACCCAGATTCCCGGCGGCAGCCCCACCGATATCGCCCAGGGCAATACCACGGGCGGCTACACCGAGGTGACAGACGATCTCTACTACAGCAACGGTAGCTTGGGCACTCTCAAGATCCCCGCCATCAACCTGACCGTCAAGGTCTACCAGGGGACGGACAGCACTGCGCTGAAGAAGGGCGCGGGCCACTTCACCAACACCAGCATCTGGGACGGAAATGCCTGTTTCGCCGGCCACAACAGAGGTGTGAACAATCACTTTGGCAAGATCCACACCCTGGAGGTGGGGGACACCATCACCCTGACCACGGTGCTGGGGACCCGGACCTATGCTGTGACCAGCGTGGAGAAGGTCAGTGTCAA
>CATLEJ010000188.1 GCA_949916125.1 uncultured Oscillospiraceae bacterium
TCAACGACTTTTTGGAACGTTCTTTGTTCCAAAAAGTCGCACTCAGCGTGGCGAAAAGACTTTTTCGACACGCTGAGCGGGGACCGGGCAAAGCCCGGTCCCCGCTTTTGTCCCCTGTGTCACTCCCCGGGGCCAGGGGATATCACCTTCCTGAGGTTCCAGTTCATTGCCGCCCTCCGGGCGGCCTCCTGGCGCTCGGCCTCGTTTTGATAAGAGAGCTCCGCCGTGCGGGCGCCGCAGTCCACGCACTGGATATACAGACACCAGCCGCCTTCCTCTTCTATGCTCCCTACGCCGCCGCAGCAGGGGCAGTCCTCCAAGTCGATCTCCGCAAAGTGATCCATAGCCTGTTCTCCTAATCATTGATTTGTCCGCCTGCCGTCATATGCCGCAGAGGGTGAACAAGCGCAGCATTGACTGCCAGGTATACCATGCAGAATCAGGTGAAGGCCGCCGAGCTCCAGCCAATCTGCAGGGCTTATTATAGCAAAGGCCTGTCCAAAGCACAAGGGGATCGCCCGCTAAAAATAGGCCCGGGAAACTGATGGAATCCGTACAATGAATGCCGTGAACAAGGTGATCCGGGAAAACAAAAAGGCTTTATTCGTCCAGCTAAGGCGGCCTGCCTACCGCCGGTTGCTCCGCCGCCAGATACCCTGCTCCTGGGCGGCGCAAATCAGCTCATCCCGGAATTCCGGGTGGGCGATGTTGATGATGGCCTCCGCCCTCTGCCATACGGACAGGCCGGGCAGGCAGGCCACGCCATACTCGGTCACCATATACGGGGCCTGGGCCCGGGGGGTGGTGATGATGTCCCCCTGGGTGAACTTGGGGAAAATGCGGGAGCGGCGCCGGCCCTGCCGGTCAATAAAGACGGAGGGCATGGCCAGGAAAGCCTTCCCGTGCTCCGACATATATGCGCCGGTGACAAAATCCAGCTGCCCGCCGGTGCCGCTGATCTGCCGGGTGCCCGCGCTCTCGGAGCAGACCTGGCCGTACAGGTCCATGCTGACGCAGCCGTTGATGGACACAAAATGGCGGAACTGCCGGATGGTCATGGGGTCGTTCACGTAGCGCATGGGCGCGGACATCAGGTCCATATTCCGGTCGAGAAACTCATAGAGCTCCTTGGAGCCCGCGCCTACGGAGAACACCCCCTTGCCCTGGTCGATCTCTTTTTTGCGGTTGGTGATTTTACCCGCACGGCACAGGGCCAGGTAGCTGTCGCTGAGCATCTCGGTGTGGATGCCGATATCCTTCAGATCCGACTGGGCGATGAGGGAGCCCAGCGCGTTGGGCATACCGCCGATGCCGATCTGAAGGGTGATGCCGTCCTGGAGATAGGGGAAGATATTGGCCGCAATCTGCCGGTCGATTTCCCTGGGGGGCGGGTTTGCGGCGGCGCCCGCCGACCGGCCGCCCTCCACCACCGCGTCCACCTGGGAGATGTGGACGTGGTCGCCGGACCTCCCGTACACCACCGGCATATCCTCGCACACCTCCAGGATCACCGTGTCCGCGCTGTCCAGGATTTCCTGGGTGGCGCCGTTCATGATGCTGAAGCTGAAGTTCCCGTCCCGGTCCATGGGCGGAACCGAGATCATGGCCACGTTCACCGGGGCAAACCCCCGGGCGTAGTAGGAGCCGCAGTCCCGGAACAGCATGGGCACAGGGAAGGCCAGCCCCCGGTCGGCATAGCCCCGGTCAATGGCGGAGCAGTGCCAGGCATGGTAGGTGAAGGACTGCTGGTCCGGGTCCCGCTCCACCACCTGGACGGGCTTGAGTGCAATGCCGCTGCGCACCTTTACGTCCTTCAGCTCCCCCCGGCGGGCGGCCAGGGCCTCGTCCAGAGCCTCGGGGAAGGCGACGGATTGACTATAGTCCACCCAATCCCCGCTTTTTACCAGTTGAACTGCCTCCTGCGCCGTGCACAGCTTTTGGCGGTACAGCGCCCAAACGTCCATAGTGTTTCCTTTCTGCCCTCAGATCACGGGGCCCATGGTGTAGATGTCGATAGAGCTGTGATAGCCCAGGGTCTCGTTTTTGGTCTGCCTGCCGGACAGCAGGGCCAGAATGGCGGCAAAGGCCTCCTCGCCAATTTCCTCGATGCTGGCCTGGCCGGTGATGATCCGTCCGGCGTTGAGATCCATGTCGTGCTTCATGCGCTCGTAGGTGTCCGGATTGCCGCACACCTTGAGCACCGGCATGGTGGGGAAGCCCTGGGGCGCGCCCCGGCCGGTGGAGAACATCATAAACTGCGCCCCGGTGGCGGCCATGCCGGTGAGGATTTCCGGCTCCCGGCCGGGGGTGTCCTTGATCCAGAGCCCCTTGCGGTCTCCGATGCGCTCAGGGTAGTCCAGCACGCCCTGGATGGGCCGGGTCCCGCTTTTGACGATGGCGCCCAGGCTCTTTTCCTCAATGGAGGACAGCCCGCCCTCGATATTCCCCGGCGTGGGCTGGCCCTTGCGCATATCGCAGCCCAGGCTGCGGGCCCGTGCCTCCATCCGGTTTACAATGTCGTAAATCTGCTGTCCCACCTCGGGGGTGACGGCCCGGCGGGCCAGCAGATGCTCCCCGCCCAGGAATTCCGTGGTCTCGCCGAAGATCACCGCGGCGCCCAGATCCACCAGCTTGTCCGCCACGTAACCGATGACGCAGTTGGACGCCATGCCCGAGGTGGTGTCCGACGCGCCGCATTTGATGGACATGACCGCCCGGCTGATGTCTACCGGCTCCCGGGTCAGGCCGGAAATCTCCATGACCAGCTCCTGGGCGGCATCGATGCCCGCCTTGATGGCGGCGCTTACACCGCCCAGCTCCTGAATGCGAAAGACCGCCGCGGGCTTGCCCGTGGCGCGGATGGACTCATAGACCCGGTCGGTATCCGTCCCCTCGCAGCCCAGAGACACGATGAGGGCCGCGCCCACGTTTGGGCTGCACCCCAGGGAGATGAGCGTTTCCGTCACCCGGTCCAGGTCGGGGGGCAGCTGGCAGCAGCCCTGGTGGTGGAAATAGCCCACCGTCCCCGCCACCTGGCGCACAATGGCGGAGGCCACATCCCCGGCGCAGGTGACGCTGGGGATCACCGCCACGTGGTTTCGGCAGCCCACCTGGCCGTCCGGACGGACGTATCCCATGAATGTAACGCTCATGATGTCCCCTCCTGTTCCGGCAGGTCGCCCCGGCCCCGCATACTGTCCAGGTTGTGGACGTGGACGTACTCGCCCCGGCGGATGGCCCGGCTGGCCACGCCGATCTGCTCCCCATATTTGCGGATGCTGCCGCCGGCGGGGATGTCGTCCACCGCCACCTTGTGGCCGTAGGGCACGTCCCCGATGACGGTGAGGGGCCGGGTATGCCCCGCCTTATCTTTTAATGTGACGACCTGGCCGTCGCACACCCCTTTGGCGAAGATGGTGGCCACGTTGTCCAGATCATTTACTTGCAGCGCAATTGCCTGTTCCATATCTGTCCTCCTGTTCATTGGCAGGCCAGTACGGCCACGCCGTCGGGGATAACCACCACCCGGGCGTCCCTCCCCACCATCCCATAGGCCAGGGCCAGCGCCTCGTCCGGGGTAGAGGCGGGGATCATATTGGCCCCCCGCACCTGCTCGGGCGTGAGGTGGTCCGTCACCAGAATGACGGAGCGCTTATGGAGGATGCGGGCGTAGATCTGGGCGCACCACTGCTCCGGGATGGTCTGCTGGGGCGGGATGGCGGAGAGGTAGGCGTCGATCTCATCCGGCGTGCCCATGGTGATGAGCTTTTCAAAGTGGGCGCCGCCGATGCCGTCGGCGCAGGAGCAGCACATGATGATCACGCCCCCCTCCCGGCAGCAGCTCTCCGCCGTGGCCACCGCCTTGGGGGACTGGTACAGGTTCTGGTCCAGCGGGTAGCCGCCGTTGGAGGTGACCACGATATCCCCCTCCACCGCCGGGCACTGGGACCAGTCCCGGATGAACTGGGTCCCGGCCAGATGGGCCTGTTCCAGGTCGCCGGCAAAGGCGGCGATCACCTGCTTCTGCTCCACCTGGGCCACGTTGAGGATGAATTGCACATTCACCAGACGGGCCTCCGCCACAATATCCCGGTGGATGGGGTGG
>CATLEJ010000189.1 GCA_949916125.1 uncultured Oscillospiraceae bacterium
TGGTGGAGGTCCTCCAGCGGTTTGTGGACAAGGGCAACACCGTGGTGGTCCTCGAGCACAACCTGGACGTGATCAAGACGGCGGACTATATCATCGACCTGGGTCCGGAGGGCGGCTCCGGCGGCGGCACAGTGGTGTGTACCGGCACGCCGGAGGAGGTGGCGGCCCACCCCGAGAGCTACACGGGCAAATACCTGAAAACGGTGTTGGAGTAAGCCGGTGCACACCACCCCGGCGCGGATGCGCCGTACAAGCGTTTTGCCGCAGGCAAAACCTTGGCGCAGGGCGAATTCATTTCGCCCGAGCATATTCAATCGATTGGGGTCCCCATGCGCAGGGCGCATGGGGAGTACACCGGCACCCCGGAGGAGGTGGCGGCCCACCCCGAGAGCTACACGGGCAAATACCTGAAAACTGTTTTGGAAATGAGCTGATCCCTCATGGAATTGACGTTACAGTGGCTGACGGAGACCTTTGCCGGGAAATTCCTGCTCACCATGCTGGTGTCCATGGTGCCGGTGGTGGAGCTGCGCTTCGGCATCCCCTTCGGCCACGCCACCCTGGGGCTGCCGGCGTGGGCGGCGTTTACCGCCGCGGTGATCGGCAACCTGATCCCCGTGCCCTTCATCATCGTCTATATCCGCCGGATTTTCCAGTGGATGCGGCGGCATATGCCCCGGCTCAACCGCCTGGTGGACAAGCTGGAGCGCAAAGCCCATCTCAAGGGCCAGAAGGTGACAAGGTACAAATACTTGGGCCTGATGCTGTTCGTGGCCGTCCCCCTGCCGGGCACCGGGGCGTGGACGGGCTCGCTGGCGGCGGCGTTCCTGGATATGCCTTTGCGCAAGGCTGTCCCGTCGGTGGTGGCTGGGGTGCTGATCGCGGGGCTGGCCATCAGCCTGCTCACCTCCGGCGTGGTCAGCCTGTTTTGAAGGAGGGCTTCCCATGTATCTCTATCTGGTGCGCCACGGCCAGTCGGTGGGCAATGAAAAACAGCTCTTTTTCGGAACCAGCGACCATCCCCTCACCGAGCTGGGCCGGGAGCAGGCGAGGCAGGCGGCGGACAAGCTGCGGGAGGTGTCCTTTACCCGCTGCGTGGCCAGCGACCTCTCCCGGGCCTGGGACACCGCCCTGATCTGCGCCGAGGGCCGGGGGATTGTCGTGGAGCCCGACCCCGCCCTGCGGGAGCAGGACATGGGGGCGCTGGAGGATCTGACCTGGGCCCAGGCGGAAAAGCTGTGCGGCGGGCTGGTGGGGAAGCTGCTGGCCGACTGGTACCACACCACGCCCCCCGCCGGGGAGAGCCCCGCCCATATGCTGGAGCGGGTGGGGGCCTGCGTGGACGGGATCACCGCCCGGGGGGAGGACACCCTCATCGCCGCCCACAACGGCTCACTGTCGCTGGTGCTGTACCACCTGGGGCTCATCGAGGAGAAGAACCTGCTCCAGCACGGCTGGTTTTTCAAGCATGGCACCTATTCCGCCGTCCGGGTGGACGGAAACGGCGCGGAATTGGTGTGCTTCAACCGGTGACAAAAACGGCTTCCGGGCCATAGAATGGCCCAGGAGGTGGCGGTTATGACGGAGATCATCCAGTTTATCGCGGTGCTGCTGGCGGCCTTCGGGCTGGTGAGCCTGGGGTGGCTGGCGCTGGGCGCGCTGCTGCTGCCGGGGGGCTGCTCCGCACGGATGGTGATTGACGCCAAAGGGGACGGCGGCGGTCTGGAACAGGCCGTCCGGGCGGCGCTGTGGCTGCGGCGCACCGGCCTGTGGCGGGGCGAGGTGGTCATCGAGGATCAGGGCCTCACCGGGGACGGGCGGGCGCTGGCCCGGCTGCTGGCGGGGGAGACCGGCGTCTCCTTTTCCGGGGACACCGGCCGGAGCTGACGGGTTTCTGCACAAAATACGAAAGAAACGAGGGAAACTATCATGGAACGCAACGAAGCGCTGGCAAAGCTGGCCGAGCTGCAAAAGAAGCTGTACGCCTATCAGTCGGCGTCCTCCGCCCTGTACCTGGACGGCACCACCGTGGCCCCCAGGGACACCGCGGAGGGCCGGGGGGTGGCCCTGGGCGTCCTGGCCGGGGAGCAGCACAAGCTGTTCTCCGCCCCCGAGGTGGGGGAGCTGCTGGAATTCCTGTGGGGGGAGAAGGACGGGCTGGATCAGCTCCAGCGCCGGCAGGTGGAAGAGCTGCGCCGCTCCTACGCCCAGCTTACCCGCATCCCGGCGGAGGAGTATATGGAGTACGCCATGCTCACCAACGAGGCGGACGACGTGTGGCACCGGGCCAAGGAGCAAAACGACTTCGCGCTGTTCCGGCCCCTGCTGGAGAAGCTGGTGGCCTTCAACATCAGGTTCGCCGGGTACTACGACCCGTCCAAAGCCCCCTACGACGCCCTGCTGAACGAGTACGAGCGGGGGGTGGACACGGCCTATCTGGACGGCTTTTTCGCCACCCTCCGGGCGCGGATCGTGCCCCTGATCCACGCCATCGGGGAGAAGGAGCAGCCTGATGATTCCTTCCTGCGGCGGCACTATCCGGTGGAGGCCCAGCGGAAATTCTCCGACTACCTGATGGAGGTGCTGGGGCTGGACCGGGCCCACTGCGCCATCGGCGAGACGGAGCACCCCTACACCCTGGAGTTCAACAACAAGGACGTGCGGATCACCACCCACTACTTTGAAAACGACGTGGGCAATTCCATGTACTCCGTGATCCATGAGGGGGGCCACGCCAAGTATGAGCTGGGGATTTGCGACGAGGTGCAGTACACCTGCTTGGCGGGGGGCGTGTCCATGGGCGTCCACGAGAGCCAGTCCCGGTTCTATGAAAACCTCATCGGCCGCTCCAGGCCCTTCATCGAGGCTATCTTCCCCAAAATGAAGGAGTTCTTCCCGGAGCAGCTGGCGGACGTGGACGCGGAGCGGTTCTACCGCGCCGTCAACAAGGCCCAGCCCTCCCTGATCCGCACCGAGGCGGACGAGCTGACCTACTGCCTGCACATCATGGTGCGCTATGAGATTGAAAAGCAGCTCATCGGGGGCACGCTGTCCGTCAAGGACGTGCCCGAGACCTGGAACCGGCTGTACAAGGAGTATCTGGGGCTGGACGTGCCAGACAACCGCAGCGGCTGCCTCCAGGACAGCCACTGGTCCGGCGGGGCCTTCGGCTACTTCCCCTCCTACGCCCTGGGCAGCGCCTACGGTGCCCAGATGCTGCACAATATGGAGGCCGACATGGACGTGTGGGGCCCCGTCTCCAAGGGCGACCTGTCCGGGGTGTCGGCGTGGCTGCGGGAGAAGGTCCACAAATTCGGCGGCCTGCTGGAGCCGGCGGATGTGGTGAAGAACGCCTGCGGGGACTTCGACCCCACGGTGTTCGCCGACTACCTGGAGAAAAAGTACAGCGCGCTGTACGGATTGTGAGGGCAGGCCATGGAACCGAATCTGGAACAGATCACGGCCCAGGCCCGCACCGCGGCGGAGGAGCTGCTGGACGCGGCGGGGCTGCGCCCAGGGGATCTTTTCGTGGTGGGGTGCTCATCCTCGGAGGTGCTGGGCGGCCGCATCGGCAAGGCGTCCAGCGAGGCGGCGGCCCGGGCCGTGTTCGGCGGCATCTACCCGGTCCTGCGGGAGCGGGGGATTTACCTGGCCGCCCAGTGCTGCGAGCACCTGAACCGGGCGCTTATCATCGAGGGCGAGTGCGCCCAGCGGTACGGCTATGAGCCGGTGTGCGTGGTGCCCCAGCCCAAGGCGGGGGGCTCCTTTGCCGTCCAGGCGTGGCGGGCCTTTGAGCGGCCCACGGCGGTGGAGCATATCCGGGCCCACGCGGGGCTGGACATCGGCGGCACTCTCATCGGGATGCACCTGCGGGAGGTGGCGGTGCCGGTGCGGCTCAGCCTGGACCACATCGGGGCGGCCATCCTGCTGTGCGCCCGCACCCGGCCGAAGTATATCGGCGGGAGCCGGGCGGTATACGAATAGCCTGTTATTTCCGAATTAAAAATTCGGAAATAACACCATTTGATTTAAGCCGTTTTGCTCGCCGCCGCCGGCGGCGGCAACCGCAAAACAT
>CATLEJ010000190.1 GCA_949916125.1 uncultured Oscillospiraceae bacterium
GAACACCACCCAGGTGCGGAACATGAAGCAGTACCTGCTGGCGGTGCTGTACAACGCACCGGCCACGATTGAGAACCACTATGCCGCCCAGGTCAACCACGACCTCTACGGCGGGGAGGCGGCATAGAGGCAAAACAACGCCCTGCCACTGGCAAGGCGCTGTTCTCATTTCGTTGGGGGCAGGGTGGCGTTCAGCAGATCCCCCGCTCGGACGCCAAGAGCGTCCGCAATGTTGTATAGCACTTCGAGAGAAAAGGGCCGCACGATGTTGGGGGCCTCAATGGAACTCAGGTGGGAACGGCTGATCTTCGCCTTCTCCGCCAGCTTTTCCTGGGACATCCCCTGCATTTTTCGCAGGCTGGAGATCATCAGGCCAAGTTCGATAAACCTGTCCCGATTGCTGAAGTCCACTTCCTTCTTGCTCATCCACGGCATCCCCCTGTGATCAGGATGCCTTTATTATAAAATTTTTGCGCCTCGTTATCCGCTCTTGTTATCGGGCTATTGACTAATATATTGAGCAATCATATAATTAAGAGGGCGCACGTTTATTAGAATCAACCTGAACCGGGTACGCTACCAGGGACCAATTTTGTGAAAGGTCGTATCGATATGATTTATACGGAAAAAGTACGGAAAGAACTGGACGCTATCCTCAAAGCATTTGAGAATTACATTGATGGGCAGAACTATTTTGATATAGTCTACTCCAAGAAAATCGGCTATGTCTGGATTGTGGTTGATGAACCCGGCGCGGCAGGCGCGGAGCAGCTTGACACGCCGGAGGCCATGCTGGACAACCTGTTTAATGACATCATCAACGATGTTGTTGCCCCTCGTTCCACCACCCATCTTAATGAGGCGCACACCATGACGGAGAGCGAAGAAGCCGAGTGCCGCCGCAAAATCACTGCCATTTTGGAAACGATTGAGGGCGGCGGGGCCGAGTACCTGGAATACCTGGACGAGTATATCAAGGACTACCGGGAACGCTACGCCGGGGACGGTGGATCGTGTTAGAAAACTGCTGTGCGTTCACCGGACACCGTCCGCATAAATTTCCCTGGAAGTATAATGCGATAGATAAATACGCTTTATCTTGTTAAAACGCTGTCCAAAAGCCGCACCGAAATCATGGATGCCGCATTTTTCTCCACCGAGTTGAGGATAAAACCGGCCAAGTCGCAGGCGTAGAAATCTCCTATCGTTTCCAGCCCCCGTTCAAGGATACAGCGGTTGAGGGCGGCATAACCTGCGGAGATGTCCCAACGGCCCCGGCAGCAGAGGTACAGATAATTCCCAGCGGGCTTCTCCTTATAATAAGGGAAGTCCGCTTTTTCTTTGATTCGGGTATAGAGGTGGCTGATGGCCCCTGGCCCGCCCTGCTCCCCCGGCTGGTGGATGGCCCCCAGCTGGAAGTCGGTCTGTATCCCGTATTGGCTGCACAGCGCCCGACACCGCTCCAGCACAACGATCAATGCTTCATCCTCGCTGGCCTCCGGGGTCATCAGCCCCTCCAATTCCCTAACGGGGAGGGCCAGCAGGTGCTCCCGCTCAAACCAGGCGGTCCGGGGGATCATGTCCGGCCCCGACTCAAACTCCAGGCTGTGCAGGGCGCCGGACAGCACAAAGTCCATGTGCTCCAGCTTCTGCCGCTCCGCTTCCAGGCGGACCCGCTGTTCCCGCAGCAGCTCCAGCGTTTTGGCGGTGTTCTGTCCCTGGAGACAGCGGCGGATCTCCTCCAGGGGTGTGCCCGTCTGGCGGAAGATGGAGATGGCGTAAAAATCGTAGAACTGCTCCACGTCGTAGTAAAAATAGCCGTTGTCCCCCTTGTGGGCTGGGAGGAGCAGTCCCACGTCTTTGTAGTGGCGCAGAGTTTCCTTGGTTGTGCCGCACAGGGCGGCGAAAGCCCCGGAGGTCAGCCATCCTTTTTTTCGCTCCATAAAAATTTCCTCCAAGAATTAAAAATACCCCTTGACTGCGTGGCGGCCACACGGTTTATGATACCCCCTGTCAGAAATAATTGCAAGTCCACTGGACAACAATATGAGAAAACAGGAGGTTTTTGATATGGATTTTGGATGTAGCAGCTTTACCTGGAGGACAGAGGACGGACGGCACCTTTTGGGACGGACCTACGACCAATTCGGAGACCTGACGGCCAACCGGGTCATCAGTGTTCCACCGGGGATGCCCTGTGTCCCTGGACTTCACGGGGAGGGGGCGGCCTCCGGCGAATACAGTTACACCGGTATGGCGGTGCTTGGCTTCGGGGAGCCTATTCTGGTGGACGGGGTCAACTCCGCTGGCTTGATGGGGGCCTTGCTCCATTTCCCGGAGTATGCGGTCTATGAGGAAAGTGCCGGCCCGAGCAGAACAGCCGTCCATCCGGGCCGTCTGCTGGCCTGGCTGTTCAGTCGGTGCGCCAGCGTGGAGGAGACCGTGGAGGCTTTGAAGGGAACTGCTTTGGTGGACGAGCCCATCCAGGGAAAACCCCTGCCCGCCCACTATATCCTCAGCGATAAAACCGGCGAGGCCGTCATCATCGAGCCGGAGGAGGGTGGCCTGTCCATCCACCGGGAGACCATCGGCGTGCTGACCAACAGCCCGGACTACCGCTGGCAGCGAACCAACCTCCGCAACTTCGTGGGGGTTACCAATCTACCCAAGGCCCCCCAGACTATCGCCGGGCATGAGATCCGGGAGTTCGGGGAGCGCCTGGGCGGCGGTTCCGGCCTGCCGGGGGACTATTCCTCTCCTTCCCGCTTTGTCCGCTTGGCTTTTATGAAGGAGCTTGCCGTTCCCGGGAAGGACGAGCTGGACGGGGTATCCCGGATGTTCCGGGCCTTTGCCCCGGTGGACATCCCCGAGGGACTGGCAAAAGCCGATCCAAATTACGACGTGTACGAGCAGACCCTGTGTACCAGTGTCATGTGTGCCGAGAGCGGCGTGTACTACTTTGCCCCTGCCCAGAACCGGCGCATTTCCGCCGTCCGGCTCCCGGCACAGGGAACAGAAGTACAGTATTTTGACCTGGGGGACGGCCAGGACATCGACTGGAGGAATTAGGACATGGACAAACTGGACTCTTACCACCTGCCGGTCACAGGCAGGAATATCCTGCGCTTTGCCTTCCCCACCATCGTCATGACGGTGTTCAACACCTTCTACACCATGGTGGATGGGCTGTTCGTCTCCAACCTGATCGGTATGGAGGCCCTGTCGGCTATCAACCTCACCGCCCCGGCTATCGCCCTGATCACGGCCATCTCCGGGATGCTGGCTACCGGCGGCAGCGCCGTGGTCATGAAGAAGATGGGGGAGCACAAGGAACAGGAGGCCCGGCAGGACTTCACCCTCCTCATTCTCACCAACGCAGTAGTGGGCGCGGTGATGATGCTGCTGGGCTATACCCTGATGGATACCCTGCTGGGGACTATGGGCCTCTCTCCGGCGGTGTTTGGCTACTGCCACACCTACCTGAGCAACTATCTGCTGTTCACCATTCCCATTCTGCTGATGTATAACTTCTCCCTCTACCTGATTGCCGCCGATAAATCCACCCTGTCCCTGATCTGTACTGTAGCGGGGGGCGTGACCAACATCATTCTGGACTATGTATTGATCGCTCTGTTCGACATGGGCATCCAGGGGGCGGCCATCGCCACCGGTCTGGGCTACTCCATCACCGCCGTGGTGGGCTTCCTGGTGTTCCAGAAACAGGACAGCCTGCTCCACTTTGAAAAGCCGGTGTTCCGGGGCGGGGTGCTGTTCCACGCCTCCACCAACGGCATGTCGGAGCTGGCGACCTCCCTGGTATCCGGCATCACTACCCTGCTGTTCAACCTGGCGATGCTGAAATATGTGGGCGAAGACGGCGTGGCGGCTATTACCATCATCATGTATGTACTTATGTTCGTTAGCGCCCTGTTCATCGGCTACTCCTACGGCGTGGCCCCTATGATCTCCTACTACCACGGGGAGCAGAACCACGAGAAGCTGAAGAAGCTGGTGAGCTTCAGCGTCAAATTCATCATCGGGGCATCTGTCCTCTGTACGGCGGT
>CATLEJ010000191.1 GCA_949916125.1 uncultured Oscillospiraceae bacterium
CCGCATCGTGGACTGCATCGAGCGGGGCGTGAAGGAGGTCGTGGGCACCCTGATCGTGGAGTTCGACTCCGTGGGCAAGGCCCCCCTCATTGAGAACGTCTCCCTGGACGAGATGGCGGAGCGGTACAGGAAGAAGGGCATCTGACCTACTTTTTCTTGAAAGAAAAAGTAGGCAAAAAGAACTTTAATTCGCTACGGAATGCGGGCAGAAGCTGTCAAGCGGTTGCCCGGTGACGAAACGTTATGGAAATCGGAGACATTGATATATGGGAAAAAATATTTTAGTGGCCCACGGCGGCGGCCCCACCGCGGTCATCAACTGCTCCCTCCAGGGGGTGGTGGAGGCTGCCCGGAGCGCCGGCTTTGACGGGAAGATCTACGCCGCCCGGTTTGGGGCGGAGGGCATTTTAGCGGGGGATCTCATCGACCTGACGGACGTGCCCGCCGCCACCATCGCCAGGCTGGGGCACACCCCCGCCTCCGCCATCGGCTCCTGCCGGCGGAAGCTCACCGACGCGGACTATCCCACGGTGATGGACACGCTGAAAAAATTTGACGTCGGATATTTCTTCTACAACGGCGGCAACGACTCCATGGACACCTGCAACAAGGTCAACGAGCTGGCAAAGGCCGAACAGCTGGACGTGCGGGTCATCGGCATCCCCAAGACCATGGACAACGACCTGGATCTCACCGACCACTGCCCCGGCTTTGGCTCCGCCGCCCGGTACGCCGCCCTCAGCGCCGCCGAGCTGGCGCTGGACGCCTCCGGCCTGCCCATCCACGTGGTGGTGTTGGAGCTGATGGGCCGCAACGCGGGCTGGGTCACCGCCGCCAGCGCCATGGCGGCGCGGCTCACCGACTGCCAGGTGCTGACCTATCTGCCTGAGGTCCTGGTGGACGAGGACAGGATGCTGGCAGATATCGAAAAAGCCTACGCACAGGGGCGCGGCCTGCTGGTCACCGTCAGCGAGGGCATCTGCGGTCTGGACGGCAAGCCGCTGGCGGACACGGGGATCGTGGACGGCTTCGGCCATACGGTGCCCGGGGGAACCGCCCAGCACATCACGGATCAGATCATCCAGAAGCTGGGCCTCAAGTCCCGGGCGGAGAAGCCGGGGCTCCTGGGCCGGGCCAGCATTCCCTACCAGTCCTCCACCGACCGGGAGGAGGCCTACGCCGTGGGCAGGTTCGCGGTGGAGTCCGCCCTGGCGGGGGAGAGCGGCTACATGGTGGCCATTAACGCGGCGCGAAAGCCTGTTTATGCCAGCGGTATGTCTTTGGTGCCGCTGGCCAAGGTGGCCAACGTGGAGAAGAAGTTCCCGTTGGAGTGGATCGTGGACGGCAACCGGATCGCCGACGCTTTCTTTGACTACGCCATGCCCCTCATGGGGGACGCGTTCCCGGAATACGCTTTGCTGAGGTAACGGAAGATGAAACACATTTACTTAAATCTGAAACGGTTCGATGTGCCTGTGGAGCTGGGCGGCGTGAACCGGCTGGCCCCGGTGAGGGACTGGGGCGCGGCGGTGGTAAACGGCACCCAGGAGGCGCTGCGTAGATACGACCCCGCCCAGGTGGAGTTTGTCCAGTACCTGCCGGAGGCCCATCTGCTCAGCGCCGTGGCGGCCCTGACGGACAACAGCCCGGTACAGATTGGCAGCCAGGGCGTGTACCGCATGAACACGGCGGTGGGGGGCAACTTTGGAGCTTTCACCACCAACCGGCCCGCCTCCATTGTGAAGGCCATGGGCTGTACGTCCACCCTCATCGGCCACTGTGAGGAGCGAAACGACAAGAAGGGGATTTTGGCCGAGGCGGGGGTCACGGACATGAGCGCCGTCAACCGCCTGCTGAACCAGGAGATCAAGTGCGCCCAGGACGCGGGGCTGACGGTACTGTACTGCATCGGTGAGACCAGCGAGGAGCAGCCCGAATGGGAAAAGGTGCTGGGGGAGCAGCTGGACGCGGGGCTGGACGGCGTGGACAAGAGCCGGGTCGTCATCGGCTACGAGCCGGTGTGGTCCATCGGCCCGGGCAAGACCCCGGCGGGCAAGGACTATATCACCAAGATCGCCCGCTTCGTCAAGGAGCGCACCGGGGGGATGGACGTGGTGTACGGCGGCGGTTTGAAATCCGACAACGCCGCCATGCTGGCCTCCATCGACGAGATCGACGGCGGGCTTATCGCCCTCACCCGGTTCCAGGGGGAGATCGGCTTCTACCCGGAGGAGTATCTGGAGATCATCCGCCTGTATCTGGGGGAGTAGGGGCGGATACCATCCGCCCGCAATGCGGCATGGCTGTGAACATACGGGCGCACATCGTGCGCCCCTGTAAGGAGGAGATACCGTGAAATTAGAGTTTGAATATGGCCACGGCCTGATGGCCGCCGACCTGCCCGACAATACCGACGTGTTTATCCCCGGGGAGACCGTCCCCGATCCCCCCTGCCTGCCCCAGGACTGGGACAGCCTTTACGCCGCCACGTTGGAGAGCATCCGCCATCCCATCGGAATGCCCGCTCTGCGGGACCTGGCCGGGCCGGGAAAGACGGCTGTATTCGTTATCCCCGACATCGTGAAAGGGGGCTGCCAGCCCACCGCCCACCGGAAGGTGTCCATCCGGGCCTGCCTGGACGAGCTGTACGCCGCCGGGGTGGAGAAAAAGGACATCCTGCTGCTGTTCTCCAACGGCCTGCACCCCCGGGCCACCGTGTCCGAGATGAAGCAGATTCTGGGCGAGGAGCTGTTCAACGAGTTCTACTATACCGGCCAGATCACCTCCCACGACAGCGAGGACTATGAGCACATGGTGGATCTGGGCAAGACCCGCCGGGGCGACCCGGTGCTGATGAACAAGTACGTCTTTGACTGCGACCTGCCCATCCTCATCGGCCACACCCAGGGCAACCCCTACGGGGGCTACTCCGGCGGCTACAAGCACTGCGCCACCGGCATCACCCACTGGCGGAGCATCGCCAGCCACCACGTGCCCGACGTGATGCACCGGCCCGACTTCACCCCCGTGTCCGGCAAGAACCTGATGCGCACCAAGTTTGACGAGATCGGGATGTGGATGGAGGAAAAGATGGGCCACCCCTTCTTCTGCTGCGACGCGGTGCTGGACACGTATTCCCGGCAGATCGCCATCTTCTCCGGCTACGCAAAAGAGATGATGCCCGTCTCCTGGGAGATCGCCGACAAGCGCACCTATGTCCACTGGGCGGAGAAGAAGTACGACGTGATGGTGTTCGGGATGCCCCAGGCGTTCCACTACGGCGACGGCATGGGCACCAACCCCATCCAGATGATGCAGGCACTAAGCGCCCAGGTCATCCGCCACAAGCGGGTGATGAAGGACAACTGCGTCATCATCTGCTCCTCCATCTGCAACGGCTACTTCCACGACGAGCGCTGGCCCTACCTGCGGGAGCTGTACGAGCTGTTCCAGCACGACCACATGAACACCCTGCCCGACATGAACCGGTACGGCGAGTATTTCGCCACCAACCAGGAGTACATCCGCAAGTACCGCTTCTGCAACGCCTTCCACCCCTTCCACGGCTTCTCCATGATGAGCTGCGGCCACATCGCCGAGATGAACACCGCCGCCATTTACATCGTGGGCGCCCAGGAGCCCGGCATCGCCCGAGGGATGGGGCTCAAGACCCGTGCTACCTTTGAAGAGGCGCTGGAGGACGCGAAGAAGAAATATGTGGGGCTGAATCCCAATATTCTGGCCCTGCCCAAGACATTTAAAACGGCCGCCGTTCACCTGTGCATGAAGGGAGAGCCCTATGACGGCACCAACAGCTGTGGCGGGTGCGGATGTTGACACCGCGTAGATGCGGAATTCCGAGTCAAACCATCTCCGTGGAAAAACCATGGTTGAATTGTTGAAAAGATAGCGTATTTATGGTATTGTATTGTCGGCAAAGCATCAATTATTTTATGGGAGGCAAAAAAATGGATGCACAAGAATTGTTTGAACGGTGTATCAATTCAATTCCAGATGCGCAAAGTCTGCACGAACACACAAAACGCGTAGTTGCGTTGTGTGC
>CATLEJ010000192.1 GCA_949916125.1 uncultured Oscillospiraceae bacterium
CTCGATGTCCTTGGCCATCAGGTAGTCCAGCAGCTTGCGGCGCTTACCGATCATCTTGTACAGGCCGCGGCGGCTGTGGTTGTCGTGGATGTGCACCTTCAGGTGCTCGGTGAGCTCGTTGATGCGGGCGGTGAGGATCGCGATCTGTACCTCGGGGGAGCCGGTGTCGGTCTCGTGGGTGCGGTTGGCCTCGATGACGGCCGTCTTTTCGTCCTTGCGGATCATGGGAAATTCCACCTTTCAAAATGTTCTGTCCAAGGGCCGGGTAGCGGGCGGGTGTGCCCCCGCGCACCTGCGCGGGCCGTGTCCCGTAACCAAGCGGTGGACGGCGCATGTCTCATGCCCGGATAATATATCATAGTTTTTTCCTGATGTAAAGGAAAAAGTCCAGAATTTCAAGAAAAATTTTTCAGGCCGCCCCCGCCGGGCCGGCGGAGCGGGGAAAGAATCGTTAAAAAGGGGAGGAAGGGTTGGACAAAGGGCCAATGAAGCGCTATAATAGGGGCAAAGGAGTGATTGCCATGCCAAAAATCGACGCCCAGCTGGGCATTCGGGTGACCAAGGACCTCAAAGCCCGCCTGGAGCGGCAGGCCAAGCGGTGTGGCCTGTCCCTGTCCGGGTATCTCCGGCGGGTAGGCGCTGGGAAGTCAGCGGCGATGTTCCCCGGCCAGCGATATGCCTATGACTTGGGTTACCAGCGGTACAAACCTGTCCCCGTTCAGCGGCCACGTCCCAGGCGTTTACGGTTAAACGTCTCTTTCAGCACAGTAAAGAAAATCGGCGGTTTCCGGGGGCTGTATCTGCACTATTGCTACTGCCTGGGCATCCTGCTCCAAGGGCGTGGTCATCGTCCGTAAGCGTCAAATAGGCGTGAACCTACACCCCCATGGTAAACTGGGGAAAAGGGGGTGCAGGGATGGCCGAAGAACTGAACTGTCAAAATTGTGGAAAAGGATTTATTCCAACGTGCCATATCACGCGGCAGAAATACTGCAGCAATGAGTGCCGGTACAGGTACAACAACGCAAAGCGGTACTACAAAGTGGAGGTAAACATTTGCCCGGAATGCGGGGATGTGGTGGAGCAGCAGGAAGGCGGGGCAGGGCGATGGCGGCGGTTCTGTAGCGACCAGTGCCGGGTGAGGTATCACCACCAGAAGCTGCTGGCAGAGCGTCGAAGCCGGGCGCGGCCTGAGCAAATATGTCCGAACTGCGGGAAGCAATTCCAGCCGGAATGGAAACCGGGGGTTACGAGGAAATATTGCAGCGATGCGTGCCGGATGGAATGGTGGAAGGAGTATCACAAGGCGCATCCGCCGGAGGAACTGCCTGCGGAGGAATGCGCGTTTTGTGGGGTGCCGCTGACGGGGAAACAGCGGGGGAAAACGTACTGCAGCCGGTTCTGCTATCTGCTGGCGATGGATCAGACCCATGTAGAGGAAACCTGCGAGTGGTGCGGGGAGAAGTTTACGGACACCAGCGGACAGGGGCGGCGATACTGCAGCCGGCGGTGCGCGGTGTCGGGGCGGTTCAGCCAGCAAGGGGCGCGGCGCGGGAGCCGGCGGCTGAGGGGAGACAGCTTGGAGGAATGGAAGGAGAAGCTGATCGAGGAGGCGCGGGCCAACCGCTCCGGGAAGCGTGGGAAACGGGTATGGCTGGTGTGCGGGACGACCAGCATGAACACAGGGCTGGACGGGCTGACAGCCATCGTGCGGTATCATCTGAAGCTGGATCCCTATGACGGCAGCGTGTACGTATTCCGGGATAGGACAGGTTCCATGTTAAAGTATATCGAATGGGACGGGCAGGGATTTTTGCAGGGGAAGCGGCGGGCACAGAGCGGGACTTATCCCTGGCCGAAGGGACAGGCAGGGGAAACGCTGGAGATCAGCGAGAAGGAATTCGAGTATCTTCTGAGCAGATCCATTGTACCGTTTAAGCACAAAAAGGGCTGTGATACTTGAAATCACAGCCCTTTTGATGTATAATAATAGTATGAAACAGGGATGGAAAGACGCCGCCGAATGGCAGGCGCTGCTGACAAAAAAAGAGGCCGAGATCGCGTCCCTGAACCGGCAGGTGGACTGGTTAACCCAGCAACTGCGGCTGATGCAGGGGCAGCGGTTTGGCGCGTCCAGCGAGCAGACCCAGGTACTCTCGGAGCAGTTCAGCCTGTTCAACGAGGCGGAGGAGCTGGCGGACTCCAAGGCGGCGGAGCCCGACCTGGAGCAGATCACCTATCAACGGCGCAAGCGGGCCGGGAAGCGGGAGATGGACTTCTCCGGCCTGCCTGTGGAGCAGGTGGTTCACGAGCTACCGGAGAAGGAGCGGGTATGCCCGGAGTGCGGCGGGGCGCTGCACCAGTGCGGGCAGGCTGTGGTACGGCGGGAATTGGTATATGTGCCAGCCAAATACACGGTGGTGGAGCATATCCAGGCCGTATACAGCTGCCGCCGCTGTGAGCGGGGAAACGACCATGTCCCTATGAAAAAAAGCGAAGTCCCCGCGCCGATGCTGCCAAACAGCGGCATTGTTTCCCCCAGCCTGCTGGCCCATATTTTGAACAGCAAATACACGCTGGCGCTACCCCTGTACCGGCAGGAGCAGGAGCTGGCCCGGATCGGCGTCCCCATCTCCCGGCAGACCATGGCCAACTGGATCATGGCGGCCCACGAACGGTGGCTTGCGGAGTTCGTCCAGGCGTTACGGCAGGAGTTGCTGTCCAATGAGATTCTCCACGCCGATGAGACCACGTTGATGGTGCTGAAAGAGCCGGGACGAAAGGCCCGGCAGAGGAGCTATGTGTGGGTATACCGCACTTCGGGAGACACCCGGCATCCTGTGGTGCTGTATGATTATCAGCCCAGCCGGGCGGGAGAATGTGCCGGCCACTTTTTGGAAGGGTTTACCGGCCTGCTGCACACCGATGGGTATGGCGCGTACCACTGCAAGCTGCCGCCGGAGATCACAGTGGTGGGCTGTTGGGCACATATGCGCAGAAAGTTTACCGATACGCTGAAAAGCCTACCCCAAGAGCTGCGGGACAGATCCCCGGCAAAGATCGGTTTGGACTACTGCGATAAGCTGTTCCGGCAGGAAAGCGGTTTTACGGAACAAAATCTCTCTTTCCAGGAGCGGTATCAGGCCCGCCTGGAACAGTCCAAACCAGTGGCGGAGAAATTCTTCGTCTGGGCCAAAACGGAATACGAGAAAAATCCCGTGCCGAAAAGTATGCTTGGCGCGGCGTTGACCTATGCCGTGAATCAGGAGAGCTGGCTGATGAACGTCTTCTTGGACGGACGGCTGGAGCTGTCCAACAACCGGGCGGAGCGGGCTGTACGCCCCTTCGCGGTGGGGCGGAAGAACTGGCTGTTTTCCAACACGCCGAAGGGCGCTGATGCCAGCGCGGCCGTTTACTCCATTGTGGAAACAGCCAAGGCTAATGGGTTGCGGCCTTTCCCGTACCTCAAATTTCTTCTGGAGCGCCTGCCTTTCGGCGTCCCGGTTCAAGACTGTCTGCCCTGGAGCCCCGCCGTACAGAATCTGTGTAAATGACCGGCTACCGCATTTCACCGCGGTTGCCGGTTCTTTTTTCTCCCTTGCTGGTATGTCCCTATTTGACGCTTACGCTCAAATGTGACCGCATTTTCCTTGATGATTTCGATCACAGGTCGTTTATGGTTGACAAAGTACGCGGTGTGATCCCGGTTGGGATAGAGGGTCACCAGCTGGCTGGGTGCGTCCTTCAGCCATGGCGAGGGGACGGATTTTTCATATATTTCATATACCCCAGGCAGCATATTCTGGAGGCAAGCGCGGCCCGTGCTGTCCGTCTCGATCTCATCCACAGAATGCCCGTCCGCCGCTCTCACAAGGAAAACAGTGTTCGGGATCGGCGCTCCGTCATCCGCATCATTTTTATAGACATACAAATTGGGCCGCTTCTGGTTTTCCAGCACGA
>CATLEJ010000193.1 GCA_949916125.1 uncultured Oscillospiraceae bacterium
ATAGGGACAGACGGCTGGGCCCCCCGGGTCCGGCCTTGTCCCTGCGCAAAAAAGAAGCGTCTGAGCCGTCGTGAGCAGCGGGCAAAGACCGAAGTGGAGCAAAAGCAGGGAGGCCCCAAAGGGGCCGGACGGCTTTTGCGGAATCGGAGGGCTTAGAACCGCGCCGCGAACAGGCGAGGCGTGACAACGACTACAACATAACAAAGGAGTATTTATGGCAGAAAAATTGAAAATCATTTCCCTTGGCGGTCTCAACGAGATCGGCAAGAACCTCACCGTCTACGAATACGGCGGCGACATGATCGTGGTGGACGTGGGCATGGGCTTCCCGGACAACGATATGTACGGCATCGACGTGGTCATCCCTGACTTTACCTACCTCATCCAGAACCGGGATCGGATCCGGGCCATTTTCATCACCCACGGCCACGAGGATCACATCGGGGCCATCCCCTACCTCATGCGGGACGTGAACGCCCCCATCTACGCCACCCGGATGTCCGCCGGCCTCATCCAGCTGAAGCTGGACGAGCACCGGCTGTCCGACAAGGTGCAGCTCATCACCTGCGAGGCGGGGGAGACCGTGAAGGCGGGCAGGTTCAGCGTGGAATTCATCCACATGAACCACTCCATCGCCGACGCGGTGGCCTTCGCCATCCGCACCCCCGTCGGCGTGTGCGTCCATACCGGCGACTTCAAGATCGACCCCACCCCCATCCAGGGCGGCATGGCCGACCTCACCCGCCTGGGCGAGCTGGGCAACGAGGGGGTGCTGGCCCTGCTGTGCGACTCCACCAACGTGGAGCGCCCCGGCTTCACCAAGAGCGAGCGCAGCGTGGGCGCCTCCTTTGAAACCCTGTTCCGGGGCTGCGAGGAGCGGATTATCATCACCACCTTCGCCTCCAACATCGACCGCATCCAGCAGATCATCGACGTGGCGGCCAAGTATGGCCGCAAGGTGGCCGTCACCGGCCGGAGCATGGAGAACGCCATGAAGGTGTCCACCGAGTTGGGCTATATGCAGGTGCCCGCCGGGACGGTGGTGGACCTGGCCCAGATCAAGGGCCTGCCCAAGAACAAGGTGTGCATCATCAGCACCGGCAGCCAGGGGGAGACCATGTCCGCCCTGACCCGGATGGCCTTCAACACCCACCGGCAGGTGGACATACAGCCCGGCGACCGGGTGATTATCTCCGCCTCCGCCATCCCCGGCAACGAGGACTCGGTGGGCAATGTCATCAACGAGCTGTACCGCCGGGAGGCCGAGGTGGTCAACGAGCGGGAGCTGCCCCTCCATGTGTCCGGCCACGCCTGCCAGGACGAGCTGAAAATCCTCCACGCCCTGGTGCGGCCCCGCTTCTTCATCCCCGTCCACGGGGAGCAGCGCCACCTGAAGACCCACGCCCGGCTGGCCCGGGACGTGATGGGCATGGATCCCAGGAATATCGTCATCAGCGACGTGGGCAAGGTCATCGAGCTCACCCCCAAGAGCATCAAGCTCAACGGCACCGTGCCCGCGGGCAAGGTGTTCGTGGACGGCTACGGCGTGGGCGACGTGGGGGCGGTGGTGCTGCGGGACCGGCAGCACCTGGCCCAGGACGGCATGATCGTGGTGGTGGTGTCCATGTCCGGGGAGGACGGCTCGGTGATCTCCGGGCCGGACATCATCACCCGGGGCTTCGTGTACGTCAAGGAGTCGGAGGAGCTGATGGAGGAGCTGCGGCAGGTGGCGGTGGACGCCCTGGACCGCTGCCAGGACCGGCACATCCGGGACTGGTCCACCATCAAATCCGAGATGAAGGGTACGCTGTCCAACTACCTCTATAAAAAGACGAAGCGGAACCCCATGATCCTGCCGGTCATCATGGAGGTATAAGAGGCCGCGGGCGCCGCCGGCCTGTGCCGGGACGGGCGCGAGAAAGATAAGGAGCTGCGAGGAGATATGAAATTAGGAATCGTCGGCCTGCCCAACGTGGGCAAGTCCACCCTGTTCAACGCCATCACCAACGCCGGCGCGGAGAGCGCCAACTACCCCTTCTGCACCATCGACCCCAACGTGGGCACCGTGGCGGTGCCGGACAGCCGGCTGGACTGGCTGTCCGACTTCTACAAGCCCAAGAAGACCACCCCCGCCGTGGTGGAGTTCGTAGACATCGCCGGGCTGGTGAAGGGGGCCTCCCGGGGGGAGGGCCTGGGCAACAAGTTCCTGGCCAACATCCGGGAGTGCGCCGCCATCGTCCACGTGGTGCGCTGTTTTGACGACGACAACGTGATCCACGTGGAGGGCTCCACCGACCCCGTCCGGGACATGGACATCATCGACCTGGAGCTCATCATGGCGGACGTGGAGATGGCTGACCGCCGCATCGACAAGGCCCGCAAGGCCGCCAAGGCGGACAAGAAGTTCAACCACGAGGCGGAGGTGTTCGAGGGCCTGCGGGACTGGCTCAACGACGGCAAGTCCGCTCGGTCCTACCTGGCTGAAGTGGACGAGGAGGACGCTGACCTCATCGCCACCAGCGAGCTGCTGTCCCTGAAGCCGGTGATCTACGCCGCCAACCTGGACGAGGACGGCTTCGCCGACCCCACCGGCGTGTCCTACTACAACCAGGTGGCGGAGCGGGCCGCCGGGGAGGGGGCCCAGGTGATCCCCGTGTGCGCCAAGCTGGAGGCGGAGATCGCCGAGCTGCCCAGTGACGAAAAGGCCCTGTTCCTGGAGGATCTGGGCATTGCCGAGTCCGGCCTGGACCGGCTCATCAAGGCCAGCTACACCCTGCTGGGCCTCATCTCCTTCCTCACCTCCGGCGAGGACGAGTGCCGGGCGTGGACCATCACCCGGGGCACCCGCGCCCCCCAGGCGGCGGGCAAGATCCACACCGACTTCGAGCGGGGCTTCATCCGGGCGGAGACGGTGGCCTTTGAGGATTTGAAGAACTGCGGCTCCATGGCCGCCGCCCGGGAGAAGGGCCTGATCCGCTCCGAGGGCAAGGAGTACGTGGTGCAGGACGGGGATATCATCCTGTTCCGCTTCAATGTGTAAATGTACAGACAGGGGCGGGCGCTCGGGGAGCGCCCGCCCTTTTGCCGTCGGGTGCGGCGGGTTATGCGCCCTGTAAAAACAGGGTGTTGAGGAACCGCTTCAGGATGCCCCCGATGCTCAGGCGGGGCACCTCGTCGGCGGCCACCAGGTCGATGGCGTCCACCTGCTCCCCGTCCACCAGCACTTGCAGCTCACCCAGCTTCTGGCCCTGCTCCACCGGGGCCTCCACGCTGTCCGCCAGGCTGACCCGGGTGGTCACCGTGCCGGCCTTGTTCTTTTCCAGCAGGATGGAGCACTCCCGGGCCGTGACAGGCTGCACGGTGTCCCGCTCCCCCAGCAGCACCGCCACCGGCGGGATGGCCTGGTCTGGGTAGACGGGGGTGATGGCATAGTTGGCGAAGCCGTAGTTCAGCAGGGCCTTGGCGCTGTCGAACCGGTCGTTGGAGGTGGGGGCGTGCATCACCACGGCGATCAGCTCCATGCCGTCCCGCTCCGCCGTGGCGGACAGGCAGTACAGCGCCGTGTCGGTGAACCCGGTTTTCAGCCCCGTGGCTCCCTCGTAGTAGAAGATCAGCCGGTTGGTGTTGCTGAGCTGGAAGGCCCCGTCCCGGAGGGTGTCCATCCAGATGGTGGTGAACTCCCGGATGGCGGGGTGGTTGAGGATCAGCTCCCGGCTCATCAGCGCGATATCATAGGCGCAGGTCACGTGCCCTGTAGCGGGCAGGCCGGTGCAGTTGACAAAATTGGTGCGCTTCATGCCCAGCTCCCGGGCTTTTTCGTTCATCCGGTCCACAAAGGCGGGCTCGCTGCCCGCCACGTGCTCCGCCAGGGCCACGGCGCAGTCGTTGGCGGACACCACCGTCACCGCCTTCACCATGTCCCGGACGGTCATGTGCGCGT
>CATLEJ010000194.1 GCA_949916125.1 uncultured Oscillospiraceae bacterium
GTCTTTCACGTTCAATCAACGACTTTTTGGAACGTTCTTTGTTCCAAAAAGCCGCACTCAGCGTGGCGAAAAGACCTTTTCGACACGCTGAGGGCCGGATGGCACGCCATCCGGCCCTGTCCGTGTTCATTTACTGGGTGTCCAGCCAGTCGGAAAAGCGGTGGAGCATGGCGGCCACCTGGGCCCGCGTGGCGCTGTTTTCGGGGAGCAGCTTCCCCTCGCTGCCGTTCATGAGCTTCGCGCCCACCGCCCAGGCCACCGCCTCCTGCGCCCAGGGGGCTACCGCGCCCCCGTCGGGGAAGGCGGACAGGTCGCCCCGCTCCCTGGCGGCGCAGCCCATCTGCACCGCGTAGTTGTGGAGCATCACGGCGATCTGCTGCCGGGTCACCTTGCCGCCGGGGTCGAACAGGCCGTTCCCCATGCCGTTGACAATCTTCCTGCCGGCGCACCAGATGGTGCCCGCGGTGTACCAGAGGCCGTCGGGCACGTCGGAAAACGCCTGGGAGTAGCTCACGGCGGGGGAGCCCGCCAGCCGGTGGAGCACTGTGGTCATCATGCCGCGCTCCATGGGGCCCTCCGGGTTGAACTGGGTGGCGCTCAGCCCCTGGAACAGGCCGCGCTCCACCACAAAGCGCACGTCCTCATAGTACCACCAGCCCTGGGGCACGTCGGTAAAGGGCAGGGGGACAACCACCGTCCCGCTTGTGCCGGTGCGCCACTTCCCCTCCGCCATCCACGCGGACTGGGAGGAGGCCGTGACCACGGTGTCCGCCGCGGCCAGATAGCGGTGCCCCGCCGTCAGCGCGCCCCCCGGGGCCAGCTCCGCCCCGGCTGTGGCGTCCACCAGCAGGCCGGAGCTCACCGCTCCGCTGCCGGAGGTCCAGATCAGGCCCGAGCCGATGGTGAGGGACACGGTATCGCCGGACCCCCCGCTCCCCGCCGCGAAGCCGGAGGACACCATCCAGCCGTCCCCGGCGGCGGCCGGCCGGCCCGCCTGGGAGAGGGCGGCGCTGTAAATGCCCTGCGTCTTCTGGGCCGCCCGCTGCTTTGTGCCGGCGCGCAGCGAGGGCAGCCAGGTTCCGGTCAAGTAGCTCAGGGAGATCAGCGGGTCCGACTGGCTCCCGGCCCACCCCACGGTGGCGCAGCCCAGCAGCAGTGTCAGGGCCAGTGCTCCGGCAAGCAGCTTTTTTTTCATACAGGCTCCTCTGAAATCATGTAACTCAGGGTGAGCAGGCTGTCGGCAAAGTGGACGTTTTCCACCCGCACGCCGGACAGCTCCCGCTCGGGCAGCTCCACATTGGTGAAGTTCCAGATCCCCGTCACGCCGCAGGAGGCCAGCCGCCGGGCGGACTCCACCGCCACCCGGGCGGGTACGGTCAGCACCCCGACGCTGGTGGGGTTGTCCCGGAGGAAGCTCTCCAAGGTGTCCATGTGGCAGATGGGCACGCCGCCCAGCCGGGTGCCCACCAGGGCGGGGCTCACGTCAAAGGCCGCCACCAGGCGGAAGCCGTTGATCGCAAAGGGGAAATTTTCGATGAGGGCCCGGCCCAGGTTGCCGGCCCCCAGAATGAGCACTGTGTGGCCCCGGTGCATACCCAGAATCTCCGCCACCTCGGCGCGCAGCCGCTCCACGTTGTAGCCGTAGCCCTGCTGCCCAAAGCCGCCGAAGCAGGACAGGTCCTGCCGGATCTGGGAGGCGGTCAGCCCCATGGACTTGGCCAGGGCGCTGGAGGAAATGCGCACGGTTCCGCCCCGGTACAGGTCGTCCAGATGCCGGTAATACCGGGGCAGCCGTCGGATGACGGCAGAGGATATCTTTTCTTTTCTCATGGTTCCATCGCCTTTTGTCGGTCTGTCTCACGCGGAAAGCCCGGCCCGGCGCAACGCGTCAGGCCGGGCCGGTTTCAGCGTCTTATATTATATTACATGACTTTCCCCTGCTTGTCAATTTGATTTGGCAAAAAACCATATTTTTTGGGCCGGTATTCCTGCCGGAAGGCGCCAAATGGCCAAAGAGGCTGACGGACGGCGGGGGCAGGCTCTGGAGGGGCACACTGTGTCCCGAGAGAACTTTTCAGGCGGCCCGGTGGGAAAAGGTCCGGCCGGATGTCCGGCCTGGTATCCCCGCGCCTGGGGGCCGGGGCATGGGAGAGGCCTCCCGCCCTGCGGGAGGCCTCTCCGGGCCGCTCAGCCCTGCGTTTTCTTTTTTGCCTCCCTCATCCGCTGGTGGAGGCAGGCCAGCGCGTCGGACAGGCCGCCCAGGTGGTCGATGAGGCCCATCGCCACCGCCTCCTCGCCGTAAATGACGCTGCCCACGTCGGCGGCCATCTCCCCGGTGTTCAGCATGAGGTGCTCGAACTCCTCCCGGCTGATCCGGCTGTTCCGGGTGACGAAATCGCAGATCCGGTCCTGGATGCGCTCGAAGTAGTGGAAGGTCTGGCTCACCCCGATGACCAGCCCGTTGAGCCGGACGGGGTGGATGGTCATGGCCCCCGAGGGGACGATAAACGACTCGCTGGCGGCCACCGCCAGGGGCACGCCGATGGAGTGCCCGCCCCCCAGCACCAGCGACACGGTGGGCTTGCGCATTCCGGAGATCATCTCCGCGATGGCCAGCCCCGCCTCAATGTCGCCCCCCATGGTGTTGAGCAGGATGAGCAGGCCGTCCACCTCATCGCTCTCCTCCACCGCCGTGAGCAGGGGCAGGACGTGCTCGTACTTGGTGGTCTTGGCCCCGGAGGGGGCCTCCTGGTGGCCCTCGATCTGGCCCACAATGGTCAGGGTGTGGATGGTGCCGTCCTCCGTTTTGACGGTGCTGGAGCCCATGTCCACAATCTGCTGCTGACGGCTGTTGTCCTCCCCGTCGCCGCTCTCGGTCGGCCTGGTGTCCTCGGTCATGCAAATACCCCCTTCTGGGTCGGTTGACGGTATTATCCGCAGGAAAGGGCATTTTTATCCGCGCCGGCGCGCCGTTCCCGTCCGCGGGGCCGGCAGGATATTTTGGCGCAAAACGGTTGACTTTTGGTCCGGCCTGTGGTATGATGCGAAAAACATAAGTTGACAACTCCTTGCCGCCGGGTAAGGAGAAGCGCGTCAGACCTTTCTATCGTCAGGCCACAGAAGATAGGAGGTACTGGCGCTTTGTTTTTTGGGCCGGATGTGCATTCCCGGATCCGGGCGCAGCCCGGATACCGGCGCAGGATATTTTTAAGGAGGATGTAAGATGAAAAAATTTATCGCGGACCCCTCGTTCTGGGAGCTGTTCCCCAACGCCGCCATTGGCGTGCTCGCGGTCAAGGGGATGGACGAGTCCGGCCGGCTCGGCCCCGAGCAGGCCGCCGAGGTGGAGGCGCTGCTGAAGGACGCCAACGCCGCCGCACTGGCCCATCTGGATGAGGGGATTGCCCTGTCCCAAAACCGGGCGGTGGCGGTATGGCGTGAGGCGTACCAGAAATTCCCCACCAAGAAGGGGGCCCGCTGCTCCATCGAGGCCCTGCTGAAGCGGGTGTCCAAGGGGGAGCCGGTGGGGACCATCGCCCCTACGGTGGATCTGACCAACGCCATCTCACTGAAGTACGCCCTGCCCATCGGGGCGGAGGATATGGACGCCTTTGACGGCGACCTCCACCTGGGCGTGATGGCGGGCGGCGAGGATTTCCTGCCCATCGGGGCGGAGGAGCCCGATCCGCCCCGGCCCGGCGAGCTGGCCTACTACGACGCCGCCGGCGTGGTGTGCCGCTGTTGGAACTGGCGGGACGGCAAGCGCACCGCGGTGAAGGACGCCACCACCAGCGAGTTCATCGCCATGGAGTGCGTGGACCCGGACCGGATGGGGGCGCTGAAGGAAGCCCTGGACGAGCTGGCCGGTCTGCTGGAGCGGTATACCGGGGCCAGTGTCGCGGCAAAGGGCGTGGTGGACAGCGCCAACCGGGAG
>CATLEJ010000195.1 GCA_949916125.1 uncultured Oscillospiraceae bacterium
GGATCTCGTGAAATACGTCCGCCCGCCCCGGCCCGGGGAACGGCCCCAATGAGAGGAGAGCTTGCGTATGGCGTTTGTATCCCTGTTTTTCATTTTCCTGCTGTGGCCTGTGTGGATCGTGATGATCGCCCTGGCCTTCATCCTGCCCTGGCTGGGCATGGCGCTGACCACGGTGGCGGCCATCCTGCTGGCCTGCAACGCGGGCTTTCTGGCGCTGCTGCTGTTTGCCCGGTTTAAGTGGAAGGCCACGGGCAGGATGGACAAGGCGTATATCGACGGCTATGCGGGCTGGAAGCGGTACGCCCTGCTGGCGGTGAAGGTGCTGCTCACCGCCGGGGTGATCTGGGAGATCCTGGTGGTGCTGGTGTGCGCGGGGCTGCTGATCTTCCAGCCCTGGAACGCCGTCCTGCCCTGAGCGGATCAGGGACGGCGGCCCTGTTGGCAAAATCGTCAGAAAATCCGGAAAAACTGGGGCTTGACATTAAAAATATGTTTTATTATCCTGATATCCGACCTTAAATCTAAAGAAAACCGAGGAGAACACCCATGCAGGATAAGATCGTCATCAAAGGCGCGCGAGAAAACAACCTGAAAAACATCGACGTCACCATTCCCCGGGACAAGCTGGTGGTGTTCACCGGGCTGTCCGGGTCGGGCAAGTCCTCCCTGGCCTTTGAGACGCTGTACGCCGAGGGGCAGCGCCGGTATGTGGAGTCCCTGTCCTCCTACGCCCGGATGTTTTTGGGCCAGATGGAGAAGCCGGACGTGGACTACATTGAGGGGCTCAGCCCCGCCATCTCCATCGACCAGAAAACCACGTCAAAAAATCCCCGCTCCACCGTGGGCACGGTGACGGAGATCTATGACTACCTGCGCCTGCTGTGGGCCCGGGTGGGCACCCCCCACTGCCCCATCTGCGGCAAGGAGATCAAGCAGCAGACCATCGACCAGATCATCGACCAGGTGCTCACCCTCCCGGAGGCCACCCGGATCCAGGTGCTGGCCCCCGTCATCCGGGGCAAGAAGGGCGAGCACGCCAAGATCTTCGAGGACGCCCGAAAGTCCGGCTACGTCCGGGTGCGGGCGGATGGCTCGCTGTACGACCTCACCGAGGAGATCAAGCTGGACAAGAACAAGAAGCACTCCATCGAGATCGTGGTGGATCGTCTGGTGATCCGGGAGGACGTGGCCCGGCGGCTCACCGACAGCGTGGAAACCGCCTCCAACCTGTCCGGCGGCATCGTCATCATCAACGTGCTGGGGGAGGAGGAGCGGGACATCCTGTTCTCCCAGAACTACGCCTGCGAGGACTGCGGTGTGTCCATCGAGGAGCTCACCCCCCGGATGTTCTCCTTTAACAACCCCTACGGGGCCTGCCCCACCTGCACCGGGCTGGGCAGCCAGATGAAGATCGACCCCGACCGCATCATCCCCAACCGCTCCCTGTCCATCCTGGAGGGGGCCATCACCGCCTCCGGCTGGAACCACATCAAGTCGGACGGCATCTCCCGGATGTACTTCGACGCCCTGGCCAAGAAGTACCGCTTCAAGCTCACCGATCCGGTGGAGAAGCTGTCCGACGAGGTCATGGACATCATCCTCTACGGCACCAAGGGGGAGAAGCTCACCCTGAACTACGACCAGCCAAGGGGCAAGGGCACCCTGTACCAGCCCTTTGAGGGCATCGTGAACAACCTGGAGCGCCGCTACCGGGAGACCCAATCCGACGCCATGAAGCGGGAGATCGAGGAGTGTATGAGCGAGTGCCCCTGTCCCACCTGCCAGGGGCGGCGGCTCAAGCGGGAGGCCCTGGCGGTCACCGTGGGGGGCAGCTCCATCCACGCGTTCTGCGAGAAGCCGGTGGACGAGGCCCTGGCCTTCCTGGACACCATCACCCTCACCGACACCCAGGCCATGATCGCCGACCAGATTTTGAAGGAGATCCGGGCCCGGCTGGGCTTTTTGAAGTCGGTGGGGCTGCAATACCTGACCCTCACCCGGCAGGCGGGCACCCTGTCCGGCGGCGAGAGCCAGCGCATCCGGCTGGCTACCCAGATCGGTTCCTCCCTGATGGGGGTGCTGTATATCCTGGACGAGCCGTCCATCGGCCTGCACCAGCGGGACAACGACCTGCTGCTGGGCACCCTGAAGCACCTGCGGGATCTGGGCAATACCCTGATCGTGGTGGAGCACGACGAGGACACCATGCGGGCGGCGGACTACATTGTGGACATCGGCCCCGGCGCGGGCGTCCACGGCGGGCAGGTGGTGGCCTGCGGCACCGCCCAGGAGGTCATGAACACCCCCGGCTCCATCACCGGCGACTACCTGGCGGGGCGGAAGAAGGTGCCCGTCCCCACAGAGCGGCGGGCGGGGAACGGCCACGTCCTCACCGTCCGGGGGGCGGCGGAGAACAACCTGCGGCACATCGACGTGTCCTTCCCCCTGGGGACGTTCATCGCCGTCACCGGGGTGTCCGGGTCGGGCAAGTCCTCCCTGGTGAACGAGATCTTGTACAAGCGGCTGGGGGCGGAGCTCAACCGCACCAAGGCCCGCCCCGGCAAGCACGACGGCATGGAGGGCATCGAGTACCTGGACAAGGTCATCGCCATCGACCAGTCCCCCATCGGCCGCACCCCCCGTTCCAACCCCGCCACCTACACCGGGCTGTTCAACGACATTCGAGAGCTGTTCGCCTCCACCCAGGACGCCAAGACCCGGGGCTACGGCCCGGGGCGGTTCTCCTTTAACGTCCGGGGCGGGCGGTGCGAGGCCTGCTCCGGCGACGGCCTGCTGAAGATCGAGATGCACTTCCTGCCGGACATCTACGTGCCCTGCGAGGTGTGCAAGGGCAAGAGGTACAACCGGGAGACGCTGGAGGTGCGCTACAAGGGCAAGAACATCCACGAGGTGCTGGAGATGACGGTGGAGGAGGCCCTGCCCTTCTTCGAGAACCTGCCCAAGCTGTACAACCGGGTCAAGACCCTCAAGGAAGTGGGCCTGGGCTACGTGAAGCTGGGCCAGCCCTCCACCACCCTGTCCGGCGGCGAGGCCCAGCGGGTGAAGCTGGCCACCGAGCTGTCCAAGCAGTCCACCGGCTCCACGGTGTATATCCTGGACGAGCCGACGACGGGCCTGCACACCGCCGACGTCCACCAGCTGGTGGAGGTGCTCCAGCAGTTTGTGGACAAGGGGAACACGGTGGTGGTGATCGAGCACAACCTGGACGTGATCAAGACGGCGGACTATATCATCGACCTGGGCCCGGAGGGAGGCTCCGGCGGCGGCACGGTGGTGTGTACGGGCACGCCGGAGGAGGTGGCCCGCCATCCCGAGAGCTATACGGGCAAATACCTGAAACCTGTTTTGGAAATGAGTTGATCTCCCATGGAATTGATGCAGTGGCTGACGGACACTATGGCGGGGGAGTTCACCCTCACCATGCTGGTGTCTATGATCCCGGTGGTGGAGCTGCGGGGCGGGATCCCCTTCGGCGTGGCGGCGGGGCTGCCGGTGTGGGCGGCTTTCATCGCCGCCGTCATCGGCAACCTGATCCCCGTGCCTTTTATCATCGTCTATATCCGCCGGATCTTCCAGTGGATGCGGCGGCACATGCCCCGGCTCAACAGCCTGGTGGACAAGCTGGAGCGCAAGGCCCACCTCAAGGGACAGCGGGTGACAAAGTATAAATACCTGGGCCTGATGCTGTTCGTAGCCATCCCCCTGCCCGGCACCGGGGCGTGGACGGGCTCCCTGGCGGCGGCGTTTTTAGATATGCCCCTGCGGAAGGCCATCCCATCGGTGATCGTCGGCGTGCTGATCGCGGGCATGGCCATCAGCATTCTGTCCTACGGGGTGGTCAGCCTGATTTGACGGGAGGGACGGCCATGTATCTCTATCTG
>CATLEJ010000196.1 GCA_949916125.1 uncultured Oscillospiraceae bacterium
AGCCACGCACCAGATAAAAATCAGCAGGGCCCCACAGAGGAGATCTGTGGGGCCCGTTTTATGTGCCGCATGATTTTTCCAAAGGGGGCAAGCTCACACGCCGGAGTAGGCGGCGAAGCCCGCGTCGATGGGCAGCACCACGCCGGTGATGGCGGAGGCGGCCTTGTCGCCGCACAGGAAGAACACGCCGCCCGCGCCGGTGACCACCACCACCTTGCCGGAAAAATCAACTTTCAAATGTCCGCCACGTTGTTCTTGGGGTCGGCGTTCAGGCTCCCCGAGCACAGGGTCAGGCAGTTGTAGGGGGTGTCCACCATGCTGAGGAAGCGGTCGATGGCCTCCGCTGGTGAGCAGCCGGGCAGGCCGATCTTGGTGTCGTCGTGGACATTGACGGACTCCACCACGTCCATGTTGAAGCCGTACTCGTCCAGCTGCCTTTTGACGGCAGCGATCTCCTCGGGCTGCCACACCTCCCCGGGCATTTTGTTGTAGCGCCAGGTCATTTTCACAGCCTGTCACCTCCAAGCAAGATGTTCTCGAATTCATAGCTCCCAGGTTCCAATTCGCGCACCGTTCCGTCCGGCAGAGTGAGCACCGTGGGGGCGGGTACGGTGACCCGCATCGTCGCCATCTCCCCGTCCACACGCCACGCCGATTTGATCTCCCCGGCCCGGCTGCGGTAACTGCCCTCTACAGCTCCCAGGCGTGTGTCTATAAAGGGTCGCAGAACAATTTTTGCATATCCCGGTTCCAGGGGCTGGATACCCAGAATATAGCGGTAATAGAACTCCCCCACACTACCGAAGGAGTAGTGGTTGAAGGATACCATATTGTCACCGGACATTTTGTCCTCGTTTACTGTCCCGTCCGGCCGCAGGGCATCCCACCGCTCCCAGGTGGTGGTAGCTCCACAGTTCACCTGGTAGAGCCAGCCGGGGCATTTCTCATTCAAAAGCAAGTCAAACGCCAGCTTCCCCTCCCCGTGGTCGGCCAACAGGGGGAGCAGGTGCTGGGTGGCGAAAAAGCCGGTCTGCATTCCCTCGGCGCGCAGCTTTCCTACCAGCCTGGCAAAGCAGGCGTCCCACAGCTCCCCCGCCGGGATCACCATTTGTAAGGCCATTACATAGGCCCCCTGGTAGTCGTCCTTCATGGCGCCGCCCTTTTTAACAAAGGCCTTGAGATAGGCTGCGGTGGTTCGTTCCAGTTGCTCTGCGTACCGTTCTGCGTCCTCCGCCTTACCCAGCAGCATGGCAGTTTGAGACAGAATACGCAGGTCGTTAACAATAAACGCGTTGGACACCGGGCCGTTGTGCATGGCCATGTACTTTACATCTTTGCCCGGGGCCAGCCAGTCCCCCAAGCTGGGGCCAATCCACAATTCCTTTTTACCCATCAGCCCCTTGCCCATGTGCCGGATCTCGCATTCCACGTGGGTCTTCATGCTCTCATACTGCTTCCGCAGGTAACAATCTGTGCCAAACTGCTCTCGCATCATCCAGGGCAGAATGGTCACCGCGTTCCCCCAGCCCAGCATGGACATAAAGCCGATGCCTTCCGGGCCCCGGGCGGGCACTACCGGGGCCACGTAGCCCTCGGAGTTGTCCATCTGAGTGTAGCGGATATCCTTGAGGAACTTAGCCAGAAATGCCTCAGTGTCATAGTTGTAGGCCCCAGTACGGGCAAATACGTGGCCGTCCCCAGTGTAGCCCATCCGCTCATCCCTTTGGGGGCAGTCGGTGGGCACCTCCAGATAGTTACTGCGCTGACCCCACACCTGGTTGCGGTAGAGTTGCTCCACCTTCTTGTTGTCACAGGCAAAGAACCCGGTGCGCTCCATCTCACTGTGGACGGCATAAGCGGTGAGCAGGCCGGGGGCATACTCCACCCCGGACAGCTCCGCGTAGCGGAAGCCCATAAAGGTGAACCGGGGGCGGTATTTCTTTGTCTCGTCCCCCTTGTGATAGACCAGCTCCGCCTTAGCCTTCCGCAGATTGGTGGTATACAGGCTGCCGTCGGCGTTCAAAATCTCCCCGTGGCGCAGCTTGAGGGTATCGCCCTGCATCAATGTCGGGTCAATCTCGATGAATCCAGCAAAGTTCTGCCCAAAGTCCAGGATGGTCACGTTCTCCCGCTTCACGGCGGACTCCACCGGCACCTCCTCCTGCACTTTGGTGTAGAGAATACCGTCCTCAATCACCTCCGGCACCTTGCCCGTATAGGGCATGGGCTTGGCTCCCGTGGGCTTTAGCGGCCCCGCGTGGTAGATCTCGCCGTCGTACAGCCCCGCATACTCGTAGGGACTCTCCAGCATGGTCACATTCCCCCGGCTGTCGGCAATGGACGATCCATCTGCCGTCAACACCCAGGACACGGCGGAGTGCTCCCCGTAGGTCTGGCACTTGTTGTCAAAGGTGTACCGCCCGCAGTACCAGCCCTGGCCCAGATACACCCGCAGAACGTTCTCACCCTCGGCCAGCAGTTCCGTCACGTCGTAGGCCTGGGCCTGAAGCTGGCGGTGGTAGTAGGTATAGCCGGGCGCAAACAGGATATCCCCCACCTTTTTGCCGTTCAGCTCCGCCTCATACACGCCAAGGGCCGTAATGGTCAGCCGGGCGCTTTTCACATTGTTTGCCGCAAACCGTTGCTCGAACACGTCCACAGCTCCCTCAATAAAAGGCCGATCCGCCTGGATAAAGCGGCCCCTCAGTTCCACATGCATGGCGATTCCTCCTCGTCAAATTCACGTACTCCGCCTCCCGGAGGGGGCGGAGTACTGTGCTTAGAATTGTTTATTCAAATACTCCGCGCTCACTTGGAAGCTCTTGACCGGGTTCTTGTCCACCCAGTTGCGGTGGCTCTCCAAAATCACGGCTTCCACCCCGACAGCCTTGGCCTTTTCACACAGGTCATCCAGTGGCATGGCACCCGTGCCCAGCTCCATACTGTCACTTTTCAAAATGGGGGTCATGCAGGGCCCTGTCTGCCGGGTGCCCCGGTCGTTGATGTGCCACAGTTTCATCCGTTTCCCCAACGCTTCCATTGTCGCCAGAGGACTGGCCCCGGCATCGGCGCACCAATAGCTGTCAAACTCAAAACTGACATACTCAGGGTCGGTTTCCGCCAGCAGGATTCCATAGGCGCTCACTCCCGTGGTCATGCGCAGGAACTCACAATTATGGTTGTGGTAAAGCAGGGACGCGCCCTCCCGTTTCAGCGCCGCCCCGGCCTTGTTCAACCGCGCAGCCAGCTCCCGCACCGCCGCTTCCTCCCCATAAGGAAAGCGGTACATCCCGGTGATGACCACCCGATCCGTACCAAAGCCCAGGGCCTCCTTTGCCACAGCGGCGGGATCCCGCTCCACGCTGCCCAGATCCTGGTGAATGGACACCACCTTCAAGCCGCTGTCCTTCACCAGCCGGGGCCAGTTCAGTTTACCGCCCTTACCCACGGGCATACCTGCCGCCTTCGTCAGCAGCCGCACCATAAGCCCGCTGGGGTGGAGCATGAACCCACACAGCTCGATGCCCTCATAGCCCGCCGCTTTCATCTTCGCCATGGTATCCGCCGCCTGGGCCTCGGTGTTCATCACCGTGCCCAGCATAAATTGCTGTACCGCCTTTACCATACTTACACCTTCTTAAACTGCTGCAGGGCCGCGTTGAGCTGCTTGACCGCCCCCTCGGGCACCGCGTCCCCCGCCTGCTTCAGCAGGCTTTGTAAAGTCATCCGGGCCATCATCCGCTTGAGGGCCGGGTTGTCCTTCACACTGGCTGCCACATCCCCCCGGCTGGCGGCAGCCCCCTCCATCATCTTCTCCACAATTGCGTTGGCCTCGGGACACTGTGCGATTTCCCCCAGGGTGTCGTGGACAGAGTAGCGGGTGGGGTCGATGTCCTCC
>CATLEJ010000197.1 GCA_949916125.1 uncultured Oscillospiraceae bacterium
CAGCGGAGCGGTGAGCTCAGGGGCTGTCCGCTGCTCTCTTTGGTGGTTCTGCTTGGTCTGTCTGTCATTCCTTGGTGGTGTTGGTAATAGCTTTGCCCTGCCCTTTCAGCTATACTGTGGTCACCATCAAGGAAAGGGGAAGAAGCCATGGCAGCCGTCAAAAATCTCTGTGCTCAGGTTCCAATCGACCTGCACCAGCGCGTCTGCGAGGAAAAAGACCAGGCGGGCCAGACCACCAGCCAGTATATCACAGCCCTTATTACCGAATACTTCAAAATGAAAGAAAACGGAGGTAACGCAATTATGACCAACGGTAAAAACCGCACCCTCGCCTTCCAGATCAACGAGGAGCTTTTCCAGCGCATCAAGACCCACCTGGAGCGGGAGAGCGCCCGCCTGGGCCGGAACTACACTCAGCGGGAGTTCGTGATCGGCCTGATCGAGCAGGCGCTGGCAGAGGCCGAGCCCGACACCCAGGACAGCGCCGACACCGCCCCTGTCAGCCCCGGTGAGGCCCCGGAGGAGCCGGATGGGGACGAGGATCAGCCCGAGGATAAAGGGCCGGCGTTGAGCGCCTGACGGCCCCTTGTGACCCACAGCGGCCCAGAGACAACAGCGGCCCCGGAAACCACCCAGCAGGGTGGCCTCCGGGGCCGCTTTTTTCGTTTTCAGCCGGCCAGGGCGGACATAACACGGAATCAGCCCGCTGATACTCAAAATAATGTGAAAGGGAGAGATCTCCATGAATCAAAAGTATCTGCAAGGACTTGCCAGTGATATGGCAGGCGCCAGCAGCGCCGTCTTTTTCGAGGCGACACCGGAAAATATCGCGGCTTTTTTGATGCAGCATCAGGCGGCAGACCTGTCGGCCATAGGGACTGCGGATGGACGCACCTTCCTGACGGCCCGCACGGGCCTCATAGACGTCTGCCCCGACCAGGAATATTTGATCCAAAAGCTTCTTCCGATCTATTCCAAGGTTCAGATGGGCATTGCTCCTGTGCCGCCCCTGAAAACCGTATCCAAGAGTGTGGCTGCCGCGGAGGAATGCCCCAGGCCGGATTGGAACTACCTCCGCTGGGAGGGGTGCAGTGACCAAAAGTATCAGGACATCCTCAGCGGTAAGTTCCTTTTGGGACTCCCTGGACAGGAGGAGACGGTATCCATGGAGGTGCAGGTACGCTCCTATTTCAATGCCTGTAAATTGGCTCTGGAGCTGGTAGATTGGAGCAGTGGCGAGCCCGAATCCTGGGGTCACCTGACAGTCAACTTGGGTATTCCGATGGAAAAGGACTGCGCCTTTGTCGACGTCAACAACTTTGGTACGGGCATTTTAGCCTGGATTGAAAAAAACGGTCTGGGCAAGCCTACGGGGCGTATCCATCGCAGCGGGTTTGTGGAATACCCGGAATATCGTTTTGACGCTGGCAGGCTGAAGGAATTAGATGAATATGGATACCAGAAACACTCTCAGAGATATGACGTTGCCAACAGACCTCCCCACCAGAAGAAAAACGGCCAAGAGCGGTGATCAATCTTCACTTCATGCCCTGTAGCGGCGCAGAAACAGCAGCGGCCTCGGAAACCACCCACAGAAGGGTGGCCTCCGGGGCCGCTTTTTTTCGTTTTCAGCCGGCCAGGGCGGGCGCGGGATCGTGCCACACATCCTCCAGCTTCCGGGCCTGGAACGCCTGGCTCTCCTCCGCCGTGGCGGTACGGATGTGCCCCAGCTTCCCGCAGTCCGGGCACTGGCTGGGCTTGGCCACGGCCTCCAGCTCAAAGTGGCAGTGATCGCAAACAAATACCATTTTTTCCACGCTCCCCGTGCAATTCAATATCTGAGGCACAGCCACCGGCTGTGCCCCGCTTGTCTGTGAATAGTATACCACCCGCCCCCCGGACATTCAAGCGGTAGCGGCACTTTCCACGTTATGCACAACATATGGTATACATAACAGCAACGGGCCATCCATCATCTGGAAAAAGCAAGGCCCCGCAAGGGCTTCAAACGCCCGTCAAAACAACGAAAGCAGCAGCGGCCCGGCAAAGCGTCCCACACGCATTTGGGATGCCCTGCCGGGCTGCTTTTTTCGTTTCAGCAAGGAGGTGAGGAGCATGAGACAACGAACAAACCCAGAAGATTTTTGGAAATTCACAGACGAGGAGATGGAAACCGCCAAGAACACAGACCTGCCGGATCTGCTGGAGCACCTGGGGTACCGCTTGAAGCGGGTGGGCAGCTACTACACCACCCGGGAGATGGACAGTCTGATGATCAAGAACCGCCGCACCTGGAAACGGTACTCCAACGGGAAAGGCGGCGATGCCATCACCTTCCTCCAGGAGTTCGAGGGCAAGAGCTTCCGGGAGGCGGTGGACTATCTGCTGGAGTTCAATGGCCGGGCGAGAGATGCCCCCACCCTATCCAAGCCCAGGCCGCCTCCCAGAGGGGAGGAGCGCCCGGAGTTTGTCCTGCCCCTGGCCAATCCAGACAACCGCCGGGTGTTCGCCTACCTGCGCAAGCGTGGCATCGCCCCCCAAGTAATCCGGGCGTTTCTCAATGCCGGACTGCTGTACGAGGACGAAAAGTACCACAACTGCGTGTTCGTAGGCAGAGATGGCAGCGGCCAGCCCAAATTTGCCAGCAAGCGGGGCACCTATGACAAGGACGGATCCAGCTTCAAGCGGGACGTGCTGGGCAGCGACAAAAGCGTGGCCTTCCCCATCCCCTGTGATCCCACTATCCCCTGGGTGCTGGTGTTTGAGGCCCCCATAGACCTGATGAGCTTCTGCACCCTGCACCGGGAGGTGCGCTCCAATGCCGTGGCCCTGTGCGGGCTGTACCCTGGGGCGTTGGATCGCTACCTGAAGGACAACCCCCAGCTAAACCATGTGGTGCTGTGCCTGGACGACGACGGTCCGGGCCGGGAGGCCGCGGAGAAGCTGCGGGCGGAGTACGAGGGCCGGGGATTGAAGGTGTCCACCCGCACCCCGCCCAGGGGTAAGGACTGGAATGAATATCTGCAAACCCGCGGCCCTCCCCGGGAAAGGGGGCGGTAACCGCAAAATAATCATTTTCACGGAACAAATCTATCAGAAAAGAGGAAAATCAGATGAAACGCATTGTTATTACCCTTTGCGCCCTGGCCCTGCTGCTGGCAGGATGTACCCCTGCCTTTGCCGCTGAGGCGCCCCAGCCCTCCCCGGAGCCGGAACTGAGCTGCTACTACCCCATCAAGGTGGACGAGTACACAGCAGGCCCCCTGGACGAGCCGCGCATCGACAAGGTGTATCAGCTCTCCCTGGGGGACGACCCCAGCGGCATCCCCACAGAGGACTTCGAGCGCGGCGGGCGGCACTACTACCTGCTGGACATGACCCGGAAGGACGAGGTGGGGGTGGACACCCAGCAGCACACCGAAACCGTCACCCTGGCCAGCGACACCAATAAGATGGACGCCATCCTCCAGCGGCTGGACGCCGAAATGGAATTTACTACCGAGGACGGCTATACCGGCACCCTGCGGCTGGATCACACCTCTGTGAAGGTGGAGACGGACGGCTACAAGACCAGCACCAAGGCCCTGTCCGCCACCCGTACCTATCCCAACCTGTCCGACGCCGACGTGGCCCTGATCCCCAAGAGCATCACGGACAACGGCAAAACCCTCACCCTGGCGGACGTGCAGTGGGCCAGCGCCGAGTCCACCGACGGCGAGGGTGGGATCGTCACCCACTACACCG
>CATLEJ010000198.1 GCA_949916125.1 uncultured Oscillospiraceae bacterium
TGATCGCTCCGGCGGCGGTGAAATTCAACACGGATCATTTTATTCTGGGCAGCGCCTACCACTGCGTCATGGCCCTGCGGAGCTATCCCGCCACCACGGAGGAGCTGGCCCTTCTCAGCCACCTGGGGGAGCGCAGCGGGGTGAACCTCTCCATCTGCCTCCGGAGGGTCACGACGGCGGAGGAACAGAAGATCATCCAGAACGCCTCCAACCGCAGCAAATTCGAACGGGGCAGCACCAACAACATGCAGCAGAGCGTCACGGCGGAAGCCAACCTCCAGGACGTAGCCGCGATGGTGGCCGCCCTGCGCCGCAGCAAGGAGCCGCTGATGCACTGCGCGGTCTATATCGATCTCGCCGCGGACAGTCTGGAGGCGCTGCGCACCCTGCGGGACACTGTGACGGGCGAGCTGATCCGCTCCAGGCTGGAGGCGGACCGCCTTCTGCTCAAGCAGCGGGAGGGCTTTCTCTCCGCCAACCCGGCTGGCCGGAACGCCTTCGGGTCAAAGTGCGAGCGGGTCCTGCCGGCGTCCTCTGTGGCGAATCTCTACCCCAGCAACTACTCCGGCAAGACCGATCCCCAAGGCTTTTACATCGGCAGGGACAAATTCGGCAGCAACGTCATCGTTGACCTTGACCGCCGCGCGGACGACAAGACCAACGCCAGCGTCCTCATCCTGGGAAACTCCGGTCAGGGCAAGAGCTTCCTGCTGAAGCTGCTGGTCACCAACCTGCTGGAATCGGGGAAGTCCGTGATCTGTCTGGACCCGGAAAATGAAATGGGGGAGCTTTGCGGAAAACTGGGCGGCTGCTTCATTGACCTTATGAGCGGGAAATACCGCATCAATCCCCTGGAGCCGAAGCTGTGGGATATGGGCGGGGAGGAAATGGGGGCCCCCATCGAAGCCCAGCAAAGCGGGTTCGATGGGGAGAGGAGGAGCAGCGGAATGAGCGAGCTCCCGCCGGCAGGCGGGAGCGAGGGATATGGAGCTTGTGACGACAAGGATGCTCCCGCAGCCTTTTTGGAACGCTCCCGGCTCAGTCAGCACATCTCGTTTCTGAAGGATTTCTTCCGCTCCTACAAGGATTTCTCAGACCGGCATATCGATGCCATCGAGCTGATGCTGGAGCGGCTGTACGGCAAGTGGGGCATCAACGACCACACGGACCATTCCACGATGCACCCCGCCGATTACCCCATCCTGTCAGACCTCTATGCGGTCATACAGGACGCCTACCAGAATTATGACAAAGAGAACGATCCGCTCTATCCTGCCGAGCTGTTACAGGAGATCCTTCTGGGACTCCACTCCCTGTGCAAGGGCGCGGAGAGCAAATTTTTCAACGGATACACCAACGTCACCTCGGAGCGTTTCCTGGTGTTCGGCGTGAAGGACCTGTCAAATGCCTCGCAGAATCTCCGGGGGGCGCTGCTGTTCAATATCCTGTCTTTCCTCAGTGACCGGGTGCTGGACGAGGGGAATACCGTGGCGGTGCTGGATGAGCTTCATGTATGGCTTTCCAATCCAACCGCCATTGAGTATATCCGGGGGATGCTCAAACGGTGCCGGAAGAAGGACTCCAGCCTCATCATGGCCAGCCAGAATATCGAGGACTTCGCCCTCCCTGGCGTGGCGGAGATGACGAAGCCCCTGTTCTCCATCCCCACCCACCAGTTTCTGTTCAACGCCGGTTCTATCGACCGGTGCTTTTTTATGGACAATCTGCAGCTGGAGGAGGCGGAGTACGATATCGTGCGGTTTTCGCTGAAAACGGAGTGCCTGTATAAGTGCGGCAATGAGCGGCATCAGCTGGTAGTCGTTGCGCCGCCCCATAAGGCGGCGCTGTTCGGGAAGGCGGGCGGTCGGTGATGGCAGCTTCATCGAATCTCTATGATATCCTCGATGACGATCCGCTCTCCGCTGGCTAAAATCAGGGTGCCCTCAAGATCATCAATTTTCTTCAGCCGGCCGGTGGTGGTGACATATGCCCCGCCAGCTTTCCTTTTGTCGGACCGGAAATAGGTCAGCGTCACCTGGGGACGGTTGGCAATATCGTCCGACAGCCGCTGCAGCTCCATGTCCAGAAGGGCCTTCTCATCTTCGGTCAATTCCACTTTTTCATCTGTATACCGCGCCGTCTCCTGCACGGCATCTTCGTAGCCGGTCAAGGCTCTAAACGGCTGAAACTGCGCCGCCCGGTCCAGCATAGGCATGTGTGGCCGGGTGCTGGAAACATGGTGCGGAAGGCCGATGATGTCGTCATACTTCCCCACTGCGATGTCCTCCGATCATGTTGTTCCGCTCCTTTGCTGTCGCGCCCTCTTCCAGGTTCATTCCCTTCAGGATGGCGTTCTTGCCAAATCTCCGTTTGATGTCCAGCATGGTGCGCTGAACCTTCTTCTCCCGCTCCAACTCCGCTGATTCCTCCGCTTTCCGCTCCTGCGATGCAGCGTAGTCGGTAAAGAGGTCCATCTGTTCAAAGGCTTTTTTATCCGGCGCGGATCTCTCGTCCGCTACACGGGTGGCAGTGAGATAAAACCGGCGCACCAGCAGGCTGCGGTCAATGATCCGGTCGAACAGCTCCAGAGCGGCGGTGACGATGCGCCTGGTGGAAGCGGTGTACTCCTCCAGGTTGGCGGTACCGTGGGCATGCTTGGGGATGGCGCGGCCATAGCGGTCTGTGGTGACCTCTCCCTGGTAGGTGCCTTTCAGATTCTCAATATCATAGCCTGCTGTCAGGACCAGCTGATCCGTGACCAGTTTCTTATCCACCAGATCCAGCGCCAGCTGATCCGCCATTTCCCGTACCACCAGCCGGGCCTTGTCATAGCCGTAGGGACATTGCAGGACCTGACCAGAGCCGATGCTCTTGGACTCCGGCTTGTATGCCTTGATGTCCGCCATTGTTACCGGCTCCCAGCCCCAGGCATGGTCGATGAGCGTCTCTGCATTCACGCCGAACAGCTTATACAGCAGGTCCTCGTTGTGGTGATCACTTGGCCCTCCCAGAGAGCAGCGGGCAATGTCCCCCATGGTGTACAGACCGTTGGCCTCCAGCTTTTTGGCGTAACCGCCGCCTACCCGCCAGAAATCCGTGAGAGGACGGTGGTCCCACAGGTTGCGGCGGTAGCTCATCTCGTCCAGCTCCGCGATACGCACACCATTTGCATCCGGCTGGACGTGTTTGGCCCAAATATCCATGGCGATCTTGCAGAGATAGAGATTCGTGCCGATGCCCGCCGTGGCGGTGATGCCGGTCGTCTCCAGTATATCCTGAATGATCTTCACCGCCAGCTGGCGGGCGCTGAGTTTGTAGGTGTCCAGGTAGTTGGTGACGTCCATCAGCACTTCGTCTATCGAATAGTTGTGAACGTCACTGGGAGCAATGTATTTGAGATAGACATTGTAGACCCTGGTACTCCACTCCATGTAGTGCGCCATCCGGGGCGGAGCCACGATGTAGTCCACCGCCAGACTGGGGTCGGCTTTCAGCGCGGTATCATCAGTGGAGGACCCGGTGAGCCTCCGGCCCGGCGCGGACAGCTGCCGCTGGGCGTTGACCTCCTTGACCCGCTGTACCACCTCGAACAGCCGGGCCCTCCCGGAGATGCCCCAGGCTTTCAGGGAGGGGGTGACGGCCAGACAGATGGTCTTTTCCGTTCGGCTCAGGTCCGCCACCACAAGGTTGGTGGTCAGGGGATCGAGGCCGCGCTCGATACATTCGACGGATGCGTAGAAG
>CATLEJ010000199.1 GCA_949916125.1 uncultured Oscillospiraceae bacterium
TGCGGTTACCCCAGGGTGTTCTCCGTGGACGGTCCAGAGGAACTGAACGCGGCGTTGGAAGCGGCAAAGGAAGTCCGCCAGCTTACCTTCCTGGAGGTAAAGTGCGCCCTGGGAGCGAGGGATGACTTGGGCCGCCCCGCCACCACGCCTCAGCAGAATAAGGCTGCTTTTATGGCCGTGCTGGAAAACAATGGAGTGGATATGAATCAATTGGGAGGAAAATAAAAAATGTCTAACGTGATAAATCAATTGTGTTCCACGAATATCGGCGGTTATTTGGATCCCAGCGTGATGACTTATGCCATCCAGGTGGTTGCTGGGGTGGTGGTGGCGGCAGGGGCTATTATTGGCATCTACTGGCGCAAGGCGAAAAAGAAGGTGCAGAACAAGCTTGGGATCGATGAAAACGCGAAAAAAGAGGTTGAATCCGATGTGATCGAGTTCAACACGGACAAAAAATAACGGTGCGGTGCTTTTGTACCCATCTTGAAGCCGCCGCAGCTTATTTTAGAAGATTGATTGATAACAGAAGGAGGAATTTGGCATGAAAAAGAAACTCTTATCCGTAGCCCTGGCCCTGGCGCTAAGCCTGAGCCTTGTGCTCCCAACCTTCGCGGCAGAGCCCTACGCCCCGGCGTGGTTTGAGGAGGGCGTAACGCTGGAGGATGCGTCCTATTTCACCACGCCGCTGACGGCGATCCAAAAGGACGGCAAATGGGGCTACGCCAACCAATACGGCCAGACGGTGATAGCGCCCCAGTACGAGTACGCCCTGGCTTTTTCCGAGGGTCTGGCGGCGGTGAGTAAAGACGGCAAAGCCGGCTACATAGACCCCTCGGGCAAGGCGGTCATTGCGCTGCAATATGAGGACACAGTCAGCTTTTCTGAGGGCCTGGCGGCGGTATGCCGGGGCGGGAAGTACGGCTTTATTGACAAGAGCGGAAAGCTGATCGTGCCCATCCAGTATGAGTACGTGTACCCCTACAGCGGCGGTCTGGCCATGGTGAGCGCCAACAAGAAGTGGGGGTACATCGACAAGAGCGGCAAAACGGTGGTGGCCCCGCAGTACGATGGCACCTACAGCTTCACCGCCGACGGCCTGGCGCTGGTGCACAAGGACGGCAAATGGGGGTACATCGACAAGACCGGCAAAGAGGTCATCGCGCTGGAATATGAGCGTGCCGTCAGCTTCTCAGACGGCCTGGCCGCAGTGTGCAAGGACGGCAAGTGGGGCGTCATCGACAAGACGGGCAAGGAGATCGCCCCCATGGCCTATGATTCGGTGGGCGCGTTTTCGGAGGGCCTGGCCCGGGTGAGCAAGGGCGGCAAGTGGGGCTATATGGACAAGAGCGGCAAGGAGGCCATTGCCCCCCGGTATGAGGCCTGTTCCGGCTTTTCCCAGGGTCTTGCCGCCGTGAAGAAGGACGGCAAATGGGGCTATATGGACAAGAGCGGCAAGGAGGTTGTGGCCCCCCAATACACCTACGCCGGGAGCTTCTCCGAGGGCCTGGCGGTGGTGGGCAGCGCCGGGAAGTACGGCTACATTGACCAGACAGGGAGAGAGGTAGTGGCCCCGACCTATGAGGATGCCCGGGACTTCTCCATCGGCCTTGCGGCGGTGAGCAAGGATGGCAAGTGGGGCTGCATCGACAAGGGTGGCAAGCTGGCCATCCCGATGAACTACGGGGCCATCACAGACTTTGTCCAGGGCAGGGCCATCGTGCGCATGGGCAGCCGGTACGGTGTGCTGAAGGTCATCGTGGGTGAGTTCACCGACGTGCTGGCCGGCGCCTATTATGCCAAGCCCGTGGAGTGGGCGGTGGGCCGGAATATCACCAAGGGGACCACCACCACCGCGTTCTCCCCGGATGCCAAGTGCACCACGGCGCAGATCCTCACCTTCCTGTGGCGAGCCGCGGGGCGGCCCGGGGCGGACAGTGGGGAGCTGGCCTGGGACAAGGAGCTGGTGGCGGTGACCGGCTGGGCCCGGTCGAAGGGAATTGCGGTGCCGGCGGATCTGAACACGGTGTGCACCCGGGCCTCGGCGGTGACCTATATGTGGAAGGCTGCGGGGAGCCCGGAGCCGAAAACCACCGCGGCATTTCAGGATGTGCCCCCGTCGGCAGACTACGGGAAAGCGGTAAGCTGGGCGCTGGAGCAGAAAATCACCACCGGCACCGGAAACGGCAGCACCTTCTCCCCTGGGCAGGGGTGCAGCCGTGGGGAGATCATGACCTTCCTGTACCGGGACCTGGCGTAATAGGGACAACTTCGCGTAAATTGGCCAAGGCTTGCGCGATGATGCAACCTTGAAAGGAGGTGAGACCCATGGGCGTGAAGCGGGAATTCCCAAACCGTGCGGAGCTTCTGAACTGCTTCCGGGTGCGCCCGCCCCCGGCGGAGTAAGCGTAGCTGCGGCAAGAAGCAGTCGCACATGAAGGAAGAAACAATGAGTCAAAAGAAACAGTTAGGAGAAATGACATTATGAAAAAGCAATTCATCGCCAAGCTGCTGGTGCTGGCCCTGGTTCTGTCCATGGTGCCCGCCACCATCCTGGCCGCCAGCGCCGCTGCGGGCACTGACAACCCCACCGCCAACAACGGCGGCTATTACGACGTGTATGAGGACACCACGGTTCGGGTGAACGAGCCCGTGCCCGAGGGCGGCGTCATCGAGGCCAAGGTTGTGGCCGGCACTGCCACCGTGACCCTGAACACGAAGGCCGTGGAGAGCCTGGCGGATCTGGCCCAGGACGGCGAGATCGCGCTGGAGATCAAGTCTGAGGGCGCCACCAAGGTGGATGTGTCCCTTCCGGCGGCGGCCCTGATCAAGGTGGCGGAGGAGACCGGCGCAGACCTGACCATCAAGAGCTCTGTTGCCACCATCACCATCCCCAATGAGGTGCTGACCAACGAGTTCACCAGCTCGGGCAGCGTGAAGGTGTCCGTGCAGGCCACGGGGAGCAGCGTGGGCTTCTCCATCCAGGCCAGCGGCAAGGCGCTGAAGAACATCAAGGGCCTGAAGGTCGAGTTCTAATTGGGTTGCGAGCGCGTCTGGTGGCTCTGCGTGAGACGTACCCGGCGCGGTCCCAGTGGGAAGGAGGGGGCTTCGGCCCCCTCCTTTTCCCGAACCCCCGGCAGAGGCGGCGGAGGTTTGGGAAAGGGAAGATTTCCCGCACAGGCGGCATTTCCGGCTGTGAATACAGGTTTTGAGAAGGAGGCGGAACGAAATGGCCCGGAAGTCTCAACAGCCCGTACCGGTTCAGGCGGCTCTGCGCGGGGCGGATGTGGCGGTATCCGTGGGGGCGTTTTTCCTGGCGGTGTGCCTGAGCTCGGCAGCTACGTCCAAGTCCGCGGCCATGGTGCTGGCGGCACTGGCGCTGTCCGCGGCGTTTTTGTTCTGGGGCCGGCTGCGGGATCGGCTCAAAGGGCCGGTACTGGCCCTAACCCTGGTGGTGCTGATGGATGGGCTGAGCTGCGCCTACGCGGTGTCGGGCAAGTTCGCCCTGCACGAGTTTTTGAAGGTGTTCACTGCGTTCTGCCTGGCGCTGTTGCTGCTGGCCTTCACAGGGGAGGAGCGGCCGGGGCGGAAGGTGTGCGTGGTGCTGGAGGGGTTTGCGGCGGTGGCGGGGCTGACCAGCATCGACCTGCTGTCCACCCGGTGGGTGAGCGGGGTGGTGCTGGGGGTGCTGGGCTGGTTCACGCCGGATTACCTGGCGCTGGGGGCGGTGGAGGAG
>CATLEJ010000200.1 GCA_949916125.1 uncultured Oscillospiraceae bacterium
CGTGGAGCGGTATGCCCAGCCGGTCCAGCAGACGGCACAGCCGGAGATATGTATCCATGAAAAGCATGTCAGATCCCTCCTATCAGCGCCTGATACCCGCCGCCGTCATCCACCGGCGTGGGGGACAGCGCTACCAAGAGCCGTCCCAGCGGCCTCCCGTCCACCCTCACCTGACGGACCCGCAGGGCCAGCAGCATCCCGTGGTCCACCCCCACCGCCCGGTAGGGGACGATCCTGGCCTGCCGGGACCCCAGCGCATGGCAGCGCTCCACCGAGGCGATGGGGTCGGCCGCATCCGCCCAGTCCGGCAGGACCCCGGACAGGGCCCGTGTGTCCGCCACCACCACCGGGCGGTTGTCCCCCGGGTCGGTGAGGGAGTGCCCGGTGTCCACCAGGGCGGTGAGCGCCGCCGTGCCGCCGTTCAGGGCGATTTCCAGGCGCGCCAGCTCCCCGCCCCCGTGCCGCCCCACCCGGCGGAAAAACAGGGACAGCACAAAATAGCACGCCACAAACAGCAGCAGCAGCAGTCTCAGGTCGATCCGGGAGTAAAACACCCCGTGTTCCAGCGTCAGCGACACGCTGCCCAGCAGCTCCAGCCCCAGCACCGCCCCCGCCAGCCCGGCGGAGGCGCCGAAAAACAGTACGGTCACCCGCAGCAGTCGGCGCTCCCCGCCGTAGGCGATCAGCGCCATCCCCACGCCGGAGGCGATCTTGCAGGGCCACAAAGCCAGCCAGCCCAGGCCGGGCAGAAAAATCAGCGCCGCGTACAGCGCCCCCGCCGCGGCCGCCAGGCCGATGCGCCAGCGGCACAGCGCCGCCCCGGCCATCCGTCCCGCCGCCAGCAGCAGCAGATAATTGGCCACCAGATTGAGCAAAAACAGCAGATCTATGTACACCACCGTCATAGGCGGGCCCCCTTCCCGCGGGTCTGTCCAACATGATAGCACCTTTCCCCATCAAAAAAAGTCAAAGCAAGTCCCCTCTGAAATTCGTCAGGAACCCCCACGCAGGCCCCTGTAGATATACAAAACCACCCCGGCCGAGAGCCGGGGTGGTTTGCATTCTGTTTAAATGATGCTGTCCAGGGCCTTGGCCAGCGCCTCCATATCCTCGTCCGTGCCGATGCTGATGCGCAGCCAGTTTTCAATCTCCGGCTGCTTCCACCAGCGCACCAGGATCCCCTGGGCCCGCAGGCTGTCCAGCAGCTCCTTCCCGCCGCGGCCCGGATGGCTGGCAAATACAAAATTGGTCCGGGAGGGCAGCACTGTAAAGTCCCGCGCCCGCAAGGCCTCCTCCGTCCACGTCCGGGTATCCATCACCCGGCGGCGGGTGGACTGGAAATAGCCCTCGTCGCGGACGGCCGCCGCCGCCCCCGCCTGGGCCAGCCGGTCCACCGTATAGGAGTTGATGGAGTCCCGCACGCACCGCATGGCGGCAATGAGGTTTTCATCCCCCATGGCCCAGCCCACCCGGAGCCCGGCCAGCGCCCTGGACTTGGAGGTGGTCTGCACCACCAGCAGGTTGGGGTAGCGGCCGATCAGCCTCACCGCGCTGTCCGCGCCGAAATCCACATACGCCTCGTCCACAATCACCACCACATCCGGGTTGGCGGCGAGCAGCTTTTCCACCGTGTCCAGCCCCACGGCAATCCCCGTGGGGGCGTTGGGGTTGGCCAGCACCACCCCGCCGTTGTTTCCGCACAGCAGCTCCACGGGGTCGGAAAAGTCCGGATTCATTGGGACCTCCCGCCGCTTCAGCCCGAAGAAATCGGTGTAGACGGGGTAAAAGCTGTAGGTAATCCGGGGGAACACCACCTCCCGCCCTGGGTCAAAAAACGCCTGGAAGGCGAAGGCCAGGATCTCATCCGAGCCGTTGCCGCAGAACACCTGGCCTGCGTCCAACCCCTCCCGCTCCGCAATGGCCTCACGCAGCAGTGTACACTCCGGGTCCGGGTAGAGCCGCAGGGCGTCCCCCGCCTCCACCCGGATCGCCTCAATTGCTTTCGGCGAGGGCGGGTAAGGGCACTCGTTGGTGTTCAGCTTGATCAATTTGCGGTTTTTCGGCTGCTCGCCGGGGGTATAGGGCGTAATGTTTCTGATTTTCTCACTCCAAAATTCCTTCACGGCGTCCCGTCCTCCCGTCTGATTTTCCTGACCGATTTCTCCGCCTTGCTCCGGGGCGTCATCACCTCGTGGCCACAGCCCTGGCATTTCAATTTGAAGTCCATGCCCACCCGCAGCACCTTCCACTCCCTGCTGCCGCAGGGATGGGCCTTTTTCAGCTCTAAAATGTCGCCGACGTGGATATCCATGGGCATCTCATTCGCCCCCCTTTCCCGGCTGTCCGCCCTTGATCCTGTCCCAGTACGCCTTGGCCGCCTGCTCCGTCTTGTTGGGACCGTACTCATAGTATACGTGGTCCTTGATGGCGTCGGGCAGGTACTGCTGCTCCACCCAGTGCCCCGGGAACTGGTGGGGATAGAGGTAGCCCTGCTCCCGCTCAAAGCCCGCGCCGTCGGCGTGGACATTTTGCAGATGCCGGGGGTAGTCCCCCGTCCGCCCCGCCCGCACGTCGGCCAAGGCCGCGTCGATGGCGGCGCACACGCTGTTGGACTTGGGGGCGGTGGCCAGCAGGATGGCCGCCTGGGCCAGGGGCAGCTTCGCCTCGGGCAGGCCCAGCTGGAGGGCGCTGTCCACGCAGGCCTTGACGATGGCCGCCGCCTGGGGGTAGGCCATGCCGATATCCTCGCTGGCGGAGCACAGCAGCCGCCGGATGGCGGTGAGCATATCCCCCGCCTCCAGCAGGCGGGCCAGATAATGCAACGCCGCGTCCGGGTCGGAGCCCCGCAGGGACTTCATCAGGGCGGAGGCGATGTCAAAGTGGTCGTCCCCGTCCCGGTCGTACCGCATGGCGGAGCGCTGGGCCACCAGCTTGGCGTCGTCCAGGGTGATGGTGAGCACCCCGTCCTGGATCCGGCTGGCGGTCATCAGCAGCTCCACGGCGTTCAGCGCCTTGCGCACGTCCCCGCCGCAGGAGGCGGCCAGGTGCTCCCGCACCCCGTCCTCGCACACGGCCTTTACCCCCAGCTCTTGAGCCTGTAAAGCAATTCCCCTGTCCACCGCCGGCAGGAGATCGTCCGCCGTCAGCATTTTGAACTCAAACACGGTGGAGCGGGACAGGATGGCGTTGAAAATGGTGAAGTATGGGTTTTCCGTGGTGGAGGCGATGAGGGTGATCTTGCCGTTCTCGATGAACTCCAGCAGGGACTGCTGCTGCTTCTTGTTGAAATACTGGATCTCGTCCAGGTAGAGCAGCACCCCGTTGGGGGCCAGCAGGGTGCCCACCTGCTCCATCACGTCCCGGATGTCGGCCAGGGAGGCGGTGGTGGCGTTGAGCCGCCGCAGAGTGCGGCCCGACCGCTGGGCGATGATGTTGGCCACGGTGGTTTTGCCTGTGCCGGAGGGGCCGTAGAACACCATGTTGGGGATCTTCCCGCTGTCGATCACACGGCGCAGCAGGCCGTCTTTTCCCAGGATATGCCCCTGGCCCAGCACCTCGTCCAGGTTTTGCGGGCGGATGCGGTCCGCCAGCGGCTGGTACATACGCAGCCCCTCCTTTCTTGTGTGGTTCCGATTATACCATATTATACAGATGTTCGCAAGGCGGTTTTCAGCGCCGGCGCCCCGGCAGATCCCTGCCGGGGCG
>CATLEJ010000201.1 GCA_949916125.1 uncultured Oscillospiraceae bacterium
GTCGGGCAGCTGGACATATTGGGTGGGGTCGGGCTCAGGCGTGGGCTCCGGGGTGGGCTCCACAGGGGGCGGGGTGACGACAGGCGGCTCTGTGGCCGGCGGCTGGGTAGCCGGAGGATCCGTGACAGGGGGCTGGGTGGCCGGGGGATCCGTGACAGGGGGCTGGGTAACCGGGGGTTCCGTGACGGGCGGCACCTCGGGCGTGGGCTCCACGCTGGGCTCCGCACTGGGATCCACCGCCGGACCCCAGGGACCCTCGTCGGCGGGATTGTAGAGGATTTTTTTGTCCCGCTTGGCATAGCGGCTGTGGTTTTCGTAGGTGCGGGAGATCAGTTTCCCATTGGCGTCGTACACGCAGCGGTACACGTCCACCTCGTAGCCGGTATAGGGGGTGACGTCCACCTTGGTGGTCCCCCGGGGGATGGTCTCGTTCGGCTCATACACGGTGGTCCAGGCGGTGGAGCCGGTGGTGTACCGCTCCGTCTGGACGGAGATGCCGTCGGGGTTGCTGCCGTAGAACTGGACGGTGAGCTTTCCGTAGGCGCCGCCCTCGGCATAGGCCACGATCTTGATGGGGAAGCCGGTATTGTTGCGGAATTTAAAGTCAAGGGAGGGGTAAAATACCGTGGCGTCCAAGCCGTTGGGGATATACCCGGTGGCGAAGGCGTGGCAGGCCCGCTTTACAATATCGAGGTTGGCGTACACCGCGCAGTAGTACAGGCAGGACGACACCTGACACACGCCGCCGCCGTCCATGGGCACCGTGAGGCCGCCCTGGTAGCCGGTGCTGGGCTTGTAGCCGTTGCGGGAGCTGGGATCCCCGATGGTGCCCAGGTAGGAGAACACCTCCCCGGGCTGGATCACCTTGCCGTTGCAGAAGGAGGCGGCCCGCGCCACGTTGAAGGAGCGGTTGGCCACCCCGTCCAGGTTGGTGGTAACGGAGGACAGCAGGTCCTTATAATACAGGGATTCGTTGCCGGTGGTCCCCGGCGGGGTGAATTCCAGGGGGATGGTGCAGGGTTCGCCGGGGGCGGCCTGGTCCAGGATGGCCTGGGCCTCCTCCGCGTTGACGGAGCGGCCGATCACCGCCGGGGTGAGCTTGCCGTTGGCGTCCACGCCGGCGGCCTGGGGCTCGATGTGGACCAGCTCGCTGAGCACCTTGCCGGACAGCTCCGCGCCGGGGAGGGGGTCGGGCTCCACCTGGAGCTGGGTCTCCCCCTGGGTCAGGGCTTCCTCCACAGCGGTGAGCAGGGCGTCGGTGTCCAGCTTCTGGCCGTCGGTGCCGGGGGTGACGGTGACCGCCTCGTCCCCCAGTTCATAGGTGAAGTCTACGGGCTCCACATACAGCTCGTCGGCGATGGATTGGATCAGGCGCTTGGCCTTGGCCTCCCCCTCGGGGGTGAAGGCGGCGGCGTTCAGCGACAGCTGGGTGGGTTCCTCCATGGCGCCCAGCCACAGGGCGCCCAGCTTCCAGAGGGGCTGGGCCTCCTTGGCGGCCATGCCCACCTCCACTGCCGTCTCGGGGGTGACGGCCATCAGGTCGCCGGAGAGCTCCAGCCGCTTGCCCTGGCCGTACAGCAGGGTGAGCTTGCGCTCGTTGAGCCGCTGGTCCATCTCCTGGGATACAATGGCCAGCGCGTCCTCCTGGCTGAGCTTGCCCAGGTCGGCCACGGTTTCACCTTTGTCGTCCACAGCCACCGCGCCGGGGAGCAGGCAGCCGTTGCCCTGCACCCAGGAGCACAAGCCCAAATAACCGCCCACCAGCCCGATGACGACAACGGCGGCGGCGATTCCGGCGATCAGCCCCACCGGGACCTTTTTAGGGGTCTTCGGGGTCGAATCTTCCATTTTTATAACCTCCCAACATGGGGGCCGGCGGTGCCGGCGGCCCCAGCATGAGCCTGCCCTGGCAAAAAAACACCGCGGCGGTGTCTTTTCCACCACGCTTCCTGGGGTGGGAAAGCGGACGCACAGCGGCAAATTTGAACCTGATGCGGCCCATGTTGATCGACGGGTTTATTGTACCACCAGATATTGAAATGAGCAAGGATTTTTCCACAAAAAAAGGTTACATTTTGGTATCAAAAAATCCAAAAAAAGGCTGTGCCGCAGGGAAACGGCCTGCAACGAAGGAAAGGCCGGCCCGCAGCACAGCTTTTGGGGAATCAATCAGGTTTTATGGCTCTCCACGATGGCGCCGCTGCGGTAGGCCCGCAGGAGGTCCAGCAGGTCGTCCACCTGGGCCTGCATCCGGTGGCCGTTGTCGGTGTCCTCAATGGTGGCGCGGCGCTCCAGCCGCTCAAAGATCTGGGAGGTGGAGGCGATGTCCCAGTTCTTGCGGATGGCCTCCGCCCTGCCCACAAAGGGCTCGTGGGCCACCAGCCGGAAGCAGCCGGAGTTGTAGATCAGGGTGTAGCCGGCGATGCCGGTGGTCTTCTGGTACGCCTTGCAGAAGCCGCCGTCAATGACCACCAGCCTGCCGCCGCCCTTCACCGGGCTCTCGCCCTTTTTGGATTTCACGGGGACGTGGCCGTTGATGATGTGGCAGTGGGGCCCCTCCAGGCCGAACTCTTTCAGGATGCCCTCGCACACGGCGGGGTCGTTGTAGAGGGTATAGTAGGCGTTTTTGGTCTCCACGTGGGTGGACTCGTCGGCCACAAAACGGCGCTCGAAGGTGGTCATGCGGTCCCGGCCGAAGATGGGGCTGTTCCGCCCGCACCACAGCCACCACAGGAAGTCCATGCCGAACTGCCGCTCCGGGGAACCGGGCTTGTTGTAGTAGGCCCGGCGGGCGGTGAGGTCGGCGTAGTCCAGGAACTCCCGGCCCGACAGGTTTTTGCAGCCGATGGAGAAGCTCATAAGCGCGCCATCCTGGTGCATGGGGATGCAGCCGTGGAACAGCAGGTTGCCGTTGTAGACCCGGTACAGGCTGCCCTTGGAGTACAGGAAGCGCACATGGCGCTGGAGCTTTTCGCTGTGGCGGAAGGAGCGGGTGAGGGTGTTGATGAGGGTGTCCTCCTCCGGGGTGAGGGCGTAGGGATCCTTCGGGTCCACGGTGGGGAAGTCGGTGTCCAGCATGGGGTAGGACACGCCGTCGATGGTGACGGATTTGTGTTCGTAGTCCACCTTGTCCAGCAGCAGGCGGTCGGCCATGCCGAAGCAGGGGTTGCGCAGCACCTTCTGCCCCTCCAGCTTGAAGAGGATGATGGTGATGGCCTTGTGCATCCGGGCGCACAGCAGCCTGTCCCGGTCGGTGATCTTGTCCTCGTCCTCCTTGGCCACCTTCACCTCAAAGCGGCTCACGTCGCATTTGCGGTAGAACTCGTCGGCGAACACGGACAGTGGGCGCAGGGAGATGCCGTACCCTGTCTCGATGACCTCCAGATTGTTATAACGCAGGGAGTTGGCCAGCACGGTGGCCACCAGCGTCCGGGAGCCGGAGGCCGCCCCCATCCACAGGATGTCGTGGTTGCCCCACTGGATGTCCACGCTGTGATAGTCCATGAGGGTGTCCATAATCACGTCCGCGCCGGGGCCCCGGTCGAAGATGTCCCCCACCAGGTGGAGGTGGTCCACCGCCAGCCGCTTGATGAGCTCGCACAGCTGGATGAGGAAGTTGGAGGCCCGGTCCAGGTC
>CATLEJ010000202.1 GCA_949916125.1 uncultured Oscillospiraceae bacterium
ACCCTTGAGCCGCCATGATTTCTATGTGGATATGCTGGGGGAGGGGGGGAAGATGAGCCAAGAGATGTATACAGGGAACTGGACTGGGGTGGTGCAGGTTGTCACCATTTTGGTGTGCTTCCCGTTTTTCCACTCGCTGGGGGCCAAGCTGGGGCTGTTTCCGTTTTTCTTTGCCCCCAGGCGCAAAAAGGGCGAGGAGGAAGCGAAAAGCGAGTGGGACTGACGCTGTGATCCCGGCGCGGGCGCGCTGAAAATGTGCTTTGATAAGGAGAGAGATGTGAGATGAACCAGAAAAGTGTCAAAAAAACAAACTTTGTCTACCTGCTGCTGACCATCTTTGTTCCTATTGTGCTGATCGGGCTGCTGGGCTATGTCGGCTACACCTTCTTCAGGGACGGCGGGACGGGGGCTGTCATCTGCTTTATGGCCCCCACGCTGCTGTCGGTGGTGTGGTGGATCTTTGGCCCGACCATGATCTGGAAGCAGAGGAAGAAGGCGATGGAGCGGAAGCTGGATGAGCAGGGATTTACCCGCAACCAGACCTTCTACGGCAGCAGCCAGACCGTGGTAGTGGATATCAAGCAGGGAAAGATTGCCTTGCTGTTCTTCTGGAACCCGTTCGAGACCTACATCCTGCCCGCCAACCGGGTGACGAAGGCGTGGGCGGACGACGGCGCCGCCGGGTCGGGCTTTATGCGGGGCACCAGCCGGGTGAGCTTCCTGTTTGTCATCGACGGCGTGCAGGTCCGGGTGAACACCTTTACCTCCAACCAGCGGTGGAAGATGAACGATGAACACGTGTTGACCGGCATTTCCAAGGCGGATATGTGGGTGCAGGTGCTGGCGGCGGCCAGGGAAGCGGCGGGCCGGTAAAATGGGACTGATCGATCGGTGGCTGCGCAAGTACCAGGACGACTGGTGCCGCGACTGTAAGTGCGTCATGGAGAAGGTACAGAAGCAGCTGTATGCCCTGCCCTCTGTGACGGTGGGCCATTATGTGGAGCGCAAGGATCCGGAGTTTTATGCGAAAAACCTGTATATCGTAGACAAAAAGGCGGACATCCCCTCGGGGATATACGCCTGTGGGGCAATCCAGTACCGCTGCCCCGAGTGCGGGAAGCGGCTGACGGTGCTGGACCCGTTCCTGCCGGTGCGGAACGAGGAAAAGCATGAGAACTCCGTGGTGTTCCGAAACGGGGAACTGGATGATATCCTCTGGAAGTGAGCGAGAGGTTGGTTCGTGCAGCCTTTGGGTACGGCGGCCCGCAGAAGCGGGCCGCCGTTCAATAAAAGGAGTGAGTTTATGGGTCGTCAGATTGTAATTGTGCTGGACTTCGGCGGGCAGTATAACCAGTTGATTGCCCGGAGGGTGCGGGAGTGCGGGGTGTACTGTGAGGTCAGGCCCTATACCACGCCGCTGGCGGAACTGCGGGCGTTAAACCCGATTGGGATCATCTTTACCGGGGGGCCGAATTCCGTCTATCTGGACGGCGCCCCCCATGTGGGGCAGGAGATCTTTACCTGGGGTGTGCCCATCCTGGGGATCTGCTATGGCTGCCAGCTCATGGCCCATGCCCTGGGCGGACGGGTGACCGCCGCTCAGGACGACAGCGCCCGGGAGTACGGCAAGACCGTCACCTATTTTGACCGGACGTGCAGGCTGTTCCGCAATCTGCCCGACCGGGGGATTACCTGGATGAGCCACGGCGATTATATGGAGAAGGTGCCCGAGGGGTTTCAGCTGGCCGCCCGCTCCGACGCCTGCCCCAATGTGGCCATTGCTGACGAGGCGCGGGGCTTTTACGGTGTGCAGTTTCATCCGGAGGTCAACCATACCGAGCATGGGACGGATATGATCCGTGCGTTCCTCTATGAGGTGTGCGGCGCGGCGGGGGATTGGACCATGGGGGATTATAAGCGCGCCGCCGTCTCCGCACTGAGGGAGAAGGTGGGGGACGGAAAGGTGCTGCTGGCCCTCAGCGGCGGGGTGGATTCCTCTGTGGCAGCGGCCCTGCTGGCCGAGGCGGTGGGGGAGCAGCTCACCTGTGTGTTTGTGGATCATGGCCTCATGCGGAAAAATGAGGGGGACGAGGTGGAGGCCGCGTTTGCGAAGTGGGCCATGAATTTTGTCCGCGTCAACGCGGAGGAACGGTTCCTCATAAAACTGGCCGGGGTGGACGAGCCGGAGCGGAAGCGGAAAATCATCGGTGAGGAATTCATCCGGGTGTTTGAGGATGAGGCCAAAAAGGTGGGCGCCGTGGACTTCCTGGCCCAGGGCACCATTTATCCGGATGTGATTGAATCCGGGGCAGGGGATGCTGCCGTGATCAAGAGCCACCACAATGTGGGCGGTTTGCCGGACTTTGTGGATTTTAAAGAGATCGTGGAGCCCCTGCGCCTTTTGTTTAAGGACGAGGTGCGGCAGCTTGGCCGGGAGCTGGGGCTGCCGGAGTATCTGGTGGCCCGGCAGCCCTTCCCCGGGCCGGGGCTGGCCATTCGGGTAATCGGGGATGTCACGAAGGACAAGCTGGATATGCTCCGGGAGGCGGACGCCATTTTTCGGGAGGAGATGGCAAAGTCGGGGGAGCAGCAACGGCTGAGCCAATTCTTTGCCGCCTTGACCAATATGCGCTCCGTTGGGGTGATGGGGGACGGGCGGACCTATGACTACGCTGTGGTTCTCCGGGCGGTGACCACCGACGACTTTATGACGGCGGACTGGGCGCGCATCCCCTATGAACTGCTGGACCGGGTGGGGGTGCGGATTGTCAACGAGGTGAAGGGGATCAACCGGGTGCTGTACGATATCACCAGCAAGCCGCCGGCCACAGTGGAGCTGGAGTAAAGGTCGCAAAGCGCCGGAGGGCGGCGCACTTGCACCGGGGGCTTTGATGAGGTATAATACAGTGACCAAACCAATACAGAGGAGGACGGGCAGATGGAAAACAATATGCGTCCCGCGGATATGAGGCGGATCAACACCCCCGAGCTGGCGGAGGCCTTTATCGACGAGCAGGTGAAGGCGGTCCGGGCACAGGTGGGGAACAAAAAGGTACTGCTGGCGCTGAGCGGCGGCGTGGACTCGTCGGTGGTGGCGGCGCTGCTCATCAAGGCCATCGGAAAACAGCTGGTGTGCGTCCACGTCAACCACGGCCTGATGCGCAAGGGGGAGAGCGAGCAGGTCATTGAGGTGTTCCAGAACCAGATGGACGCCAATCTGATCTATGTGGACGCCACCGACCGCTTCCTGGACCTGCTGGCGGGGGTGGATGAGCCGGAGCGCAAACGGAAGATCATCGGCGGCGAGTTCATCAAGGTTTTTGACGAGGAGTCCCGGAAACTGGAGGGCATTTCCTTCCTGGCCCAGGGGACCATCTATCCCGATATTCTGGAGAGCGATGGGGTGAAGGCCCACCACAATGTGGGCGGTCTACCGGAAGAT
>CATLEJ010000203.1 GCA_949916125.1 uncultured Oscillospiraceae bacterium
AGGGCGTGGAGGGCCGGGTGCCCTACAAGGGCCCGGTGGCCGAGACCATCTACCAGATGATGGGCGGCCTGCGGGCGGGCATGGGCTACTGTGGCTGCGGCACCATCGACGAGCTGCGCACCAGGGCCCAATTCACCCAGATCACTGCCGCCGGCCTGAAGGAGTCCCACCCCCACGACATCTATATCACCAAGGAAGCCCCCAACTACACCATCAATCCTCAATAAGGTGTGAAAGACTCCCCCGGCAGCGGGATTTGTAGGGGCGCATAATATGCGCCTGCGGGCGGCTGATAGCCGCCGCTACACCCCGAATCCCCGATCAAGAGAACGGCCCCCCGGCTTTCGCCGGGGGGCCTGACTTATGGGCGGAAGTGTTACAGCGCCAGCTTCACGGCGGGAACCTCTGGGCGGAGGGGATCCAGCAGGAGAATCTCCAGCCCCTGGTCCATGGCGTAGTTCAGGGTGTACCGGGTGCCCCCGGGAGTTCCGTCAAACACCGCCAGCACCGCCGCCGACCGATCCACCAGATACCGGTCCCGGCGGTGCATACACCAGCGGTCATAGTGCTGCTGCACCACGGTCTCCAGGTCACAGCGGTCCAGGATGCTCCGCCAGCGGCGGCGCAGCTCTTCCGGCCAGCGGTCTGCCTGGGTGGGGCAGGGCGCCGCCCCCTCCACTGTGAGGCCGGGGAGGCTGTCCCGCAGCTCCAGGGCGGCCTCGGCAAAATAGAGGTCGCAGCCCATGGCCATGCCGGAGATGAAGTGCCGGAAGCCCCGGCGGTACAGCCCCTCAATTTCCCGGCGCATACTGCCTTTCAAGGCGGCGCAGCGGGGGTCTTCTTCGTCCAGACCCCAGGGCAGCTTTTCCGGGCGGTGGCCGGTGAAGCAGCAGGTGCGGCCGGGTTCTATGGCCATGGGGTTCCCTCCCTTCCTCTGATTAGTACGATTGTACTATATCCGTCTGGCCACGTCAAGGGGGAGTGAAACGGTTGTTTCAAAAAAGTTTCGACGGGATTCGGCAAAAAAGGGGCTTGCAATTTCCACGGCCGGGGACTATAATATGGGACGGAACAAGTGAATGAATGTCTTCAGGGCGGGGTGAAAGTCCCCACTGGCGGTACAGTCCGCAACCCGCGCAAGCGGTGGACCCGGTGAAACTCCGGGACCAACGGTATAGTCCGGATGAAAGAAGACGCGCGGCCCCTCTTGAGGTAGTGTTGCGCCTGGAAGGCAGTCTTTTCAGGCGTTTCAGACTATTTCAGGAGGTTTTTGTTATGTTGGAAAATCTGGCAAAGCTGTGGGCGGCGGTGCAGGAGAACGTGATGTTCCTGCTGATGTGCCTGCTGGTGTTCGCGGGCATCTTTGTGGTAGCCCTGCTGCTGGAGAAGCTGTGGCTCAAGCCGGAGAAGCAGTCCCCGGCCCGCCGGGTGGCCTATGTGGGTATCTTCGCCGCCATCGCCGCCGTGCTGATGTATCTGGAGTTCCCCCTGCCCTTCGCCCCGGCCTTCTATGAGATCGACTTCAGCGAGATCCCGGTGCTGATCTGCTCCTTCTCCCTGGGCCCGGTGGCCGGGGTGGTGTGCGAGTTTTTGAAGGTGGTGCTCAAGCTGTTCCTGAAGGGCACCTCCACCGCCTTCGTGGGCGATCTGGCCAACTTTGTGGTGGGCTGCGCCCTGATCCTGCCCGCCTCGGTGGTGTACTTCGCCAACAAAACCAAAAAGGGCGCCGTCATCGGCATGGCCGTGGGAACTGTGTGCATCACGGTGGTGGGCAGCCTGTTCAACGCGGTCTACCTGATCCCCGCCTTTTCCGTGCTGTATGATACGCCGCTGGACGTGATCATCGGCATGGGCACCAAGATCAACCCCGGTATCACCAGCGTGAATACATTGGTGCTGTTCGCCGTGGCGCCCTTCAATCTGCTCAAGGGCGTGGTGGATTCCATTATCACCTTCCTGCTGTATAAGCACATCGAGCGGCTGCTGCGGATGAAGTAAAAGAGAGCGCCCCTCCGGGTTTTCCGGAGGGGCGCTCTCTATACCGGGCGTCAGCCCTGGGCGTAGTAGTTGATGAGGCAGCCGGCCAGGATAATATCCCGCTCCTCCCGGGTGAGGCCGGGGAGCTTCAAAGTCACCGGGGTCTGCTTTTTGTTTTTCCCATCGCCCTGGAGGAGGAAGGCCCCGATTTCCTCGCCATCCCCTTCCAGCAGGGCCTTGATGCCGGGAATGTAGAGGGAGTCCCCCGGCTGGAGGCTCCAATCCTTTACGTCTTCCGCGACAAAAGGCAGCATCCCCCAGTTCACTACGTTGGAGCGGTAGCGCTTGGTGGCGTACTCCTGCGCCACGTTGGCGCAGCCGCCCAGCACCCGCTGGCAGGAGGCGGCCTGCTCCCGGGCGGAGCCGTCCCCGGGCTTTAAGGCCATAATGAAGGAGCCGATGCCGGTGTCGGCGGGGAAATCCGGGTCCTGTCCCGCCCGGCGCTTGCGTTCCTCCGCCTGGGCCGCCTTGGCGTTGGAGACATAGGAGGGGCACTTGCGGCTCAGGGCGAACTCGGACAACCGCAGGGGGTTGGAACGGTAGGAGGACGTCTCCCCGGAGGGGATGAGCTCATCAGTGGTGGTCACCGGGTCGTAGATGGCGGCGCAGCAGGTGAGCAGCAGGTTTTCCGGCAGGGGGATCTGCTCCGGCCAGTCGGCGATGTTGGGGCCGAACACCAGCTCCGCCTCGGGCTGGGGCTTGCCCACGCCGAAATAGACCCGGGATTTGTAGGCGGAGTCGTCGTACGCCCAGTGCTCGTCGGGCCGGTCGGCAGGGAGGATTTCAGGGGGCAGCTCGTCCGCGCCGGTGAGGACGCCGCCCATTCGGGCGGTGGCGGCGATGGAGCGGGCGTCCATGAGGGCCACATAGGAGATCTGCCCGTCGCCGGGTTTGGAGCCCTCCCGGTTGGGGAAGTTGCGGGTGGAGTGGCGGATGGAGAAGGCGCCATTGGCGGGCACGTCCCCGGCCCCGAAGCAGGGCCCGCAGAAGCAGGAGCGGATGGAGGCCCCGGCGGCCATGAGCTGGGCGATGGCGCCCTGTTTTGTCAGCTCCAGATTGATGGGCATGGAGCCGGGGTAGCAGGACAGCCAGAACGCGCCGGAGCCGGTGGAGCAGCCTTTGAGGATTTCGGCGGCCCGCTTCAAATTCTGGTAGGTGCCGCCGGAGCAGCCGGCGATCACGCCTTGATCCACGCGGAACTGGCCGTCCACAATCTTATGGGTGAGGGAGGGGGCGTTCTTCACGCCCAGCTGTTCTGCCGCGTCCACGTCCACCTGGTGGAGCAGGTCGGCCATATTGGCCTTGAACTCTTTGATTGTGTAAGCGTTGGAGGGG
>CATLEJ010000204.1 GCA_949916125.1 uncultured Oscillospiraceae bacterium
ATGACACATCGTCCTTTCTGCCGCGCTTCCCGGCGGCACCACCAGGTGGGCACGGGAAGTCAAGCCGCCCTCCCGCTTGACCCCGTGCTAAACTGGGGGGGCGACGGGGAGCGGCCTTACCGAAGGGGCGCTGGTACGTTGTTCGGGCACCCTGCGCGGCGGCCTGCTGGACGTAGGTACAGGGCCCGGGGGGCGGAATCCCGGGCCCTGCGCTGTGCTTGTCTGCGGAGGCTACGCCGACGGCGTATGCCGCAGGTGGCCCTCCTGGGTTTCTTTCACACTATCTTCCTTCCCGTCATCGAAACAGAAGCGGCTTTTTTGACAGTCTCAGGCCCGCCCCCGATGGGGGCGGGCCTGACGTTTTATGGGGAATCCATTCCCGTGCCGCGGGCTTGCCATATACCGGCGGCCAGGCTGCTCAGCCGGGGCAGTCGGCGCGGCCCAGGAGATAGTCGGTGGTCACTTCCAGGTAATCCGCGATGGCAACCAGCGTTTCATAGTCAGGGCGGCGTCTGCCAGCCTCATAATACTGGTAAGCGCGGGGTGTCATGTTTAGATGCTCCGCGACTTCTTTTTGCATAACCCCTTTTTGAGTACGCGCCTGTCTCAAACGATCTGCAAATGGTATCATTTTTTCCGTCTCATCTTAACACAGTCAGATTGTTCCTGTATAATGGAAATGAACAATCCGACTGTATAATGGTGAAAGGGGTCATTTATCATGACAGATTTAATGGAAGCCCTGTTCGCCTACGCCCAGGAGCACAGCGTCGCGTCCCTCCTGGCCGAGGAAGGGGCGTACAAAAGCAGCGTCCTCTGCGCCGAACGGCAGGAAGAACGGCTCCGGGCGGCGCTGGACGGGGAAACCTCCGCCCGCCTGGACGCGTTTTTGCGGGAGTGGGAGCTGGCCGGGTGGATTGCGGAACGGGCGGCGTTCCGCGCCGGCTTTCGGATGGCGCTGGAGCTGGCCCGGTCATAGATCCAGCATGATCCGCTCGATTCCAGCCACCGCGTCCTCCACCATGGCCTCCACGTCCAGCGCCTTCTCCGCTTCCTCCAGCTCCTCGGGCTTGGGCTTGGTGCGGGGATGCTTGGGGGTGAACACGGTGCAGCAGTCCTCATAGGGCAGGATGGACGTGTCGAACGTCCCGATTTTCCGGGCGATGCGGACGATTTCCTCCTTGTCCATCCCCACCACCGGGCGCAGGACAGGCAGGGTGCATACCGCGTCGGTGCAGGTCAGGGCGTCCAGCGTCTGGCTGGCCACCTGGCCCACCGATTCCCCGGTGACCAGGGCCTGGATGCCGTTGGCCTCGGCCACCCGGCAGGCAATGCGCATCATAAACCGCCGCATGAGGATGGTGAACAGCTCCTCGGGGCAGGAGCGGCGCAGCTCCTCCTGGATTTTGGTGAAGGGCACCACGTGGACGCACTGCTTGCCGGTATAGGGCACCAGCAGCCGGGCCAGGTCCAGCACCTTTTCCTTGGCCTCCGGCGAGGTGTAGGGGTAGGAGTAGTAGTGGATCATGTCCACAATCACCCCCCGCTTGGCGATCATCCAGGAGGCCACCGGGGAGTCGATGCCGCCGGACAGCAGGGACAGCGCCCGGCCCCCCATGCCCACGGGCAGGCCCCCCGCCCCCGGCTCCGGGTCGGCGTGGATGTAGGCGTCAAAATCCCGCACCTCCACGTGGACGGTGAGCTCCGGGCAGTGCATATCCGCCGTCAGGTGGGGGAAGCGCTGGTGGAGCGCGCCGCCCACGTACTGGGAGAGCTGGATGGAGGTCATGGGGAAGGACTTGTCGGCCCGCTTGGACTCCACCTTGAAGGAGCGGGCGGCCTGGAGCTTGTCCCCCAGGTAGTCGGCGGCGCACTCCGTAATGGCGTCCTTATCCTTGGCGCAGGCCCGGGCCCGGCACAGGCCCACCGCCCCGAACAGCCTGCCCATGGCCTCCCAGGCGCCTTCAAAGTCGGCCGCGTCGTCCAGAGGCTCCACATAGGTGGTGGACTGCCGGGTGTAGACCTTGAACGAGCCGTATTTTTTCAGCCGCCGCTTGGCGTTGCCCATGAGCTTTTCCTCAAACCCCCGGCGGTTCAGGCCCTTGAGCACCATTTCCCCCTGCTTGAGCAGGATCATTTCTCCCATATCAAATCCCTTGCTTTCGTGAGTAATATTGGCTATCTGGCCCGGGCGAGGGTGAGGGCGGTGACGTGCTCCGCCCCGGCTGCACGCAGGCAGGCGGCGCACTCGGAGAGGGTGGCCCCGGTGGTGGCCACATCGTCCACCAGCACCACCCGCCTGCCCGCCAGCGCCGCGCCGGGCAGGGCGCGGTATGCCCCGGAGACGTTGGCCCGGCGTTCGGCCTCTTCGTGAAGCTGGGACTGGACGCCGGTGGTCCGGATCTTCTCCAGCGTGGGCTGGACAGGCAGGCCGGACAGCTCCCCCACCCGGCGGGCCAGCAGCTCCGCCTGGTCGTAGCCCCGTTTCCGCTTTTTCTCAGGGCGCAGGGGGACGTAGGTGATGAGGTCCGCACACCCGTCCCCGCGGTCGTGGAGGCACTGGGCCATGAGCTGGCCGAACAGCCTTGCGTGGACCGCGCCGCCGTTGAATTTATAGCGGTGCATCCCCTCCCGCACGCCGTCCCGGTAGTGGAGGGGCGACAGGCAGGCGTCGCAGCCCGCCACCTCCTTGTCCGGCCCTTCCGTCCAGGGCAGCTCCTGCCGGCACAGGGCGCACATTCCCTCCTCGCCCCGCTCCAGGATGCGCCCGCAGAAGGGGCACTTGGGCGGATAGAGCAGGTCCAGCAGGAGTTGGAGCAGCTTCATTGCCCGTGGTCCTCCGGCAGCGGGTCGATGGGGCCGTTTTTCTTCTCAAACTCCACCACGCATTGGTTCATGAGGTAGAGGATCTGACGGCTCATGGAGCGCCCCTCATAGGCCGCTACCGATTGGAATTTGTCGTGCAGCTCCCGGTTCATGCGGATGGTAAGGTATATTTTATCATTCATGGGCGTATCCCCCTCGGCGGAAAAGCGTTGAGATTACAATACCCCGGTGCATTGATTCTTAGCAAAGTTTAAAGGTGTTTTTAAGGTAGAAAATGTGCCGGGAAATGGAAGGGGCCCGTTTCGCGGCCCCCTGGGCCGTTTACAGTTTCGATACAGTTTGTTGCTGACATGGAGACGGGTTGATGCTATAATCAAAGTGTTTTCGATTTGGGAGGTGCTTTCCATGGCCCGTGTGCTGATTGTGGAGGACGAGGAGCACATTGCCAGGATGATAGAGGCCACCCTGACCTTGGGAGGCCACACCGGGGAGTGGTGCCCGGACGGGGCCCGGGCGGTGGGGCAGGCGAAGGAGGGCGGCTA
>CATLEJ010000205.1 GCA_949916125.1 uncultured Oscillospiraceae bacterium
GGGCGCTGGCCGGGCTGCTGCCCGCCTGGGCCGATCCGGCCGACCCCATCCGGTCGGTGGAGCGGTGCCATGCGGCGGGCTCCCGGCAGGCCCGCCTGATCCCCTACCGGGCGGTGGGGGTGGAGTGCGGGATGCTGCTGGCCCTGCGCACCCAGGGGGTGGCGGCGGACGGCAGGCCGCTGGGGCGGCTGCTGGTGGCGCTGTCCCCCACGCCGCTGGATGACGGGGGCGGCTATCAGGCTTTAATAGGAGGAATTTGATATGCTCTTGACCGATACCTATATCCGGCTGTGCCGCCTGCTGGAACGGCTGGGGGTCCCACTGTACGGCTCCCTCCATTACATCGGCGGCAGCGACACCCTGCCCGCCCCCCTGACCCGGGAGGAAGAATCCCGGCTGCTGGCGGAGCTGGAGGGGGAGGACGGCAGGGAGGAGGCCCGCTCCCGGCTGATTGAACACAACCTGCGGCTGGTGGTATACATCGCCCGTCGGTTTGAGAACACCGGGGTGGGGATTGAGGATTTGATCTCCATCGGCACCATCGGCCTCATCAAGGCGGTGGAGACCTATAAGCCGGCCAAGAACATCAAGCTGGCCACCTACGCCTCCCGGTGCATTGAGAACGAGATCCTGATGCACCTGCGGAAAAACGCCAACCGCCGGGGAGAGGTGTCCCTGGACGAGCCGCTGAACACCGACTGGGACGGCAACGAGCTGCTGCTGTCCGACGTGCTGGGCACCGAAGGGGACAGCATTGAGAAGCCCATCGAGGACGACGTGGACCGGGACCTGCTGTTTGCCGCCGTCAGCCGGCTGTCGGACCGGGACCGGCGGATCATCACCATGCGCTTTGGCCTGGACGGGCGGAAGGAGCGCACCCAAAAGGAGGTGGCCGACCTGCTGGGCATCAGCCAGTCCTATATCTCCCGGCTGGAAAAACGGATCATTGACCGGTTAAAGAAAGAAATCCTCCGGATGATGTAAAAAGTCGATTGCCGGTAACAGGTCGGTTGTCGACGTAAAACTTGTTTGAAATAGAAAACATACGTAACGCCTTCAAGCTCTTTTTGCAACCTTTTTCTCTCGAGAAAAAGGTTGGGGAAAATTCCATCGAAAGCGGTCTGACGATAAAAAATATCCCCCGCCCTGCCGCCGTATGAAAGAGCGCCCATCGGAAATACTGATTCTGAATCAATTCCGAGCGAGCGAGGTGGCATCGTGCAGGGCAAGGTTGAAATCTGCGGCGTCAATACGGCCAAGCTGAAGGTGCTGAAAAGCGAGGAGAGCCTGGAACTGCTCCGCCGGGCCAGGGCGGGGGATATGCAGGCCAGGGAGGAACTGATCTCCGGCAACCTCCGGCTGGTGCTGTCGGTGATCCAGAAGTTTTCCGGGCGCGGGGAGAACGTGGACGACCTGTTCCAGGTGGGGTGCATCGGCCTCATCAAGGCCATCGACAACTTCAATATCGACATGGACGTGCGCTTCTCCACCTATGGCGTGCCCATGATCGTGGGGGAGATCCGGCGCTACCTCCGGGACAACAGCGCCATCCGGGTATCCCGTTCGGTGCGGGATACGGCGTACCGGGTGCTCCAGGCCAAGGAGAAGTATATGGCGGAGCACCAGAAGGAGCCCACGGTGGACGAGATTGCCCAGATGCTGGAGCTGCGCCGGGAGGACGTGGTGATGGCGCTGGACGCGGTGGTGGACCCGGTGTCCCTGTTCGAGCCGGTGTACTCCGACGGCGGGGACACGGTGTGCGTGATGGACCAGGTGAAGGACCGGAAGAACACCGACGAGGCGTGGCTGGAGCGCATCGCCCTGGGGGACGCCATCAACAAGCTGGATGAGCGGGAGCAGAGGATTCTCGACCTGCGTTTTTTTCAGGGCAAGACCCAGATGGAGGTGTCCGCAGAGGTGGGCATCTCCCAGGCCCAGGTGTCCCGGCTGGAAAAAAACGCGCTGAACCGCATCCGCAGGGAGCTCTAAAAGAAAAACGCGCCCCGCAAGCCTGGGGCGCGTTTTCATGCCTGTGCCAGCATCAGTCTGGTCAGGCCGAAGGCGATGGCGCCGCAGGCGGGGAAGGTGAGCGCCCACGCCCCGGCCATCTGGCCCATGACCTGCCGGTCCGCGCCCCGGCCCGCGCCGCAGACGGCGGCCACCTTGGCGTGGGTGGTGGACACGGGCAGGCCCAGGGCGGAGCAGGCCAGCAGCACCGCCCCCGCTCCCAGGTCTGCCGCCAGCCCGTCGGCGGGGGAGAGGTCGGCCAGCTGCGTGCCCACCTTTTCCACGATGGGTCTGCCGCCCAGGGCGGTGCCCAGGGCCATGACCCCGGCGGTGAGCAGGGCCAGGGCCATGCGGGGGGCGCCCCCGGCGCCGTCCAGCCCGTCGACGAGGAGCAGCAGGGCCAGAAACTTCTGCCCGTCCTGCACCCCGTGGAGCAGGGCGGTGAGGGCAGCGGCCCAGCACTGGCCCCGGTCGGGCCGGCGGACCCTGCCCGCCAGCACGCCCCGGAGCAGCCTGCCCGCCAGCGCCCCGGCGGGCAGGGACAGCGCCAGCCCCGCCAGTGTGCGCAGCCACGCCCCGGCGTTGAGCTGGGCCAGCCCGCCCCCCAGGGCCAGCGCCCCGCCGGACAGCCCCGCCAGCAGGGCGTGGCTCTCGCTGGTGGGCAGGCCGAAGCGCCACGCCGCCACCGCCCACAGCACAATGGCCAGCAGGGCGGCGTTCAGCGCGGCGGCGGCAGCGCGGGGATCGGCGAAGTCCACCAATCCCTCCACGGTGGCGGCCACGGCGGGAAAGCACAGGCAGGCCAGGGCCGCTCCGGCGAAATTGCACACCGCCGCCATGGCCACCCCCCGCCGGAAGGTGAGCGCCCCGGAGCCCACGGCGGTGGCAATGGCATTCGGAGCATCTGTCCAGCCGTTGACAAAAATTACCGCCAGCACCAGCAGGCGGGCCAGTGAGACGGGTCCCTCCATTACGCTCCCTCCCATATGGTAAAAATGCTGTTTGAGTATACGGGGGAGGGGGGCTTTCTATGACGAAAACAATAATTTTGAAAATCTTTTAAAATAAAAGAGGTTTTTTCCCGCAGCCGGGGTATAAGAACGTATAAGGCAGCATAATCTGCGGGGCCGACAGGAGGGACCAGGCATGGAGCAGACCATACGGCAGAGGACCGAAGAGCTGGAACGCAGAATCCTCTCGGACAGGGCCTGTCTGGCGGTCAACTCCAGGGGCCGGGCGGTGGAGATCCCACCCTGCCCCATGCGCACCTGCTTCCAGCGGGATGTGGACCGGGTGGTTCACTGTAAGTCTTTCCGGCGGCT
>CATLEJ010000206.1 GCA_949916125.1 uncultured Oscillospiraceae bacterium
TACCCAAATGTCTTTCGCTGCAGCTAAAAGCCGCTCCGTGGTCTTCATTGCTCCGCCGCCTTTGCATATTCGCCGGTGAGATTGAAATTGTGCTGCATGGGGCCCCGTCCCTTCCCCAGATCCAGCATAGCCCCCAGGGCGCCAGAGAGATAATCCTTCGACCGCCGGATGGATGTGGGCAGGTCAAAGCCCTTGGCCAGGTTGGCCGCGATGGCGCTGGACAGGGTACAGCCGGTACCGTGGGTATTGGGATTATCTATGTGCGCCCCATAGAACCATGTCCCTGCATGGTCCGCATAGAGAAAGTCATTTGCGTCGCTGATGTTGTGCCCGCCTTTCAGCAGGACTGCACAGCCGTAGGTGTCACCGATCCACTTGGCGGCAGCTTCGATGTCCGATTGGCTGTGGATCGTCACACCGGACAGGATTTCTGCCTCCGGGATGTTCGGGGTGGCCACGATTGCCAGGGGAAGCAGATGGGTTTTCAGTGTCTCCACCGCCTCCTGGGAGATCAGCCGGCCGCCGCTGGTGGCGACCATTACCGGGTCTACCACGATGTTCTTCGCCTGATAGAAGCGCAGCCGCTCCGCGATCGTCTCAATCAGCCCGCAGGATGCCACCATACCGGTTTTCACCGCGTCGGGCGGTATGTCCTCAAATACCGCGTCGATCTGCTGCCCGAGAAATTCAGGCGTCATCTCTACAATTTCCTGCACACCGGTGGTATTTTGGGCCACCAGCGCCGTGATGGCGCTCATGGCAAAAACACCGTTCATGGTCATCGTTTTCAGATCGGCCTGAATCCCGGCGCCTCCGCTGGGGTCGGTCCCAGCGATTGATAATGCTGTTTTCATTCTTGGTTCTCCTTTGCATTATTTTTATTGAGCGACGGAGAGTGGTGCCCCCGGTCCGCCGCCTGAAGCTCCCAGCCGCTAAGCTGAGAGAAACTTCTGAAGCTCAACCAGCTGCGTCAAATCCTCCAGGTATAGATCGGACCGTGCGCAAACTTCCGCTTGTGACCTCTCATGGCTGTCATATACCGCCGCTACCGGGAATCCGGCCTCTTTCGCCGTCCGGACGGCATAGAGAGCATCGTCAAACACGAGCGTTTCCTCCCTTCTGGTTCCCAAGAAGCGAAGGGCTGCCTCAAAAATGTCCGGCTCGTCCTTGCCATGCCCCACCTCATTGCAGGTGAAGATCTCACCGAAACAGGACAGCACTCCGCACCGGTCCAGGGCAGCCTCCACCAGATGACGGTCGGTAGCGGTGGCAATACACAGCTTGACACCGCTCTGCCGAAGCCGCTCCAGGAGTTCTGCCACACCTGGTTTCAGCGGGACCTCAAAGCGGTAATACCGCTCCAGCATAGCGTTGACTCCGTCCATGATCTCGTCGATACTCAGTGTCACGCCATACTCCGTCTGGTAGTAGCGGGCCGCCTGGTGCAGACTCATATTCTTAAACGTCTCGTTCAGATTCTCTTTCGGCTGATACCCGATAGAGCGAAGATACGTCTCTCCAATGGTGTCCCAGATGAACATAGAATCCAACAGCGTGCCGTCCACATCAAAAATCGCGCCGCGAATCCTCATAGGCCCACCACTTCCTTTGACATTGCCCGCAGCTCCCGGCAGGCCCCCTCAATGTCCTCCACCGAGAAGATAGCCGACACCAGAGCCACGCCGTCCACACCGCTGCCGGCCAGCCTGAGGATGTTGCCCCGGTTGATACCGCCGATGGCCACAATGGGCACATCCACCGCGTCGCAGATAGCCCGCAAGGTTTCGTTAGGCATCTGCTCCACATCGGTCTTGGTGCTGGTGGGGAACACTGCCCCCAGGCCCAGATAGTCCGCGCCGTCCCGAACAGCCTGGCGGGCATCCTCCACCGTGTGGACGGAAACGCCCAGGATCATGCTCTCCCCTACCCTGCGGCGGACCTCACCTGCCGCTAGGTCCTCCTGGCCCACATGGATGCCGTCCGCCCCGCAGACAACGGCGAGTTCCACATTGTCATTTACAATGAAGGGGACGCCATACTGGCGGCACAGGGCGCACAGCTCCTTCGCCTCCTGGAGGAAGGCCGTTTCGTCCAGTTCCTTCTCCCGCAGCTGCACCCAGGTCACGCCGCCCTTCAGCGCCGACTCCACCTGCTCATACAAGGTCTGTTTCCCGATCCAGGCCCGGTCGGTAACGGCGTAGAGCAGCATATGCCGCTTATCGCACTTCATACTTGGCTCCTTTCTCCAGCTCCGCTGGGGTGAGGCGGTACATGGCGTCGATAATGTAGTTCCGATAGGAAGAATTGCCGTCCAGCTCGGTCATCCGCCGGTGGGCAGTCTCTCCGCACAGACCCATGGCGCACACGGCGGTAGCAGCAGCCTCCAGGGGCTGGTCCGGGTTGGCGGTAACAAAGGCCGCAGTCAGTGCGGAGAGCTGACAGCCGGTGCCAGTGATGGAGGCCATCTCCGGACGGCCGTTGCGGATGCAGAAGGCCCGCTCCCCGTCCGTTACAATGTCAATGGCCCCAGTGACGGCAACGACCGCTCCGATCCGCCGGGCAAAGTCTTTGGCGAAAGCCACAGCCCCGTCCAGGTTCTCCTCCGTCACCTTGTCCGCCACATCGGCGTCCACCCCCTTGGTGGTGCCGCTGCCCAGGGCCAGGGTTTTGATTTCGGAAATATTGCCCCGAATCACCGCAAACTTTACCTCATTCAGCAGCCGAAGGGCAGTATCCGTCCGCAGGGTGGAGGCCCCCGCCCCCACCGGGTCCAGCACCACAGGATGGCCCAGCTCATTGGACCGCTACCCGGCGGCGAGCATGGCCGGGATGGTGCGCTGGTTCAGGGTTCCAATGTTGATGTTCAGTCCACCGCAGATGGTGGTGATCTCCACGGCATCCTCCGGGTCGTCCGCCATAATGGGCGAGCCGCCGCAGGCCAGCAGCATATTGGCGCAGTCGTTCACGGTGACATAGTTGGTGATGTTGTGGACCAGGGGGGATTTCTGGCGGACATTCTCAAAAATCGGTTCAAACATGGTTTTTTACTCCCTTTCTCTGATTGGCAACAAAAAACAGGGGGCATCTGAATACGATGCCCCCTGAAAAAAGTAGCGTTTCCTACGACTTCCTCCGGCGGCATTATCCGCATCAGGTTCAAGGGTCGAAGGTCTACCTTCCTCTCAGCCTGTCACACAAGCTCCCCTGTTATGTTGTTTTTCACATTGTAATGCAATT
>CATLEJ010000207.1 GCA_949916125.1 uncultured Oscillospiraceae bacterium
AAGGGCGGGCGGTGGACATCCCCCCCTGTCCCATGCGAACCTGCTTCCAGCGGGACATCGACCGGGTGGTGCACTGCAAGTCCTTTCGGCGGCTAAAGCACAAGACCCAGGTGTTCCTCCAGCCCGAGGGGGATCACTACCGCACCCGCGTGACTCACACCCTGGAGGTGTCCCGCATCGCCCGCACCATGGCCCGGGGGCTGGCCCTCAACGAGGATCTCACCGAGGCGGCGGCCCTGGCCCACGACCTGGGCCACACCCCCTTCGGCCACGCCGGGGAGCGGGCCCTGTCCCGGATGGTGGAGGGGGGCTTCCGCCACTATGAGCAGTCCCTGCGGGTGGTGGACCGGCTGGAGAACGACGGCGCGGGCCTGAACCTGTGCCATGAGGTGCGCTCCGGCATCCTGTGCCACACCACCGGGCCTGTGGCGGACACGCTGGAGGGGCAGCTTGTGCGGTTTGCCGACAAGATCGCTTACATAAACCATGACATTGACGACGCCATGCGGGGAGGGATCATCTTCCCCACCGATATCCCTGTCCACATCTCCGAGACGCTGGGCTACACCCACGGGGAGCGCATCGAAACGCTGACCCTGGACATCATCCGCTCCAGCGGGGAGGGGGATACCATCCGGCAGTCGGAGCCCATCGCCCGGGCCATGGCGGAGCTGAAGCAGTTCATGTTTGAGTCGGTGTACTTCAATCCCCTGGCCAAGGGGGAAGAGGGTAAGGCGGAGGACATGATCTGCCTGCTGTATGAATACTATTACAAGCACACGGACAAGCTGCCCCCGGAGTACCAGGATATCTTGCTGCGGGAGGGTGCGGAACGGGCGGTGCTGGACTATATCGCGGGCATGACGGACACCTATGCCGTGGAGCAGTTCAGCAGCCTGTTTATTCCCATGAAGTGGGTGGTGAAATGACGGAATACCTGATCCCTGCCCGGCGGGCCGAGGCGGAGTTCACGGAAAAGCGCTCCACCTTTATCGGCCACGTGTTCCCGGTGGAGACGGAGGACGAGGCCCGCGCCTGCATCGATGAGATGAGGCGGAAATATCACGACGCCCGGCATAACTGCTGGTGCTACATCATCAAGGACGGCCCGGTGCGCTACTCCGACGACGGCGAGCCCCAGGGCACGGCGGGCCAGCCCATGCTGGGGGTGTTCCAGAAAAGCGGCGTCGTCAACGTATGCTGTGTGGTCACCCGGTACTTCGGCGGCATCCTGCTGGGGGCAGGGGGGCTGGTGCGGGCCTATACCCAGGGCGCCAGGGACGCGCTGGACGCGGCGGGGATCTCCGTGGTGCGCCGCTGGGTGGCCATGGAGGTACCCTGTACTTACGGCCAGTTTGAAGAGGTGCGCCGGGAGGTATTCCACTTCGGCGGCGCGGTGGAGAATGTGGACTACGGCGCGGACGTGCTGCTGTCGGTGCTCATCCCGGAGGAGCGGGCGGCCCTGTTCAGCGCCCACCTGCTGGACGCGTCCGCCGGGACCATTGAGACAATGGAGGCGGGGGAGGTATTCCGGGCGGTTCCCCGGCAGGAGGCGTGACTTCCCGGCTTTTTGGTAAGATTTTGACCTGATGGGATAAAAAAGACAAAAAATGGCTAACATTTGGAGGTGGGACCATGGCCATACCGGACAGCTTTCTGGACGACCTCAACAGCCGGCTGAACATTGTGGACGTGGTATCCGCCTACCTGCCCCTGACCAAGAGGGGGGGAAGCTACTGGGGGCTGTGCCCCTTCCACCACGAGAAAACCCCCTCCTTTTCCGTCAACGAGTCCCGGCAGATTTTCCACTGCTTTGGCTGCGGCAAGGGGGGCGGCTCCGCCCGCTTCGTCATGGAGATGGAGGGCCTGTCCTTCCCCGACGCGGTGCGCAAGCTGGCCGACCAGGCGGGGCTGCAAATGCCCGAAAACGCAGCCGGGGACGGCCAGTGGCGGGAGAAGCGCCGCCGCATCCTGGAGCTGAACCGGGAGGCGGCCCGGTTTTACCGGTCCATGCTGTCCGACCCGAGGGGTGCGGCGGTGGCCGCATACATCCGGGACAAGCGCCGGATCAGCCCGAAGTTCTCTGCCCGCTTCGGCCTGGGGGCGGCCCCGGACGCCTGGGACAGCTTGATCCTGGCCATGCGGGACAAGGGCTATGACAAGGCCGACCTCATCGACGCGGGGCTGGCCGTGGCGGGCAAGGGGGGCGGCGTGTACGACAAGTACCGCAACCGCCTGATGCTTCCGGTCATCGACGTGCGGGGGGATGTGATCGGCTTCACCAGCCGGGTGATGGACGACTCCACCCCGAAATATTTGAATACCCCGGAGACGGCGATCTTTAAAAAGCGGTCTATCCTCTACGGGCTGAACTACGCCAAGCTGACAAAGCGGCCCAACTTCATCCTGGTGGAGGGAAACATCGACGTCATCACCCTGCACCAGGCGGGCTTCGACAACACGGTGGCCACCATGGGCACCGCCCTGACGGAGGAGCACGTGCGCCTGCTGGGGCGGTATACGAAGGAGCTGGTGCTGTGCTATGATAACGACGCCGCCGGCGAGGACGCCACCCAGCGGGCCATCGCCCTGCTGAAAAATTCCGAGGTGGGGGTGAAGGTGCTGCGCCTGCCCCGCCGGCGCACGGAGTCGGGGGAGCTGGTGAAGCAGGACGCGGACGACTATATCAAGAACTGCGGCCCCGCGGCCTTTGAGGAGCTGATGAACGGCAGCGCCAACTCGGCGGAGTACCGGCTCAGCGTGGTGCAGGCCCAGTTTGACCTGGACAGGGACGACCAGCGGGCCCAGTACCTCATTGCGGCGGCGGGGGTGGTGGCCTCCCTCGCCAGCCCTGTGGAGCGGGAGATCTACGCCGGACGATGCGCCGAGACGGCGGGAGTGTCCAGGGACGCCGTGCTGGAGGAAGTGGAGCGCCAGCGGCAGAAGCGCAGGCGGGAGGCGGTTAAGCAGGAGGAGCGGAAGAACCTCACCCCGGCCCGTCAGCTCCAGCCCAAAAGCCGGGAGCTGCGGTACCGGAATGTCCCGTCCGCCATGGCGGAGGAGGGGATCCTGCGGGTCGTCCTGCTGGACGGGGAGTATTTCAGGCAGTTGGATGAGCTGTCGGCGGAGCATTTTTCGTCGGAGCTGATGGGCAGGGCGTACACACAGCTCCGCCGGCGGTGGCAGGAGGGCAGGAGCGTATCCCT
>CATLEJ010000208.1 GCA_949916125.1 uncultured Oscillospiraceae bacterium
ACGACTCACTCATGGGTCACATAGATTTTTGTTCCAGTTGGGCTCGCTGGTTCCGCCCAGCTTTTCCGCCCAAAGCAGGTCGATCTTCCCGCTCTCAGTTTGGACTTGCACCCACAGGCGTTTCCCCGTGTGGTTGTGCTCCGCTTTCCTGCACTGGCCATAGGGCGGGTACGGGGTCAGATCCATGCTTCCGCTGTCCCGCACCACCAGCTTCCCGTTTTCCGGATCATAGAGGAACTGAAACGCGGGCTTACCGTCCACCCCGTTGGGCAACGAATTGGTTTGCAGCAGCCCGTTGGCCAGCGCCATGGCCGCCCGCTCAGCCTTGGCGTCGGCCTCGTGCCGGGCGTTGTCCACCGCCCCCATCACCGCCGGGATGGAGATGGCCAGCAGGATCACAATGACCGCCACCACCAGCAGCATCTCGATGAGGGTAAAGCCCGGTTGGCTTCGTACCTTTTTTCTCATGGGCCGCCCCCCTCAGATGGAGCCGTACAGGTTGAACAGCGGCAGGTACACCGCGAACAGGATCAGCACCACGAACACCGCCAGGCAGACAATCAGGATGGGCTCCAGCAGGGACAGCGCCCGGTCGGTGCGCACATCCACCTCGTTGTCGTAGTACTCCGCCAGCACGTTCAGCGTGGATTCCAGCGCGCCGGCGCTCTCGCCCACGGCGGTCATCTGGATCAGCATCTGGGGCAGCTCCCGGGCGTGGGCCATGCTGTCGCCCAGGCCCCGGCCCGCCTCCACCCCGGCCACGGTGTCCATGACCTCCTGGGCCATCACCAGGCTGGACATGGCCCGGCTGGACACGGCGATGGCCTGTAAAATGGGCACCCCGGCGGCCAGCATGGCGGACATGGTGTGGGCAAACTGGCTGGCCCCGGCCATGCGGCCGATCTCGCCGACGACGGGCAGGGACAGGCGCAGGCGGCTGATCTGCAGCCCGCCCCTTTCGGTGCGGCTGTAGAGCCAGATGGCGGCAATGATGGCCAACAGCGCCGCCCCCACCAGAAGCCCGTAGTTGGTGAAAAAGTTGGACACGGCGATGAGCCCGACGGTGATGGCCGGCAGCTCCGCGTCCATGTCGGCAAAGACCTTGATAAAGGCGGGCACGGCCTGGTCCATGATGACATATACCACCACGATGGCCACCAGGATGACAAACGCGGGATAGGTCATGGTGCTGATGGCCTTGGCGTGGGTTTTGGCGGTGCGGTCGTAGTACTTGGCCATCCGGTCGAAGGCGGAGATCAGGTCGCCGGACTCCTCGCCGGCGCGGATGGTCTCCCGGAAGGTGACGGGCAGCTTGCCGCCCCGCTGGTCGAAGCTGTAGCTCAGGCTCCAGCCGTTGGACACGTCCTCGGACACCTGCCGCAGCAGGCGGGTGAGGGCCTTGTCGCCGGTCTGGCCGGCCACCAGGTCCACCGTCTGCACCAGGGGCAGCCCCGCCTTGAGGACGATGGCGAACTGCTGGCAGGTGAGGGCCAGGGCCTTGGGGCTGATTCTCTGGAGGGACGCGGCGGGCCGCTGGGCGAGGGACTTTGGGATTTCCTTGATGCTCAGCACGATCTCACAGCTCTGGCGGATCTGGGCCACGGCCTCCTGGCGGCTGGCGGCCTCCACCACGCCGGACACCTTTTCGCCCCCGGCATAGGCCCCTTCGTATTTATATGTGGGCATGGCGCGCCTCCTTTAAAAGCTCAGGCCGGGGTTTATGGTGCGGCGCTGGTTCTGGCCGGGCCCTGCGCCCATCCCCATGTCTTTTGCCTGGACAGTCCCGCCGGGGAGGGCGTGCTCATAGGTCTCCCGGGTGATGGTCCCGGCGTTGAGCAGGTTGAGCAGCGCCCGCTCCATGAGGATGTTGCCAATGGAGCCGGTGGTCTGGATGGAGTTGATGATCTGGGGGGTTTTGCCCTCCCGGATCAGGTTGCGGATGGCGCCGTCGGTTTTCATCACCTCGCAGGCCAGCACCCGGCCCTTGCCCGAGGCCCTGGGCAGCAGCTGCTGGGACAGCACGGCCTTCAACGTCATGGACAGCTGAAGGCGGATCTGCTGCTGCCGCTCGGCGGGGAACACGTCCACCACGCGGTCGATGGAGTCGGCGGCGGAGTTGGTGTGGACGGTGCCGAACACCAGGTGCCCCGTCTCGGCGGCGGTGAGGGCAGTTTCGATGGTTTCCAGGTCGCGCATCTCGCCCACCAGGATCACGTCGGGATCCTCCCGGAGGGCGGCCCGCAGCCCGGCGGCAAAGGAGCGGGTGTCCTTGCCCACCTCCCGCTGGTTGATGACGCACTTGTCGGGGGTGTAGACGTACTCCACCGGATCCTCCAGGGTGAGGATGTGTTTCGTCTGGGTTTTGTTGATCTCATTGAGCACGGCGGCCAGGGTGGTGGACGTGCCCGACCCGGTCTCCCCGGTGATGAGCACCAGGCCCTGGCTGTAGCCGGGGAACTCCTGCACTGCCTTGGGCAGGCCCAGCTCGGACATATCGGGTATGTGCTCATTGAGCAGGCGGATGGCGGCAGACCAGTTTCCCTGCTGCCGGAACAGGTTCAGACGGCAGCGCACCCCGGCCAGCGTCTTGGCCAGGTCGGCCTCGCCCACCTCCACCATGGCGTCGAACTGTTCGCCGGCCAGCTCCCGGACGTAGTCCAGGCACTGCTCCGGGGTGAGCCGTTCCCCGCCCATTTCCCGGATGGAGCCGTCCACCCGGTACCGGGGGGTGAGTCCGCACACCAAATGCACATCGGACGCCCGGTCTGCCCGGGCCTTCTCGATCAGCTGTGTTATCGTCAAGACTGTCTCCTCCTCTCAATAGACCACCTGTCCGCCCAGGACGCGGTGCACCTCCTCGGCGGAGGTGGCACCCTCCAACACCAGGCGGCGACAATCCTCCCAGATGGGCTGGAAGTCGGCCTGCCCCACCGCCTCCTCCAGCTTGGCAATGGATCGGGAATGGATGGCATGGCGAATGGCAGGGGTGACGCTGAGGATCTCAAACACGCCGGTGCGCCCCCGGTAGCCGGTATTGAAGCACTCACCGCAGCCTGTGCCCCGGTAGAACTGGACGGGCGCCGACGAATGCTCCAGCCCCATGAGGGCCAGCTCCTCCTCGCT
>CATLEJ010000209.1 GCA_949916125.1 uncultured Oscillospiraceae bacterium
GATGGACGTGTCTCCTCGCAGCCCATTCACCTGGGCCCAGCCCGTGATCCCAGGCCGCACCTGGTGCTTCACCATATACAGCGGCACGTCCTCCTTGAACTTCTCCACATAGTACGGGATCTCCGGTCGGGGCCCCACCAGGCTCATGTCCCCCTTCAGCACGTTGAAAAACTGGGGCAGCTCATCCAGTGAGCACTTGCGCAGGAACGCCCCGAATCTCGTCTTTCGCCCGTCGTGATCTGTGCTCCACGCCGTGTTCTCCCCGCTGTTCACCCGCATGGAGCGAAATTTATACATGTAGAAGGGCTTTTTCCCCCGCCCAATCCGCTCCTGCTTGAAGAAGATGGGGCCCGGCGAGCTCAACTTCACCCCCACAGCGCAGACCAGCATGAGCGGCGAGCACAGGATAATCAGGCTCAGCGACCCGACGATGTCCATGGCCCGCTTACAGAATGCGTTGGCCCAGTTGTCCAGCGGAATGCGCCGGAAATTCAGCAGCGGGATCCCATCCAACTCGTCAAATTGGGGGTTGGACGGCATATATTTGGCGTAAAAGGGGATGATGGACAGCTTCGTCCCCGCCTTCTCGCAGCCTTCGATGATCTCCGCCATCCGCCCGTAGTCCTCCGGCGCAATGGCACACACCGCCTCGTCCGGTCGGCTCTGATCCAAAACCCGGTCCAGCTTCTCATAGCCACCCAGCCACTTCAAGTCCCGCAAGCCCTTCTCTGGGTGGGAGGACACATAGCCCACAACCGTATAGCCCAGCTCACGGTCTCCCCGCACCCTTTCCCAGTACGTCCCGGCCATCTCCCCGCCCCCGATGAGCAGCACCCGCTTCTGGTTGTAGCCCTGCCGCCGGAAGTACCGCAGGCCCCGGCGCAGCACCACCCGCTTGCAACTCAGCGCCCCCGTGCTCAGCACAAACCAGATCACCAGGGTCAGCCGGGAGAAGTCGATATAGTGCTGCACAAACAGGAAGCTGAGCAGCACCCCCATCACCAGCGCCCCCGCCAGCCACAGCTTTTCCAGCTCCCGCCGCAGCTGAACCTTGCGGAAGGACTGGTACAGCCCCAGGGCCGCATAGGCAAAGAGCTGGACGGCGGTGAGAATCGTCCCCAAGGCCAGGTACTGGGCCAGAGGCACCGTGATGATCCCCCCGGGCAGAAGATAGAAGCGTATCCAAAACGCGATGGGCAGGGCCAGGTACACGATGGCCCCGTCGCTGAGCACGTGCAGCCGGTTCAGCAGCCGCTGGTTTTCCTTTATCATTTCTGTTCTCTCTTTTTTTCCTTGTTATCAGCGCATTCGGGCGATCAACATCTGGGCCTGCTCATCCAGCAGGATCTCCCCCATGTTTTCCTCGTTCCACTCCTCCAGCAGCTCCGCGATGCGGCAAACCCCCGCCCGGTATTCCGCCGTGTCCTGCTCATACTCCTCCAACAGGCGGAAGGTGTCCCGCCACACCTCCTCGTCGGCGGACACGTACCGCACATACCGCTCCGCCTGCTCCAGCCCCTGCTCCACCTGCCCCTCGTCCAGGTAGTATGCCGCCAGATAGTACGGAATGATGTTGGAGTCGATCCGTCCCAGCCGCCCGGCGTAGCCGTCCGCCTTCTGCCGCACCTCCCCCTCCGCACCGCTCCCTGTCACCTGTACCACGTAGGACAGCATATGATCCGCCTTCTCAAAGGGATCCAGCGCCGCCGCCCGCTCCAGATTCTCCAGGCTCGGATCCCGCGCCGCCAGGTTCTGGGCCGCGATGTTGCAGCCCAACAGCGCCGCGAACAAAACCAGCAGCACGCACATACCCAACAGCACGCCGTTCTTCACCGCCCTCTTTTCCATCCAGGCCGGCAGAGGCAGCCCATCCCCGCAACAAAAGCTGATGGCCACGAACACCCCGAAGGCCATGGGCAGATAGCAGTAGATGGAAAAGGTGAACTCCACCAGGGCGTGGCACGCCATGAACACCAGCGCCGCCCCCAATGCCGGGGCCAGCGGCTCCTTCCGCCTCCGCCACAGGCAGACCCCGGACAGCGCAAACAGCCCCAGAAACAGCGCCAGACCCACCAGCCCCGTCTCCGCCAGCGTCTGGATGTAGTGGTTATGGGCATATTTGGTGTCGTAGCGGAAGGACTGCACCCCCCGCACCCCGTTTTCAAAGGCCCCCATGCCCGAGCCGATCACAGGGCTGCGGGCAAACAGCTTCAGCCCGTCCTCAAAGAATACGAACCGCTGGATGGCGTTCTGGTTGGCCCGCAGGCCCTGGAGCCGGTTGGCGATGAACCCGGGCAGCAGCCGGTACTGTAACGGAACCTTGCCAGAACCGCCCTCCCCGGTGTACTCCACCCAGTCTATCCGGCCTTCTGTCTGGGCGGTAAAGGTGAACCACACCACCAGGCTGTCCTCCGGCACGGTGAATGCCGCCTGGGACAGCGGGCCCCGGTACAGCTCTGTCCCCGTGTGCATCATGGTATCCGCCCGGTTCTGGCTCTCGATGGCCACCTGGGGATCCCCCTCCGCCGCCGCTTCCACCGTGTACGTCCCAGGCCCCGGGTAGGCGGACCGGCGCAGGCTCTCCCCCGCCCGGAGACCCACCCCGGTGGTGAGGCTGAGGGCGGCCCCGAGGAATACCGCCGCCCCCGCCAGCAGCGCGAGCACGAGCATCAGCACGGCCCGCCCGTGCCCCGCCAGCTTCGCCGCCAGACGCCGCCCTCCCAGCAGATCCAACCCGCACAGTACCAACCCACCGCCCACTGCGCACAGCAGCGGGATGGGCCGAAACCCCGTCCAGGCCGTCATGGAGGTCAGGGAGATGGGAAAGGCGCTCAGCGCCGTCACCACCAGCCCCTCTACCATCAGCAGCAGCAGGCCCGTCCGCTCCTCCTTGCCCGTCAGCGCCAGCAGCACCAGAAACGCCGGCACGAGCATGACGCACGCCCCCATGCTGAAGGCCAGCACGAAGGACAGCGCGTTCACCGACAGGCAGGCCACATGGGCCGCCCTCGCCACCGGCTTCTCGGCGGAAACCGCTAAGCCCAGGCTCAATAGCAC
>CATLEJ010000210.1 GCA_949916125.1 uncultured Oscillospiraceae bacterium
TTACGGCGTGTTGTCCGACATCCCCGCCATCGCCGCGGTATGCCACGCCCACGGGGCCAGGCTGATGGTGGACGGCGCCCACGGCGCCCACCTGCCCTTCCTGGGCTACGAGGGCTACCGGGCGGCGGACGTGGTGGTGATGTCCGCCCACAAGACCCTCCCCGCCCCGGGGCAGGCCGCCCTGCTCTTTGCCAACGGCTTCCCCCTGGGGGAGCTCCAGCGGTGGGGCTCGGTGTACGGCAGCTCGTCCCCGTCCTACGTCCTCATGGCCGCGCTGGACGCGGCGCGGGCCTACATGGAGGGGGAGGGCCAGGCCCGCTACCGGGAGACCGTCCGGCGGGTGGAGGGGCTGCGCTCCCGCCGGCCCGCCCTGCGGGAACGGGACGGCCTGCCCCTGGATCCCGCCCGCCTCACCCTCACCAGCCCCGACGGCTTCGCCCTGGCGGACGCCCTCCGGGCCCGGGGGGCGTACCCCGAGATGGCGGACGCCGGCCATGTGGTATGTATCCTCACCTGCGCCGACGGCCAGCCGCAGTTTGCCCGGCTGGAGCGGCTTTTGGATGAGGCCGGGCCCACCGGCCCCTGTGCCCCCATGCCTCCCCCGCCGGAGCCGCCGGAGGCCGTCCTCACCCCCCGGCAGGCCCTGTTCGCCCCCCGGGTGCGCCGCCCGCTGGCGGACTGCGCGGGGCGGATCGCCGCGGGGCAGATCGCGCCCTATCCCCCCGGTGTGCCAGTGGTCGCCCCCGGGGAACGGATCGAAAAAAAATATCTGGCCTATTTGCGGGAAATAGGCTATAATAATAGCTGGACCGATGTGATTGGCACAGACGAGGCCGCAATGTGATTTCGAGGGAGGCGCAGTTCCATGAAGCTGGTGATCGCCATCGTCAACTACGACGACGCGGGCGCCGTCGTCCAGAGCCTGTCCAAAAGCGGCTTTTCCTCCACCCGGCTGTCCACCACAGGGGGCTTCCTGCTGGCGGGCAACGTCACCCTGCTCATCGGCGTGAAGGACCACCAGGTGCAGGACGTCATCGACCTGATCCGGGAGTGCTCCCACAGCCGCAAGCAGATGGTGCCCGCCTTCACCGAGATGAGCTACGGCTTCATGCCCGTCATGCCGGTGGAGGTCACGGTGGGGGGCGCCACCGTGTTCGTGGTGGACGTGGAGCGGTTTGAACGGCTATGACGGTACAGATTCCCAACCCCCTGTCCCACGCCTACCTCATCACCGGCGGGGGCGCGGACAGCCGCGCCGCCCTGGTGAAACGGCTGACGGCGGCCTACCTGTGCCAGGGGGAGCGCCCCCCCTGCGGGCGCTGCCGGGCCTGCCGGAAGGTAGAATCGGGCGCCCACCCGGACGTGTCCCGCACCGCCCCCCCGCCGGACAAGCAGGAGATCACGGTGGACCAGATCCGCGCCCTGCGTGCCGACGCCTACGTCCGCCCCAACGAGGGCAGGCGCAAGGTATATGTCATCGACCCGGCGGACGCCATGAACCCCGCCGCCCAGAACGCCCTGCTGAAGGTGCTGGAGGAGGGCCCGGCCTACGCCGCCTTCCTGCTGGCCGCGGACAGGCCCGGGAAGCTGCTGGACACGGTGCGCTCCCGGTGCGAGCTGCTCTCGCTGCCCCCGGATGAGGACCCGCCCGACCGGTCGCTGGCGGAGCGGGCCGCCTCCCTGGCCGAACTGCTGCTGGGCGGCGACGAGCTGGCCTGCGCCCAGACCATGGTGGAGCTGGAGCTGTCCAAACCCAAAGCGGAGGAGCTGTCCGCCCTGCTGGCCCAGGTGGAGCGGCAGGTCTCCCGGCAGCTGGCCCGGCACCCCCAGAGGGGCGCCCAGGTGCTGCGGGCGCTGAAGGCCGCCCGGGAAAACGCGGTGTACCGCCCCGGCACGGGGCACACCCTGGGGCTGCTCATCACCCGGCTGTTCTGACGGCCCTACCGATATTTTTCATACACGGAGGATACCCCCATGACAGAGATCATCAGCGTCCGGTTCCGGCCGGGCGGCAAGCAATACTATTTCGACCCCATGGGCCTGACGGTGTCCGAGGGGCAGAACGTCATCGTGGAGACGGGCAAGGGCCTGGAATACGGCACCTGCGTGCGCCGCAACACCCAGGTGGAGGACGAGGCGGTGGTGCAGCCCCTGCGCCCGGTGGTGCGCCTTGCCACGCAGCAGGACGAAAAGCAGGTGCGGGAGAACCGGGGCCGGGAGAAGGAGGCCCTGCGCATCTGCCAGCAGCTGGTGGAGCGCCACGGCCTGGACATGAAGCTGGTGCAGGTGGAATTCAGCTTCGACGGGGGCAAGATCATCTTCTTCTTCACCTCCGACGGGCGGGTGGACTTCCGCGCCCTGGTGAAGGACCTGGCGGGCATCTTCCGGGCCCGCATTGAGCTGCGGCAGATCGGCGTGCGGGACGAGGCCCGGATGCTGGGGGGCTTCGGCATCTGCGGCAAACCCTTCTGCTGCGCCCAGTTCCTCAACGAGTTCCAGCCCGTGTCCATCAAGATGGCCAAGACCCAGAACCTGTCCCTGAACCCCACGAAAATTTCCGGCACCTGCGGGCGGCTGATGTGCTGCCTCAAATACGAGCAGGGGGCCTATGAGGACGCAGTGAAGCGCTGCCCCAAGCAGGAGTCCTTTGTGGAGTGCCCCGACGGGGTGGGCACCGTGTCCTCCGTCAACCTGCTCCGGGAGCAGGTGAAGGTGCGGCTGGAGGACTCCACCGAGCAGCCCAAGAGCTACCTCACGCAGGAAATCCGGGTGGTCCGCCCCGGCAAGGGCAGGCGGCCCGAGGGCTATGCCGCCCCCCCCGCCGCGGAGCTGGAGAAGCTGCGCACGGAGGAGGGGGAGCGCATCCGCTCCGGGCGGAAAGGGGGGGACGCTCCCGCCGACCTGGGGGACGTGCTGCAACGGTACCTCGGGGACAGCGCCGGGCAGCACCCCGAAGGCCAGCGGCAGGGCAGCCGCCGCCGCGGCCAGGGCCGCCAGGACAAGCCCGCCC
>CATLEJ010000211.1 GCA_949916125.1 uncultured Oscillospiraceae bacterium
CGCTCCGGAAGTTTTTGCGGACAATCTCCACAAAATTCTGGATGTATGCGTCCCCAACCTTGTGGCCGAAGGAGGTGTTGATGTCCTCCACCCCCTCAAGGTCCAGATAGCACAGGGTGGCATCCTGCCGCTTGCGCAGCACCTGGCCCATAAACTCGTCCAGAAACTGGCGGTTTCGGATGCCGGTGTCCAAATCGTGATACACCTTGTCGCTGAGATGGCGGGCGGCCATCTTTTCCGCCGTCACGTCCATGACAATGTGGACGCAGGAGGGCCGCTCCTTCCACTCAATCGGGAAGGAGATCACCCGGTAACAGGTGCGCTGGCTGGCCTCGATCTCCCACACCTTGTACCGCTCCGAGGCGTCCCACTGGAGGATGTTCGACTGGATGGGCAGGCGGTGCATACACTGGTCGCAGAACACGCCGCCTTCCGTACTGTCCTGGGGCCGTTTGTTGCAGTGTATAATCTCCCGGGTCTCCATGTCCACGATCATCAGCCACTCGTCCCGCTGGCTCAGAAGGTCCACCAGCATATCGGTGTAGCCTGAGATAATGTCGGCGCGGCGGTGTGCCCGCTCCATTTCCCGCTGGAGCTGTTCCTCCCGCTCCCTCAGCTTCTGGGCCATAGCATTGAGCTCGGCCTCCCGTGCGGCGGCCTCCACGGCGGCGGGTCCTTCCGCCGCGGATCCCCCGGCCGGAGCCTGCCCGCCCGGCAGGCAGGTTTCGTTCTGTTCCATAATCAGTGAATCCCCCCCGTCGGCGGATATTATATCATGAGTGAAATAAATATTCAATATCTTTGGTAAAGATTAAAAATCAGGGGCTGAACGGCTGGTCCAGTATATTTTGCCGCGGGGAACGGCCTGCCGGCCGCCTATTTTCCCAGCAGCTTCTGCCTGTTGAACTGAAGGGTATAAAGCTGGTAGTAGCGCCCCTTTTGGGCCAGCAGCTCCTGGTGGGTGCCCTGTTCCAGAATCTCCCCGTGGGAGAGGACGATAATCTTGTCCGCGTGCTGGATGGTGGACAGCCGGTGGGCCACGATGAGCATGGTGCCGATGGAGCGCATCTTTTCCAGGGAGTCCTGGATGAGCAGCTCCGTCTCGGTGTCGATGTTGGCGGTGGCCTCGTCCAGGATCATGACGGCGGGCTTGTGGAGGATGGTGCGCACAAAGCTGAGCAGCTGCCGCTGGCCGGCGGAGAAATTGCCGCCCCGCTCCCGCACCTCCTCGTCCAGCCCCTTGTCCAGGCGGCTGATGAAGGCATCCGCGTTGACGTACCGGCAGGCGTCCCAGATCTCCTGGTCGGTGAAGCCCTCCTCCCGGAGGACGATATTGCTCCGGATGGTGCCGGAAAACAGGAACACATCCTGGAGCATCTGGCCAAAGCGCCGGCGCAGGGAGGAAATTCTGATTTTTCGGATGTCCATGCCGTCAATGAGGATCTGGCCCTTCTGAATGTCGTAATTCCGGCAGATCAGGGACAGGATGGTGGTTTTGCCCGAGCCCGTGGCCCCCACAAAGGCGGCGGTCTGCCGGGCCTCCACATGGAAGGACACGCCCTTGAGCACCCACTCGCCGGGTTCGTAGGCGAACCACACGTCCCGGAACTCGATGTCGCCCCGGATCTCGGGGAGCTCGACGGCATCCGGCCCGTCCACCACCTCGGGCGCCATGTCCAGGACAGAGAAAATCTTCTCCGCCGAGGCAAAGGCGGACTGGAGTTGATTGAACTGCTCGGCCAGGGTCTGGATGGGGTTGAAGAACCTGGAGATGTACATATAAAAGGAGACGATGGTGCCGCTGGTCATGGCTTGGCCCAGGAAAACGGTATTCTGGATGTAGCCCTTGCCGCCCAGGTAGAACAGGCACAGCACCGACGAGATATACAGCATATACACCATGGGCCGGAAGATGCCGAACACGAAGATCTGGTTCTGCTTGGCCCGTTTCAGCCCCTCGCTCCTGGCCAGAAAGTCGGCCATTTTCCGCTCCTCCTGGTTGAAGATCTGGGTGATCTTGATGCCCGACAGGTTTTCCGACAGGAAGGTGTTGATGTCGGTGGTGCGGTCCTTGACCACCCGGTGGACCTTTCGGGTAAAGCGGCGGAAGATCACGGTGAACAGCACCAGGAAAGGCACGAAGCACAGGACCATCAGCGTGAGGGCATAGTTGAGCAGCAGCATGGCCCCCAGCACGCCCACGACAATAAAGGCGTTGCGGACCATGTTCACCAGCACGTTGGTGAACATCATGGAGATGGCGTTGGTATCGTTGGTGACGCGGGTGACCAGCTTGCCCACGGGGATTTTGTTGAGCTGGTCGTGGGACAGGGACTCGATGTGGGTGAACAGGTCCTGCCGCAGGGCGGACAGGATTTTCTGCCCCGTCTTCTGCAGCAGGATGGACTGGAAGTAGGTGCAGGCCATGGAGAGGATGAGCAGCCCCGCGTACATCGCCACCCAGCGCAGCAGGACAGGGGGCTGGAAGCTGTCCTTAATCAGTTCCTCCACCCGGCCCATAATCAGCGGGGCCACCAGCTCGTAGGAGATGGAGACCAGCATCACCGCCAGCACCAGGGCGAACTCCTTTTTGTAGGGGACGGCATAGCGCAGCAGGCGGCGGATGATCTCCCCGTCGGGGATGCGGCGGTCAAAACCGGGGGCGGACCCGGCCCGCCGGTCCCGGAACCAGGCCAGCAGGAAAATCAGGGAGAACGCGCCGATGATGCCCCCCACAATGAGGACCGGCAGGTATTCACGCATTGTGCTTCGCCCCCTCCTCTTCCAGTTTTTGCAGCTCCACCATGCGGTGGTAGGCCGGGCAGGTTTCATACAGCTCGGTGTGGGCGCCGGCGGCGGTCACCCGGCCGTCCTCCAGGAAGATGATCCGGTCCATCTGCTCCACGGTGGAGATGCGGTGGGCGATGAGAATGGTGGTGCGGCCCTGCCGGGTGGCGCGGAGGTTGTCCAGGATCTCCCGCTCCGTCTGGGTGTCCAC
>CATLEJ010000212.1 GCA_949916125.1 uncultured Oscillospiraceae bacterium
AGAATGCCTATGAGCTGGGCCCCGGCGAGATCGTCCGCATCACCCCCGACGGCTGGGAGACCCTGGCCCCCGCCGGGGACAAAATGCGCATCTGCGCCTTTTTGTGGACCTACTACGGCTACCCCAACTCCACCTACGAAGGGCGGAACGTGGAGGTCATGCGCTGCCGCAACGGCGAGATCATGGCCCGGGACGAGGCGGCCCGCGGCCCCCTCCCCGACGTGGACTGCGTGGCCGGGGTGCCCGATTCCGGCGTCCCCCACGCCATCGGCTACGCCAACGCCAGCGGCAAGCCCTTTGCCCGGCCCTTCGTGAAATACACCCCCACCTGGCCCCGCTCCTTTATGCCCGCCAACCAGGAGGTGCGCAACCAGGTGGCGAAAATGAAGCAGATCCCCGTGCCGGAGCTGATCCAGGACAAAAAGCTGCTCTTTGTGGACGACTCCATCGTCCGGGGCACCCAGCTGCGGGAGACCGTCGATTTCCTCTACGGCGCGGGGGCCAAAGAAGTGCATATGCGCTCCGCCTGTCCCCCCATCATGTACGGCTGCAAGTACCTGAACTTCTCCCGCAGCAACTCATCCATGGAGCTGTTGGCCCGACGGATTGTCCAGGAGCTGGAGGGGGACGAGGGGCAGCAGCATCTGGAGGAATACGCCGACTCCAACACGGAACGGGGCCAGTGCCTGCTCAAATCCATCTGCGAGAAGCTGGGCTTTGACTCGCTGGGCTACCAGTCGCTGGACGGGCTGCTGGAGGCCATCGGCATCGACCGGGACAAGATCTGCACCTACTGCTGGACAGGAAAGGAATAGGGGCGCACATCGTGCGCCCGCCGGTATCCTGCGGCTCCCATTAGGAGCGGGCGCACACTGTGCGCCCCTACACCAGACAAAGAAAGCGTGAGGAAAATTATGAACAACTCCCATTCTGAGGCCTACGCCGCCGCAGGCGTGGACATTGAGGCGGGCTACAAGGGCGTTCAGCTCATGAAAAAGCACGTAGAGCGCACCATGATCCCCGGCGTGGTCAGCGGCATCGGCGGCTTCGGCGGCCTGTTCGCCCCCGACATCGCCGGGATGAAGGAGCCCATCCTGGTGTCCGGCACCGACGGGGTGGGCACCAAGATCCGCGTGGCCCAGCTGATGGACAAGCACGACACCATCGGCATCGACTGCGTGGCCATGTGCGTCAACGACATCATCTGCTGCGGGGCAAAGCCCCTGTTCTTCCTGGACTACATCGCCATCGGCAAAAACGACCCGGAGAAGGTGGCGTCCATCGTGTCCGGCGTGGCGGAGGGCTGCGTCCAGGCGGGCTGCGCCCTCATCGGCGGCGAGACCGCCGAACACCCCGGCGTCATGGCGCCGGACGACTACGACCTGGCGGGCTTTGCCGTAGGCATCGTGGACAGAGAAAAAATGATCGACAGCAGCCGAATGAAGGCGGGGGACGTGATCCTGGCCCTGCCCTCCAGCGGGCTGCACTCCAACGGCTTCTCCCTGGTGCGCAAGGTATTTGACATTGAGCACGCCGACCTGGCCAAGCCCCTGGACGAGCTGGACGGGCGCTCCCTGGGGGATGAGCTGCTGACCCCCACCAGGCTGTACGTCAAGCCCGTACTGGCCGCCATGGAAGCCGCCCGCGTCTACGGCGTGAGCCACATCACCGGGGGCGGGTTCTATGAGAACATCCCCCGCTGCCTGCCCGACGGACTGGCGGCCCGGATCGACAAGTCCACCCTCAAAATCCCCGCCATCTTCTCCCTGCTCCAGGAAAAGGGGAATATCCCCGAGCGGGATATGTTCAATACCTTCAACATGGGCACGGGTATGGTGCTGGTGGTGGACAAGGAGGACGTGGTGAAGGCCGTGTCCGCTCTGGATGCCGCAGGGCAGGAATCCCGGGTCATCGGCGAGGTGGTCGCCGGCGACGGGGGCGTGGAGCTGCTATGAGCGTGAAGCGCATCGCTGTGCTGGTGTCCGGCGGGGGCACCAACCTTCAGGCCCTGATCGACGCCCAGGCCCGGGGGGAGATCGTCAACGGGGAGATCGCCGCCGTCATCGCCTCCAAGCCCGGGGTTTACGCCCTGGAGCGGGCCGCCAAGGCGGGCATACCCGGCTATGTGGTGGCCCGAAAGGACTACACCAGCAATCAGGCCATGACCATCGCCCTGGTGGACAAGCTCAAGTCGCTGGACATCGACCTGGTGGTGCTGGCGGGCTTTATGGTGATCCTCACCGAGGAAATGGTCAAGGCCTACCCCAACGCCATTCTGAACGTCCATCCCGCCCTGATCCCCTCCTTCTGCGGGGAGGGGTACTACGGCCTCCACGTCCACGAGCGGGCGCTGGAGTACGGGGTCAAGGTGTCCGGCGCCACCGTCCATTTCGTCAGCGAGGAGTGCGACGGCGGGCCCATCGTCCTGCAAAAGGCAGTGGAGGTCCGGGAGGGCGACACCCCGGAGGCCCTCCAGCGCCGAATCATGGAGCAGGCGGAGTGGGTGATTCTGCCCCGGGCGGTATCCCTGTTCTGCCAGGGCCGCCTGAAGGTGGAGGGCCGGATCGTTCGGATTTTAAAGCCGCTGAATTTATCAAAGGAGTGTCTGCAATGATCGACATGACCGAGTATTTACAGAATAACCCCTACCCCGGCCGGGGCATTATGCTGGGCCGCTCCGCGGACAACAAGTACGCCGTTATCGCTTATTTCATTATGGGCCGCAGCGAGAACAGCCGCAACCGGATCTTTGAGGAGACAGAGGACGGTATCCGCACCCGGGCCTTCGACGAGTCCAAGATGACCGACCCCTCCCTCATCATCTACCCCCCGGTACGGCGGATGGAAAACGGCCTAACCATCGTCACCAACGGCGACCAGACCGACACCATCCGGGACAGCCTCCTGGCGGGCCACTGCTACCGCCACGCCCTGAACACCCGCACCTTCGAGCCCGACGGCCCCAACTACACCCCCCGGATC
>CATLEJ010000213.1 GCA_949916125.1 uncultured Oscillospiraceae bacterium
GAACTCGCCGGAACCGATATTGACCTCGCTGTCCCGGTGGTACTCCAGGCAGTTGAGCCTGGTGTTGCGGCCCCAGCACATACCGATCTGGACCGGCATACCGCCGTAGGCGTTGTTCTGGAGCTGACCGAAGATGGCGGTTGCTATAGGGCGGGGATGGACGGCTCGTAGGCCACACCCGCTTCCGGCAGGGGGATGCGCTCCATGGCAGCCGTCAGCGCCGCCGTGTCATAGCCGGTCAGGACCTGACCGTAGGGCTTGAAAGAAGGGTCGTAAACAGACTGAATTTTCATAACAGCCTCCCAAACAGTGTTTTACAGGCGGGATAAATCTGCCTGAATTGTTGGTAGCGTTCCTCGTAGAGGGCGGTGAGAGCCGGATCAGGTGCTATGGTATTCGATACGCTGACCAGTGCATCACAGGCAGCTTGTACAGTTGGGTACTGACCGGTGGCAACCATAGCGAGGATCGCTCCGCCGTAACCGGGACCCTGCTCGGTCGCCACGATGTCCAGGGGGATGCCCAGCACATTGGACATGATCTTTTTCCACAGCGGGGACTTGCTGCCGCCGCCGCAGATGTTGGAGCGGGGGATGTCCACCCCCAGGCTGCGGGCCACCTCGAAGCTGTCCCGGATGGCGAAGGCCACGCCCTCCAGGACAGCTTGCAGCATATCGGCGCGGGTGGTGTCCATGGTCAGGCCGATGAAGGTCCCCCGGGCGTTGGTATCGTTGATGGGACTGCGTTCCCCCATAAGGTAAGGCAGGAAGTAGACGTGGTTGTTCCCCAGCTTGTCCGGGGTGATCCGGGCCTGCTCGCCGGCATAGTCCTCCGTGCCGATGATCTCCTCCTGCCACCATTTGTTGCAGCTGGCGGCGGAGAGCATACAGCCCATGAGGTGATATCCGCCGTTGGCGTGGGCGAAGGAGTGGAGGGCGTTGTGGGGGTCCACGCCGAACTGGTCAGAGGAGATAAAGATGGTCCCGGAGGTGCCCAGGCTGATGTTGCACCCGCCCTTGCCCACGGTCTCGGTCCCCACGGCGGCGGCAGCGTTGTCGCCCGCGCCGGCACAGACCACAACGGACTCCGGCAATCCCAAGGTTTTGGCGATTTCCGGCAGCAACGTCCCTACCGGCGCCCAGCTCTCATAGAGCCTTGGGAGCTGGTTTTCCGTCACGCCGCAGATCCCGCACATCTCCTTGGACCAGCATTTATGCTCCACATCCAGCAGGAGCGTCCCGGAGGCATCGGAGTAGTCCGTAGCATGAACGCCGGTGAGATGGTAGACCAGATAGTCCTTGGGTAACATGATCTTCTCGATCTTTGCGAACAGTTCCGGCTCATTTGCTCTCATCCACAGCAGCTTCGGGGCGGTGAAGCCCGCGAAGGCGATGTTGGCGGTGTACTGGCTCAGCTTATCCCGGCCAACCGTCTCGTTGAGGTAGTCCACCTCTTTTGCGGTGCGTCCGTCGTTCCAGAGGATGGCCGGACGCAGGACGCCGTCCGCTCCGTCCAGGGCCACCAGCCCGTGCATCTGTCCGCCGCAGCCGATACCCTTCACTTCGTTGGCATCAAAACCTGACAGCAGCTCCGGCACGCCCTCCAGCACCGCACTCCACCAATGGGCGGGGTCCTGCTCGCTCCAGCCAGGGCGGGGAAAGGCGAGGGGATAGTCCCTGGTGACCGTGTTTCTGACCTGACCAGCCTCGCCTACCAGCAGCAGCTTGCAGGCCGAGGTCCCCAGATCGATTCCGATAAAATACATGTAATTTCCCTTTCAACGGTCCGACGTACTGTTATGAAATATCTTCTGAGAGAATTGATCCCCTTAATTCAGAAATGCTTCATTCAGCACCACATTAAAGTCCTTGGCAATAGCGCGCAAAGCATCGTCGGTGATCGTCTGCCGGATGGGCTGACCAGTGGCCAGCACCTTCCAATAGATCTCCGCGCTCTTCTCAATGGTGTGCGCCAAGCCGAAGGTCGTATCAAAATCCGGGCCGGAGGCAAACAGTCCGTGCTGCGCCCAGATGGCGGCCTGATAGGTCTTCATCTTCTCACTGGTGGCTTTGGCGATGTCCGCGCCGCCGGGAACCATCCAGGGGCACACGCCCACGCCCTCCGGGAAGACCACAGGGCACTCTGTTGCACTCTGCCACAGGGCGCGGGAGAAGTCCCGGTCGGTCAGCGGCAGGACGTAGGTCAGGGCAATGATGTTGGTGGCATGGCAGTGATAGATCACTCGATTGGCTCCGTTGGTGGCCGCTTTCCGGACGCTGTGGTTCATGAAGTGGGAGGGAAACTCGGAGGTGGGCTTGCCGCCGTCCTCCAGGCCCCAGATGATGCGCCAGGCATTGCCGTTTTCGTTGATCTCCACGATGCCCAGGGAATGGACGGGGTCGGGCTCCACGTTGCGGAAATACTTTCCGCTACCGGTGGTGATAAAGTATTCACCAGCCAGATTATCGGCCTGCACATCCATGAAAACCCACGGGCCGGGAGCTTTGAAGAACGGGCGGCACTGGGCAACATCCTCATCCGTCATGCGATAGGTCAGATTGCCGCCGTTGCGCTCGTGCCAGCCTTGATACCAGCCATCCATGCACATCCAGATGAAGTCCCACATGGCGGGGGTTTGCAGAATATCCGTCATTTCCGCACCTCCAGTACCTTTTTCTCGTAATTCTTCATCGTATCGTACCACCCACCGTCAACCGGGACACCGCACTGACGGCAGTATTCATCCCAGACCTCTCCGAAGGGCAGAGTTTTCAGCTCCTCCTGCACTACCATCAGCTTTGTCCAATCGTCCTTATCCTGCAACGCTTTCAGCTCATCGTTGGGCTGGAGCAGGGCGAACAGCAGGCTCTTTTGCAGGTTCCGGAAGCCAGTGGCCCAGGCCGACAAGCGGTTAATGGAAGCGTCAAAGTAGTCCAGAGCGATGTTCACGCGCTCTACACCACAGCGGATGATCTCCCG
>CATLEJ010000214.1 GCA_949916125.1 uncultured Oscillospiraceae bacterium
GCCGGGAGGACGGGAAGGTGTGCGCCTATGTGGCCCCCCACCTGGTGGACCAGTCCGACCCGCTGGCCGGGGTGGAGGATGTGTTCAACGCCATCTCCGTCCGGGGGGACGCCATCGGCGACGTGAGGTTCTACGGCCGGGGCGCGGGCAAGCTGCCCACCGCCTCCGCGGTGGTGGCGGATGTCATCGACGTGGCCCGGAACATGGGACACCGCAAGGCGTTGTCCTGGGAACCGGGTGGGGAGGACGCCGCCTGCGGCACCGGTGATTTGGAGAGCCGCTGGTATGTCCGGGCGAAGGCGTCCGCCGACGCGCTGCGCACCGCCCTGCCGGGGTGCAAGCTGCTGGCCCGCCGGGAGAGCGGCGGGGAAGAGTCCGCCTGCCTCAGCGGGGAGGCGTTTACCCGAGCGGCGCTGGACCAGGCGCTGGCTGGGGTGGAGCTGCGCTCAGTGATCCGGGTGCTGGACTAAGGAAGCGCGGAGGCGCGCGGAGCAGCGCGGCAACAGCAAAGCGCGGCGTCCCCGCATAAAATGGAATGCCGGGCGTTTGGCCCGGCCGCGCAGAACGACATGGAAATCTCCATGAGAGGATGAATGGAACTATGGCATTGATCGTACAAAAATTCGGCGGGTCGTCGGTTGCGGATGCGGAAAAGCTCCGCAACGTGGCCCGCATTATCACCGATACTTACCAGAAGGGAAACAGCGTGGTGGCGGTGCTGTCCGCCCAGGGCGACACTACGGACGACCTGATCGACAAGGCCGCCGAGATCAACCCGGACGCCTCCAAGCGGGAGCTGGATATGCTGCTGTCCACCGGGGAGCAGATCTCCTGCGCGCTGTGCGCCATGGCCATTGAGGGAATGGGCTTTCCCGTGGTGTCCCTCACCGGCTGGCAGGCGGGCTTCCGCACCAACTCCAGCTATGGCAACGCCCGCATCAAGCGGGTGCAGGGGGAGCGCATCCGGGCGGAGCTGGACAAGCGGAGGATTGTGATCGTCACCGGCTTCCAGGGGCTGAACAAGTATGACGACATCACCACCCTGGGCCGGGGCGGGTCGGACACGTCGGCGGTGGCCATCGCCGCGGCGCTGAACGCCGACCTGTGCCAGATCTTCACCGACGTGGACGGCGTGTACACCGCCGACCCACGCCTGGTGCCCACCGCCCACAAGCTGGACGAGATCACCTATGATGAAATGCTGGAGCTGGCCACGCTGGGGGCCCAGGTGCTCCACAACCGTTCGGTGGAAATGGCCAAGCGGTACGGCGTGAACCTGGAGGTGCTGTCCAGCTTCTCCGGCAAGCCCGGTACAAAAGTGAAGGAGGTTGTCAAGACCATGGAAAAATCCCATATCAGCGGTGTTGCCAAGGATAAAAATGTGGCCCGGCTGGCCCTGGTGGGCCTGGAGGACACCCCGGGCATCGCGTTTAAAATTTTCTCCCTGCTGGCCAAGAACAATGTGAACGTGGACATCATCCTCCAGTCCATTGGCCGCAGTGAGACCAAGGATATCAGCTTTACAGTGGCGAAGGGGGACATGGAGCAGGCCCGTCAGCTGCTGGAGGACAACCGGGACAGCATCCGCTTCGACCATATCGATGTGTCGGACAACATCGCCAAGGTGTCCATTGTGGGCGCGGGGATGATCAATAACCCCGGCGTGGCGGCCGCCATGTTCGAGGCGCTGTTTAATGCGGGCCTCAACAACAATATTATCTCCACCCGTGAGATCAAGGTGTCGGTGCTGGTCCACATCAGCGATGCGGACCGGGCGGTGCAGGTGATCCACGACCGCTTTTATGACGAATTCAACGGGGCGCAGTGAGCGCCATTGTTCTGCACCTGAAGACAGTCTCAGGCCGGGCCGGTGGCCCGGCCTGTCTTTTTGCCCAATTTAGGGGCTGGGGAAATGGGAAAAACAGGGGGAGCCGCGGCTGAAAACTGTTGCAATACGGCGCACAAAATGATAAAATAGACTATCTATGAGCATCTATGGATGTGCAGGAAGATGAAGGATCCTCCCCTCGGGGCCCGGCAGGCGGCCCGGGCGGGCGGATATTGGATAATGAGGTGCGGCCATTGTAGTTAAAAGCGCTGGAAATTCAAGGTTTCAAGTCCTTCCCCGACAAGACGGTGCTGGCCTTCGGCTCCGACATCACGGCGGTGGTGGGGCCCAACGGCTCGGGCAAGTCCAATATCGCGGACGCCATCCGCTGGGTGATGGGGGAGCAGTCCACCCGCACCCTCCGGGGCAGCAAAATGGAGGATGTGATCTTCAACGGCACGGAAAAGCGCAAGGGCCTGGGCTTTGCCGAGGTCACCCTGGTGCTGGACAATACGGAGCACATCTTCCAGATGGAGGAGACGGAGGTGGCGGTGACCCGCCGGTACTACCGCTCCGGGGAGAGCGAGTACTACATCAACCGCCGGGCCTGCCGCCTGAAGGATATCAATGAGCTGTTTATGGATACCGGGCTCGGCCGGGAGGGCTACTCCATTATCGGCCAGGGCCGCATTGATGAGATCCTGTCCGTCAAAAGCGCCGACCGCCGGGAGGTGTTTGAGGAAGCGGCGGGCATTTCCCGCTTCCGCCACCGCAAAGAAGAGGCGGAGCGCAAGCTGGAGCGCACCGATGAGAACCTGGTGCGCATCAATGACAAGATCGACGAGCTGGAGCTCCAGGTGGAGCCCCTGCGGGCGCAGGCGGAGAAAACGAAAAAATACCTGGTGCTCCGGGATGAGCTGAAGGGGTTGGAGATCTCCGTCTGGCTGGAGCAGCTGGAGCGCCTCCGGGCCAACAGCGTGAAGCTGAAGGCGGACTGCGAGGCCGCCGTCCGGCAGCGGGATGAGGCCCATGAGGCGGTGGAACGGCTGTACGCCGAAAGCGGCGCGCTGGCGGACCAGATGCGGGATAAGGACATCCAGGCGGAGGAGCTGCGGGGGAAGCAG
>CATLEJ010000215.1 GCA_949916125.1 uncultured Oscillospiraceae bacterium
ACTCAGCGTGGCGAAAAGACTTTTTCGACACGCTGAGGCGGCCCAAGGGCAATGCCCCTGGGCCGCCTTCCGTTATTTCTCCTCCGGCAGCCGCCCCAGCAGCAGCGCCGTCCCGGCCTCCGCCAGCAGCAGGTCGGGGGAGCGCCCGTCGTAGGGCAGCACCAGCTCCTGCCGGTCCACCGCCCGGCCCCCCAGGGAGAGGAACTCCCGCTGCACCGCCACCGAGGCCCGCAGGTCGTCCAGGCTGGACAGGGTGAGGGTGTTGCGGGGGGAGGGGCCGTAGCTGATGAGGGCGTCGGCGGGCAGCGCCCGGGTGAGGGCGGACAGCCCGCCGGGCAGCAGCGCCGTGCGGCAGCTCAGCGCCCCGGCCCCCGCCCAGCCCGACGCGCCGGGGGACACCACCAGCAGGTCCAGCCCCACCCCCGCCAGCAAAGCGGGGTGGCGGCAGGCCCGCACTAAGGCCGGGAACCCCTCCGCCATACGGCTGATGCGCTCCGCCAGCCCCTCGTCCCGCTCCCACACGCCGATCTGCCACATGGCGGCCGCCCCCTGTCGCAAGATACTTAGATCCTGTATTTCCCCACCCGACCGGCGGGGAAATACGCCTGGGGATAGTGTGGCGGGTTTGGGGGATTTTATGCGCCCGCGCGTCTGCGCTTTTCCTTTCGGTGGGTAAAGATCACATAGTTCACCACATTGCCCAGGATCAGCACATTGCCGCACAGGTACAGCCAGACCAGCAGCAGGATCACCGACGCCAGCGAGCCGTAGATCAGCGAGTACCGGGCGGAGTTGCCCATGAGCAGGGAGAAGATGGCCGACGCTGCCGCCAGCGCCAGGGACGCCGCCAGCGCGCCGGGCACCACCGGGGGCCGGGGCTTATCCAGCGGCGCGGCGAAGCGGTAGAGCAGCAGGATGAACAGGAACACCATCCCCAGCAGCAGCAGGTACTTCATCCACTGCCAGGTGCCGAAGCGCTCCACCAGGCCGTCCAGCTTCAGCAGCTGGCCCAGCAGGCGGAAAAACCAGTTCCCGGTCACCACCACCGCCATGGACAGGTAAATCGTGACCAGCAGCAGGGCGGCAAACAGGACGCTGGCCACCAGCTGGCCCACCCCCCGGAAGGTGGCCCTGCCGTACAGCTCGCGCATCATGTTCATCAGCCCGCGCACGGCGGCGGAGGCAAACAGGATCGTCAGAAACGCCCCGGACAGCAGCATGGCCGTAGACTGGTTGGTGTCGATATACACCAGGTACTCCCGGAACAGCAGCAGCACCCCCTCCGGGAGGAAGGGGTCGGCCTGGTCCAGCAGGGAGCGCAGGTTCAGGTGGAGCTCGTTGACGAAGGCGGAGATGCAGATCAGGATGGGGAAAAAGGTGAGGATCAGGAAGTATGCCAGCTCCGCCGCCGCCCGGCTGATGTTCTTGCTGAAATACACGTCCACCACATCCGCCGCAAAGCGGATGGGGGCATGGCGCAGCAGCTGATCCACGGCTTTCCTCATGTGCTCGCCCTCCCTCGCGGTTGTCAATGGGTTTAGTATACCAGAAAACACCGGGAAGGACAACCGGAAATCCGGTCGAACCGGGGATTATTCCAACAGCATGACCAGGTCGTCAAAGGACAGCGACGGGTTCAGCGCCAGGCTGATGGCGTAGCCCAGCACCTTCCCCAGGTCCGCCACCCGCTGGTCCACCTCCCGGGGGGTGACGAAAAAATCCTCCCCGCCCGGCAGGTCGTCCCGGTCGGCGCCCGTTTTCCCTGCCCGCTCCAGCAGATCCAGGGCCAGAGTGGCCCCGTCCACCACCGTGGGCGAGCCCACCGTGAGCACCGGCACGCCCAGCGTCTCCCGGTTCAGGGGGCTGCGGTGGTTGCCCACCCCGGAGCCGGGGATCACCCCGGTGTCCGACAGCTGCACGGTGCGGCACAGCCGGTCCAGGGAGCGGGAGGCCAGCGCGTCCACCGCGATGACGCAGGCGGGCCGCAGCTCCCCCGCCAGGGCGGACGCGATCAGGCTGCTCTCCATGCCGGTGGAGGCCAGCACGCCGGGGGCGGACGCCGCCACCGGCCGCAGGGAGCCGAAGTGCTCCGGGAGCTGGGCCACCAGGTGCCGGGTCACCAGCAGGTGGTCCACCGCCAGCGGCCCCACCAGGTCGGGGGTCACCGCCCGGTTGCCCAGCCCCATCACCAGGGCGGGGCCGTCCCCGGGCAGCAGGGGGCGCAGCTCCGCCGCCACCGCCTGGGCCGCCCGGCGGAAGGCCCCTTCCTCCCGGCGCAGCAGGCCGTCCAGCTCGACGGTGACATACACCCCCCGGGGCTTGCCCAGGGCCCGGGCCCCCTCCTCGCTGGAAATGGTGACGGCGTCCACGGGGAACCCGTCCCTGTCCCTGCTCTCGGACCGGACGCCGGGCAGGGCGGAGGCCTCCCCCGCCCCCTCCCGCCAGAGCTGGTGGGCCTCTACGGCCAGATCGGTGCGGCGCTGCGCCATGGCGTACCCTCCTTAAAATACCATATCTTGCGGCCCTCACAGGGCTTTGCGCCTATTTTTTGCCCAGGGAAAGTTTCTATGCGAAAAAAAGAAAAAAGGTGTTGCATTTTTTTTCTTTTAATGTTAGAATACATATCTGCGGCGGGAATTTGCCCGCCAAATCTTGAAAAAATCGGAGGAGGTGTTTGGTTTGCCCAATATCAAGTCTGCCAAGAAGCGCGTTTTGGTCAACACCACCAAGGCGACTCAGAACAAGGCGCAGAAGTCCGCCCTCAAGACCCACCTGAAGAAGTTTGAGGCCGCGGTGGCCGGCGGCAACCGCAGCGAGGCCGATGCCGCATATAAGGTGGCTGTCAAGGCCGTGGACCGGGCCGCCGCGAAGGGCCTGTTGCACAGCAACAACGCTGCCAACAAAAAGAGCGCAATGACCCTGAAGCTGAACAAGCTGGCCTGAGC
>CATLEJ010000216.1 GCA_949916125.1 uncultured Oscillospiraceae bacterium
GGGAAAAGGAGGTATTTTCTATGCTGGCAATGCTGTTTGATTACGCGCGTTCCTTCGTGCAAAACAAGCTGCCCGCCCTGCTGATCGGCATGGCCCTGTTTGCGCTTTTGCGATACCTTCTGTGCCGCGTGGGAGTGCTTGCCCGCCGGTCTGTCCCCCACGAGACGGCCCTGGCGCTGTTTGCGCTGTATCTTTGCGCGGTGCTGTCCCTGACGTTTCTCCCCTTCCGGTTTGACCCCGCCGCCGGAAGCTATGCCCTTGACTCCACCCTGCTGGCCATCGCCCAGGGGCGGTACACCGCCGGGAACTGGGTGTGGGCCATGATGCTGGGCAATGTGCTCCTGCTGGTTCCCTTCGGCTTCCTGGTCCCGCTGCTCTGGGAACGGCTTCGGGGGCTGCGGGTGCTGCCCGCGGGTCTGGGCTTCATCCTGGCGGTGGAGTTGCTCCAGCCCCTTGCCGGGCGGAGCTTTGATGTGGACGATATCCTGCTCAACTTTCTGGGGGTGCTGGCGGGGGCGTTGCTCGCCCTGCTTGTACAGGCCCTTCTGCCCAGACAGGCGGCCGCTCTGCGCGCGTAGCGCGTCAAAAGCTCCCGGCCGGAGATACCGGCCGGGAGCTTTTTTCACTCCATGCCCTGATGCAGCTTTGCCGCCGTCAGGGTGTTTTTCATGAGCATGGCCCGGGTCATGGGCCCCACACCGCCGGGCACCGGGGTGATAAACGACGCCTTCTCCGCCGCCTGGTTGTAGCACACGTCGCCGCACAGCTTGCCTGACTCATTGCGGTTCATGGCCACGTCGATGACCACCGCGCCCTCCTTCACCATGTCGGCGGTGACCAGCCCCGTTTTCCCCACCGCGGACACCAGGATATCCGCGGTGGCCGCCAGCTCCTTCAGGTCCGGCGTCCTGGAGTGGCACACCGTCACCGTGCCGTGGGCGTGGAGCAGCAGCAGGGCCATGGGCTTGCCCACGATGTTGGAGCGGCCCAGCACCACGCACCGCTTGCCCGCCGGGTCGATGTGGTATTCCTTCAGCATCTCCATCACGCCGCCGGGGGTGCAGGGCTGGAACACCGGGTCGCCGATGGTGAGCCTGCCCACGTTGAAGGGGTGGAAGCAGTCCACGTCCTTGTCCGGGTGGATGGCCAGCAGCACCTCCCGCTCGTCCAGCCCCCTTGGCAGGGGGAGCTGCACCAAAATGCCGTCGATGTCCGCCCGGCCGTTCAGCTCCGCCACCAGCTCCAACAGCTGCTGCTGGGTGGTCTGGGCGGGCAGGGCGTACTCCTCGCTGTAGAAGCCGCACTCCTCGCAGTCCCTCTTTTTCCCGTTCACATAGACCCTGGAGGCCGGGTCGTCCCCCACCAACACCACCGCCAGCCCCGGCTTCCGGGGCAGCCGGGCCGCCTCCTGACGGACGTTCTCCTTTACCTTGGCCGCCAGGGCCTTGCCGTCAATGATTGTCGCCGCCATCGCCTGTCTCCTCCTTATTTGTTTCCTCCGGCCGGGCAGGGGGTTCCGCCGTCCCCGCCGGGATGGCTTGCACGGGTTCCGCCGGGGCGGGCGGCTCGGTCCCGCTCCCCGCCGGGGCGCTTTCCGCCGCAGGCGCGGCAGGCTCCACAGGGGCCGCCCCCTTGACAAAGGGAGGGGACGGGGGGCCCGCGGTTTTCAGCCGCAGTACAAACAGCCCGACCCCCACCACCGCCGACACGATCCCCAGCATCTGGGACGAGCGGATGGGGGTGCCGAAGAAATACAGGCTGTCGGTGCGCAGCCCCTCAATGGCTGCCCGGCCCAGGCCATACCAGATCACGTAGGTCAGGAACATCTGCCCGTTGAACTTCCGGCCCTTCTTCATCAGCAGGAGCAGGAGGACAAAGCCCAGCAGGTTCCACAGGGACTCGTACAAAAACGTGGGGTGGACGCCCAGGGCACCGTCGAGAATGCTCTGGTACGCCTCCTGGCTGTCCAGCAGCCCCTTGCCCCACAGCTCGTTGGCGATGGACGTGGAGCACATCCGCCAGGGCAGATCGGTGACGCCGCCGTAGGCCTCCACATTGACGAAGTTCCCCCACCGGCCGATGAGCTGGCCGATGAGCAGGCCGTAGGAGGTGATGTCCATGCCGCTCCAGAAGTCCACCTTCCGCACCTTGCAGAAGATCAGGGCGGAGATCACCGTGGCAATCACCCCACCGTAGATGGCCAGCCCCCCGTCCCAGAAGGCGATGGCCCGCAGCAGGCTGAAGGAGCCGTCGGCATTATAGCACACGGTGGGATTGAAGATCACGTAGTACAGCCGCGCCCCGATGATGGCGGAGGGCACCACGTAAAAAATCGCGTCCACAATGGCGTCGGGATCCAGCCCGAACTTGGGGGCCTTCCAGAGCCCGAAGGCCACCGCCAGCAGGAAGCCCGTGGCGATGATTACCCCGTACCAGTAGATGTTGTGGCCGAATACCGAGAAGGCCACCCGGTTCAGCTCAAATTCCAGCCCCAGGCCGGGAAAGGTCACCGTGTTTATCATATGGTCATTCCTCTTTATCTTTGGTTGGTCAGCCGCCCGGCACAATCACCGACAGGGCCGCGCGCTCCTCCACGCACCACTCCCGCAGCAGCGCCTCGGCGTCGGAGCGCTCAATGCTCTGGAACACCTGGGGAAAGCCGAGGTAGTCCTCGCCGTCGAAGTGGGCCTGGGCCAGCTCGAAGCAGGTGTCGTCCAGGGCGTTGAGCCGCCGCACCATGGAGCCATAGGCCGCCTTCTTCAGCCGGTCCCACAGCCCGGGATCGATGCCCTCCCGCCCCAGGCGGGCCGCCTCCTTCAGCACCTCGTCCAGCACCCGTTTGGGCTCCCGGCTCTCCCCGCCGGCGATGAGGCAGGCGCAGCCGGGCAGCTCGTCATAGCTGCTGTCGAA
>CATLEJ010000217.1 GCA_949916125.1 uncultured Oscillospiraceae bacterium
AGGCGGTGTAGTGCAGCTCGGCGGAGAGCACCATGAATTCCGCCTCGTGGCAGGCCAGCACACCGTGCATATCCTCCGCCTTGAGCGTCTTTGCCAGCTCCTTCGCCTGGGCTACCAGCTTCTCGGCCTCGGCGATGCGCCCGGCCTCCATGTATACCGAGTAATCTGAAGGGGCCATGGCCTGCTGTACCAGTGCAATGACCTCCTTGGGATCGCAGCCGCTTTCCCGGTTCAGGGGGGCGTAAATGGCTTCCACCTCGGCGTCCACCGCGGCCTCTGGGATGGGGGCGGGGTCATGGAGCTCCAAAGCCGCCACCGCATCGCCGCAGAGGATGCCGGCGAATACGGCGTTGAGGATGCCGGAGCCGCGGTTGCGTCCCGGCGGGGCGGGCACCGCCCCCGGCGCGGCGGATCCACAGTAGCTGCAGTCGCCGATGGCATACAGCCCGTCCACGGAGGTCTGCATATCGTGCCCCACCCGGATACAGGATTGCTCGCCGATCAGCATGGGGCAAACCTCAAGATCCACATCAATGTCCGCGCCGTCTGCTCGGTTCAGCTCCTGGAAACGCTGCCCATAGTCCAGCTTCCAGCGCAGGTTCAGGGCTGCCGGGTCACCCTGGGGCGGGCCGAAGTCCAGATGCACGGGGCCGTTCCCGCTCAGCATCTGGAGGTACCACTCCCGCACCGCCACACTGGGGATGTCGGTCTGCCGCTTGTCCGTGAAGTTTTTGGTGATGTGCTCGTTTTTGGCGTTATACATGAAGTTCTCGCCGAACACTACCTCATGGTGGCTGCGGGCTTTTACCAGCTGGGCGAAATTGCCGAACTCGGCGTTGCGCATCTCCGCGCCCGCCCGGTAGGCCGCGGCAATGCCGTCGCCCCGGCCGCTGCTCCACATGGAGCCGAAGCGGTAGTTCTGGGAGCCGGTGGCCAGTACCACCTTTTTGGCGCTGACGGTATAGAAATTGCCGTCGTCCAGAATGCTGTAGGCGCTGGCCCCTTGGATCACGCCGTCCTTCACGTACAGCCCCGCCATGGCGGTCTTGTCCAAGATACGCACCCCCAGCTTTTCAGCGCGCCTGCGCATATGCAGACACAGATCCAGATCCACGCGGATCATGGCCGTAAACGGCCCGGTAGGCATGACGTCATAGGCGCCATCCTCGTTTTTGGGCACGTTGATTCCCCAGTTGGACATCTTATCCAGCATCTCGTGGTTCATTTCCACGTACTTGAGCATCAGCTCCTGGTCGCCCAGATAGCAGCCGATCTCGTTCACATGGAAGGCCAGGAAATCCATGGGAGTAATCTTATCCAGTTGGAAATACTGGAGCACCCCGCCGCCCTTGTTGGCCTTGCCGCCGTAACCCGCGAACTGCTTTTCCACGATGAGCACGTCCAGATCCGGGTTCTTTTCCTTCAGCTCAACGGCGCACACCAGGCCGCCGATGCCGCCGCCTGCGATCAAAACATCACAACTTAACTGACTGCGTTTTACTTCCATTTTCTTCACCGCCTTACGAATAACGCTCAAAGTGCTGCAGCAGGTGCTCGCTGGCATGATCCGGGATCACCCGGATGGCGTCCCGTCTACAGACGCTTTGGCAGTAGAAACAATGCTCACAGTCCTCTACATACTTGAAAACGGGCTTCTTCTGCTCCGCATCCCAGCGGATCACGTCGACAAAGCACGCCTTGTAGCACAACTGGCAGCCGACGCATTTTTCCGGGTAGAACTCGATTTTGTGATTGGTCCCAATCATGATCCGTTACCTCCTCTCGTCCAGCTGGAAGGGCTGGACCGTGAAATCGTCTTTGAACTGGGCGTAAACCACCGGCAGCAGCTTTGCCAGATGGGTGAATTCCTTTACGTTGTGGATCAGCATCGCCTTGGCCGCCATCTCATTGGCGGGGAAATCAGGTATGCGCACAGGCTTGCCGTCCGCCACCGTATACCCCATCCAGAAGCGGGTGCGCAGCTCGCAGCCCTCCGCCGTGGGGCGCAGGAAATGCACCATAATCGCCGGTCCGGGGGTGCATACGATGGTGCCGTCGAACTCCTTCAGACGCTCCGGATCAAAGCCCACCTGCTCCGGCGGCACAAAGTTCAGCCGCACCCCCACGGGCTCCTGCCCGGGCAGCAGCGCCTCCCGGATCTCGTGGGCCGTGTTCCAGTAGCGCTCCTTCATACTCAGCGAGGCGTTCAGGGAGACCTCCGGGTTCTGGGTCAGGCAGTAGTAGTGGTCGTCCTTGTCCCAGATCTTATAGCGCATGGGATCCAGACCGTGCCAAGCGAACCACCAATCAAACATCTCCGGGCGCACACCGGGCATTTGCGTCAGGTTGGCCAGCATGACCCCGCCGTCGGGCAGCGTCCACCACCCGAACTCACCGGGCAGATAGCCGCTGTCAAACAGGCGGTTCATCTCCCAGGGGGGCATAGCGCCCGCCGGATCGAAGCCGCCCTGCATAATCCGGTCCACCGTCTCCGCCGGGGTTGGGGCGATATTCCATTCCAGGAACTGATACAGCGGGGAGCGCTTCTCCACATCCGTTACAGGTACAGCCATAGTAGTTTCATCCCTTTCTGGAGCGGTCACAGCCCCATGGTGTGGCTCTGGCTGAGAATCTTCTCGGCCTCGGCGCACAGGTCGGCGATGAGGCTGCGTACCGGCTTGATCTCGTGGATCAGGCCGCACACCTGCCCGCACAGCACCGCGCCCTCGTTTTCGACCTCGCCCTCCATGGACGCCTTGGCCAGTGAGCCCTGGGACGCGGCCATCAGCAGCTTCGCTGCCTCCTCACGGGGATGATCGGCTTCGATCTGAAGCAGCTTCCTGGCCAGGTTGTTCAGAATCTGCCAGCTGGGCTCACC
>CATLEJ010000218.1 GCA_949916125.1 uncultured Oscillospiraceae bacterium
AGCGAAGCTTGTGCCGACGATGAGACTTATCCGCGTGTATGCGGGTATGGTCTCTTTTTTTATTCCCCCGCATACCCTCAAACTACAGAAGAAGGGATGATTGGCAATGAGGTTAACGGAACTGTTGGTGCTGGCGGTAGGGCTGTCCATGGACGCGTTCGCGGTGGCTGTCTGCAAGGGGCTGTCCATCCGGGAGCTGAGGCCCCGCCACGCGGTCATTGTGGGGGTGTGGTTCGGGGCGTTCCAGGCGCTGATGCCCGCCATCGGCTGGCTGCTGGGCTCCGCCTTTGCCGACATGATCACGAAGATTGACCACTGGATCGCCTTCGGCCTGCTGGCCTTCATCGGCGGCAACATGGTCCGGGAGGCCCTGGGCGGGGACGACGAGGAATGCGACCCCTCGCTGGCCCCCATGACCATGCTGCTGCTGGCGGTGGCCACCTCCATCGACGCGCTGGCGGTGGGGGTCACCTTCGCTTTCCTGCGGGTGGACATCGTCCCCGCGGTGTCCCTCATCGGGGTGTGTACCTTCGTCCTGTCGGCGGCGGGGGTGAAGATCGGCCATGTGTTCGGCACCCGGTACAAGTCAAAGGCGGAGCTGCTGGGCGGCGTCGTGCTCATCCTGATCGGCCTAAAAATCCTGCTGGAGCATCTGGGCGTCCTGTAAAAGCAGCCCCCATCGCGGCGCGATGGGGGCTGCTTTTGTGTTATTCCTCGCTGAGGGACAGCTCCGGCTCGTCCTCCCCCTCGATGGAGATGGACAGCACCTCGTCGTCCTCCAGCTCGTCCTCGTCGTCGGGCACGGGGTTTTCGTCCTCCGCCCGGTCCGCCGCCGCGGCGGCGGCCACATCCCGGAAGCGGTTGTCGTCGTGGACCTCGTCCTCGATCTCGTCGAACTTGCGGTAGGCGGCAAGGCCGGAGCCCGCCGGGATCAGCTTGCCGATGATGACGTTCTCCTTCAGGCCCTGGAGGTGGTCCACCTTGCCCTTGATGGCGGCCTCGGTGAGCACCTTGGTGGTCTCCTGGAAGGAGGCGGCGGACAGGAAGGACTCGGTGGCCAGCGACGCCTTGGTAATGCCCAGCAGCAGCCGGGTGCAGGTGGGCGGCACCAGCGGCTCGCCGTCCTCCCGGGTCTCCCCGGCGTCCATGCGGGCCTGGACAGCGGCGCAGGCGTCCCGGAACTCCACAATGTCGATGGTGGAGCCGGACAGCAGGGTGGAATCCCCGGCCTCCTCCACCCGCACCTTGCGCATCATCTGGCGGACAATGACCTCGATGTGCTTGTCGTTGATGTCCACGCCCTGCTGGCGGTAGGGCTTCTGGACCTCCTGGATCAGGTAGTTGTGGACTGCGTCCACCCCCCGGATGCGCAGCACCTCGTGGGGGGACAGGGCGCCGTCGGTGAGGCGCTGGCCCTTCTTCACCTGGTCGCCGTCCTTCACCCGGATGCCCGCGCTGTAGGGCACGGCATAGGTGACCACCTCGCCGTCCCCGGCGGTGATGGTGAGGTTGCACAGGGTGGCCCGCTTGGTCTCCTCCATGGTGACAATGCCGGAGATCTCGGCCAGCTGGGCCATCTTCTTGGGCTTGCGGGCCTCCAGCAGCTCCTCCACCCGGGGCAGGCCCTGGGTGATGTCGCCGCCGGCCACGCCGCCGGTGTGGAAGGTACGCATGGTCAGCTGGGTGCCCGGCTCGCCGATGGACTGGGCGGCGATGATGCCCACCGCCTCGCCCTGGCCCACGGGCTCGCCGAAGGCCAGGTTCATGCCGTAGCACTTGGCGCACACGCCGCTGCGGGCCTCGCAGGTGAGCACGGAGCGCACCTTCACGGACACCTTGCGGTCGGGGTCGCCCTCGGCCTCGGCCTGCTCCTGGAGCCTGGCCTCGATCAGCTTGGCCGTGTCGCCGTCCACCAGGGTGTCGCGGCCCACCAGCACCTCGCCGGTCTTGGGGTCGGCGAAATCCTCCGCCAGGTAGCGGCCCCGCAGGCGCTCCACCAGCGGCTCGATGACCTGGCCGTTCTCGTTGATCTCGGACACGGTGATCCCGTCGTGGGTGCCGCAGTCCTCCTCGCGGATGATGACCTCCTGGGACACGTCCACCAGTCGGCGGGTGAGGTAACCGGAGTCGGCGGTACGCAGGGCGGTGTCCGCCATGCCCTTCCGGGCGCCCCGGGAGGAAATGAAGTACTCCAACACCGTCAGGCCCTCCCGGAAGTTGGACTTGATGGGGATCTCGATGGTGCGGCCGGAGGTGTCGGCCATCAGGCCGCGCATACCGGCCAGCTGGCGGATCTGGGCCTGGGAACCACGGGCGCCGGAGTCCGCCATCATGAAGATGGGGTTGTAGCGGTCCATAGACGCCTGGAGGGCATCGGACACATCGGCGGTGGTCTTTTCCCAGGCGGACACCACCAGGCGGTAGCGCTCGTCGTTGGTGAGGAAGCCCCGCTTGTACTGGTTCTCAATCTTGACGACTTCCTTCTCGGTGGCGGCGATGAGATCCCGCTTCTCGTCGGGGACGGTCATGTCCGCGATGGCCACGGTCAGCGCGCCCCGGGTGGAGAACTTGTAGCCCCGGGCCTTGATGGTGTCCAGCACCTCGGCGGAGCGGGTAAAGCCGTGCTGGTTGATGCAGCGATCCACGATCTTGCCCAGCTGCTTCTTGCCGCACATGAAGTTGATTTCGGGCTCAAACACCTGCTCGGGGTCGCTGCGATCCACGAAGCCCAGATCCTGGGGGATGCCCTCGTTGAACAGCAGGCGGCCCACAGTGGTGCGCACCAGCTTGTGGCGGCTCTCCCCGTCAATGACGGCGGAGCGGCGCACCAGGATGGGCTCGTGGAGGTC
>CATLEJ010000219.1 GCA_949916125.1 uncultured Oscillospiraceae bacterium
GTGCCCAGAGCCGGAATCGAACCAGCGACACGTGGATTTTCAGTCCACTGCTCTACCAACTGAGCTACCTGGGCATATGAAAAAGTGGCGACGCGGAAGGGACTTGAACCCTCGACCTCCGGCGTGACAGGCCGGCGTTCTAACCAACTGAACTACCGCGCCACAAGCTTGGTGGGAACAACAGGGCTCGAACCTGTGACCCCTTGCTTGTAAGGCAAGTGCTCTACCAGCTGAGCTATGCTCCCCAATCGTTCTTCCGTTCGTCAAACGGCGAGGGTTATTATACCAAACGAGTTGGGGAATGTCAATAAGGAAAACTAAAAATTTTGTAATTTACGGATTTGTGCCGAAACGTGGGGCAGGTCTCCGCATCAGTGTGCCGCCTCCGGCGCGGGGGAATTTCCCAATGTGGTTTGAACAGTCTTGAAAAGGGGAAAAAATACTGTATAATACGGTGTAGGATCACGGACAGGCGGGGAGCGGGCCGCGTCCTGTCTGCGGCTGATAACACAAATAGGCGGCCATTTGGCCGTTTTCAGGAAAGGCTGGGGAGCTGTGATGGATTGCCAGTGGGAAAACACGTTTCGTACGGAGATCAAAGACTTTCAAGAGACAATCCATGCCTTTGACCGGGGAGAGCTGGACCGGAAGACGTATAAGGGAATGTCCGGCGGCATGGGCAGCTATGCCCAGCGGGATCCGGCACGGCATATGCTGCGCCTGCGCCTGACGGGCGGTCGGCTTACGCTGGAGCGGCTGAAGTTTCTGGCCGAGGCGGTGGAGCGGGAGCAGGTGGGGCGGCTGAAGCTCACCACCTGCCAGACCATTCAGCTCCACGACCTGTCCGCCGGGCAGGTGCCCGCGCTGATGGAGGGGGCCATGGAGTGCGCCATTTACAGCAAGGGCGGCGGCGGGGACAATCCCCGCAACGTCATGTGCAGCCCGCTGTCAGGCGTCCAGCCCGGCGAGGCGTTTGACGTCATCCCCTGTGCCGAGGCCGTGTCGGAGTACCTGCTCTCCATCTGCCGGGACATTCATATGCCCCGAAAGCTGAAAATTGCCTTCTCCAACGGGGTGGACGACAGCGTCCACAGCGCCTTCCGGGATATGGGCTTTCAGGCGCAGGCGGACGGCACGTTCTCCCTGCGGATTGCCGGGGGGCTTGGGATGCTCAGCCCCGCCATGGGTGTACCGGTGGCGGAGGGGATTCCCCCCCAGGACGTCCTGTATTATGTCAGGGCCATGATCGACACCTTCTGTGCCCATGGGAACTATGACAGCCGCCCCAAGGCCCGCACCCGCCATATGCAGGAAACCCTGGGGGCGGAGGGCCTCCGGGATGCGTTCCTGTCCAACCTCGAGCGGGCCAAACAGGCCGGGGGACTTACGGTGCGTCCGGCCGCCGCCCCGGTGAGCAAGGCGGGGGACGGGACGCTGACGCATCCCAGGGCCATTGCCCAGAAGCAGCCGGGGCTGTATGCGGTGAAGTATCATCCGATCGGCGGGCTGCTGCCCCCGGACAAGCCCGCGGCGCTCTACAGGCTGCTGAAGAATATGCCCGGGACGGAAATCCGGGTGGCCCCTGATGAGACGATGTACGTCATCAACCTCACCGCCTCCGAGGCGGAACGGGTGCTGGAGGCCACCGCCGACGGGGCGCAGACCCGCTTTGAGCACAGCGTGGCCTGTATCGGGGCTTCGGTCTGCCAGCAGGGGGTGCGGGACAGCCAGAGCGTCCTTCAGGCGGCTGTGGACGCTGTGCGGGCGGCAAATCTCCCGGACGGGGCCCTGCCTGGCGTCTGCATTTCCGGCTGCCCGTCCAGCTGCTCGGCCCACCAGGCGGGAGCCATTGGCTTCCAGGGCTGTGTGAAGCCGGTGGACAAGACCCCCATGCCCGCCTTCCGGATGTTCCTGGGGGGTAGTGACAGGGTGGGCGCGGCCCGCTTCGGGGAGCCTGCGGCCACCGTACTGGAGACGGAATTGCCCGCCCTGCTGGTGGAGCTGGGCCGCGCTGCCGCCGGGGCGGGGCAGAGCTGGGAAGAGTGGTCCGCCGCCCATCCGGGGGAGCGGGACGCCATTATCGCGAAGTATGACTAATATACTGGAGATACCGCGGGCCGGGACAGACCTTCTGCCCCGGCCCGTTTCAGGAAAGGGTGTCATGATGATGAGACGACGCGGCTGCTGCGCGCTGCTGGCGTGCATTCTGCTGACGGCCTGTGCCTGCGGGGCCCCGGCCGGGGCGGAGGAACAGGCCCGGCCATCCGCCGGCCCCTCATCCGGGGAGGAATTGATCGCCTTTTCGGACGGGTGGGGGCAGGAGGTTGCCCTGCCCCAGCCCCGGCGGGTGGTGGCCATGATCGGCAGCTTTGCCGATATCTGGTGCCTGGCGGGCGGGGAGGCCGTCCTCGCGGCCACTGCGGACGACGCCTGGGAATCCTACGGCATGGAGCTGGGGGATGAGGTGGCCAGCATCGGCTCGGGCATGAAGCCCAGCCTGGAGCTGGTGCTGGCGGCGCAGCCGGATCTGATCATCGCCAGCAGCCTGTCCCCCTCCAACTTAGAGATGAAAGAGGCGTTCCACCGGGCGGGCATTCCCGCTGCCTACTTCGACGTGTCCTCTTTCCAGGACTATCTGGACCTGCTGGAGCTTTTTACCCGGCTCACCGGCAGCCCCGAGAACTTTGAAACCTACGGGACCGCCGTCCGGAGGCGGGTGGACGGGGCGCTGGCGCAGGCGGCGCAGCGGGATCACATTCCCACGGTGCTGACCGTCCAGGTGTCGGGCAGCAGTGTCAAGG
>CATLEJ010000220.1 GCA_949916125.1 uncultured Oscillospiraceae bacterium
CGGATATGTACCCACCCGCAGTTTTCTTCTCTGGCTTGATGCTGCTGTCGCTCATCAGCTTCCACACCTTGCCCTCCGGGTCGGTCACGCCCCAGGTGTCGTAATAGGTCCCCAGATATTGGGGCGATGTTCCAAAATAGGCGGCCAGTGCTTCGGCGGCCTGTCTGCGGGTGATACCCGTCATCTCCACCTCTACACCGAAGCATTGATCCTTGATGCCGATCTCGCTCATGCCGCTGCCTCCTTTCGGAGCTGCTCATCCACCACCCGGATTCGGCGGCCAATGGCTTCGATCACATTGACGGTGACAGAGTTTCCGGCCTGTTTGTACGCCTGGGCGTCCGAGGTGATGGCCAGCAGCCGGTCGATCTGGTCCTCCGCAAAGCCCTGGAGGCGGAGGCACTCCCTGGGCATCAGGCGGCGGATGCGCCCGCCCTGGTCCACAATGCCCTGCACACTGGCGGCGTCATGGGCCAGCTTGCTTACCCGGCCACCTCTGGTCTTGCTGTTTGGAAAGCCCAGGTCCACGCTGTCGCCGGGGGCGGCCTCCGCATAGCCCTGTTTGGTTCCCTCTTTGATCAGCAGCACCCCGGATCGCTCAGCTCTGTGGTTGGAAAGGGTGGTCTGCCCGTACCGGGCGGTGAGGCACCGGGCGGTATCGGTCCGCCTGGGTTCCCCAACAGACAGATCCACAAAGGCGGCTTCGGGCGGAATCAGGTACAGTCCGGTTTTGCCGCCCATGCCCCCGGCCCCCGCCGTCTGGGTGCAGGCTACTCCTTCGATATCGTAGACTCTCGATCCCTGCGGCCCTCCAAGGATTTGAACAAGAGTCTTTCCGTTTGCTCCGGCGATAGGAAATACTTGGCCGGCGCATCGGGGATCAAGATATCCGACAATATAGACCCTTCGCCGCGATTGAGGCACTTGGTGGTCTGCGCTGTCACACACATTCCATTCGAGACCATACCCCAGCTCATGAAGCGTGGAGAGGATTGTCGCAAACGCCCGTCCCTGGTCGTGGAGTAAAATTCGGGGAACATTTTCAAGCAGCAAATACGCAGGCTTCCTTGCTTCAGCCAGTCGGGCAATCTCAAAGAAGAGAGCGCCTCTGGGGTCAGCAAAGCCCAATTTATGCCCTGATGCTGACCACGATTGACACGGAAAACCGGCGCAAAGCAGGTCGAAATCCGGCATTCCGCCGGGGTCGATTTTGGTTGCGTCTGGATAGTACACTTCCTCCTTTCCAATGTCGTGGATGGCGCGGTAGCTGGCGTCGGCGTACTTGTCGATCTCGCAGTGGCCAACACACTGGAACCCGCCCGCGCGGGTCAGTCCGGCCCGGAAGCCGCCGATCCCCGCGAACATATCAAAATAGCGGATCAGATCATTCGTCACCTCCATCATTTTGCAGCGCAAGCAGAAAGCCGAGGACATTGTCATCCAAGTCCCCGGCCCCCTGCGGCTGCTCGGTTTTTTCTTTTACAGAGATAAATTCCACGCTGTGCAGTTCCTCCCGGATGACCGCGCGGATCTCCTCCAGCAGAGCGTCCCGTTTATAGCCCTTGCAGATCATCCGGCACACAGCGTCCGTCCGCTGTCCAGCGGGGATAGCCCGGATGATTCCCCACGCCTCCCGCTGGTGGGGAGCGGAGAGGTTGAGGGAGAGGTTCACCCGCCGCTTTTCCGCCACCCTTCACACCCCGCGACAACTGGCCCACAAGGCGCTCGTAGCCTTTGGCGTTCAGACATACGTCATCCAGGATAAGCGGGCGGCACAGGCCGTCTGTGGCCCCAACGTGGCGTTTCAGCAGCGCGGCCCCGCCGCCCAGGAAGACGGCGGGCATGGCACGGGTATCCAGGCCGCTCTCGGTAATGGCGGACAGCAGGCGGCGGGTATAGGCTCCGGCCTCCCGATGGATGATCTCCCTAACCTGTTCGCCTGTGCTGCCGGACTCACCCCGGAGACAGCTCTCGATCTGCGCCGCCGTCATGGACAGGCCCAGGGCGCGGCGCACCTGCTCCGCGATCTCATCCAAGCAGCGGATCATGCCCAGCTCCAGGCTCCGGCAGGTGGCGGCGTTGGGGATGCGGTTGTCCAGCCGCATCAGGTCTACCGTCCAGCCCCCGATGTCCGCCACGATGACGGAGGGTTCGTCCAGCAATTCCTGCTGGGTGAGGACGGCGGCGTAGCCCTGGGGGAACAGGGACACCTCCGCGATGGTGACGGTGTAGGCGATACCCTCGTAGCGGAAGGACACCGGCTGGCCGTCCCGGAGCAGGTAGGCCCGGAACTTCTTCTTGTCCCGCCCGAAGCTGGTGAGGGGCAGGCCCGCCGCAAGATGGACAGCGGCGGTGGGTTCCGCGCCCCGGTGGGCCAGCTCTTTGGCAATAGCGGCGAGGGTCAAGAGGTAGTAGTCCTCTGTGACCGTTTTGTCTTTCTGGAGCGGCTGGCGTCCGCTGCCCACCACATAGAACCTGCCGCCGTATTCCAGCACATCCTTCTGGGTGTAGGGTTCATGCTCATACTCCACCAGCCCGGTGGGGTACGAAAAATGGGTGGACTTCATGGCGGCATACCCATGATCCACCCCGATGGTGATGGTGTCGCTCATCTGGATTCGCCTCGATTCTTCTTGATTCTTCTGCTCTTTTTTTCTGTGGCACGAACTATTTTGATTTCCGGGTTGGTGAGGTTCCAAGTATCGTCACGCTGCCTGATTCTCTGCGCCAATTCCTCGGGCGTCAAATATTTAGCGCATAGTTTTGGCAGGTAGGCGGCAGTCTCGCTCCAGGTATA
>CATLEJ010000221.1 GCA_949916125.1 uncultured Oscillospiraceae bacterium
GCGGCATCATCGCCGACGAGCACGGCCTCACCAGCCGGGAGAACGTCTACGCCGGCGGCGACGCGGTGACGGGCGCGGCCACCGTCATCCTGGCCATGGGCGCGGGCAAGACCGCCGCCCAGGCCATCGACGAGGCCCTTTCCAAATAAGAGAAACTGTGCTGCTACAATACCAGCGCCCGGCTCTCAGCAGGAGCCGGGCGCTGGTACATTTATATCAGGAATTTACGCAATATCCTTTCTCCGATACCACCATAAACCGGCCCCAATTCCGAGTCCTCCCAGGGCGCACCCCGCCAGCATCGGGCCTGCCAGGGTCTCGTCGGCAAAGACCCGGGCGGCGTCGGCGTAGTAGTAAGGCGTGATAAAGCGCAGCCAGTCCAGCCCCTGATCCAGGTTGACAAGGAGGCCCGCGAAATACAGCAGCGCAGCCAGCCCCATGGCCAGCCCCAGCCCGCCCCGGCGCAGAAAGGCAGACAGGCCAAAGCACAGCGCGCCGATCTCCAGCTGCATCAGCAGGAGGGCCCCATGGTAGCGCAGCAGACCGCCCCAGTCCGTGTCCTCGCCGATGGCCAGGATCCCGCCCGCGCCGCAGGCAAAGCACAGCGCGTTTAGCCCGGTCACCAGCACCGCCAGCGCCGCCAGCTTTTCCAGACAGACGCGCAGGCGGCTCACTGGGTGGGTGAGCAGGAATTCCGCCGTATGGCCGCCCTCTTCCCCCGCCAGCAGTCCCATTGCGGTGAGGGCCGCATAAAATGCCCCGCCCAGGCCCAGGATATTGCCGCACTCCGTGCCATAAAAGCCCATGACAGAGCCAAATTGCAGCTTGTCCAACCCAAAGGCCGCGGAGAAATCCCCCATACCGGCGAACAGCTCAGATATATCGCCCATGGAACCGGCCATGGACGGATACAGCCCCACACATACCGCCATCAGGCCGCCGATGATGAGCGACCACACCAGAAAGCCCAGCCCACCGCTCCGCAGCTCCTTTTTGAACACGGTCATGCCTGTACCCTCCCTTCGTAGTAGTCAAAAAACCGGTTCTCGATATCCAGCTCCGCCGTGGTTCCCTCCACGATGAGCCGCCCCTCTCGGAGGATGGCGGCGCGGTCGCAGTACCGCCCCACCTCGTAGAGCACGTGGGAGGACAGGAACACGGTGGCCCCTTCCTTTTGCCGGCGCTCCAGCTCGCCCCAGAACGCCCGCTGGACCAGCGGGTCCAGGCCGCTGGTGGGCTCGTCCAGGACATACAGCCGAGGCCGGTGCTGCATGGCGCACACGATGGACACCTTTTTCCGGTTGCCCAGGCTCAGCTCCCGGATCCGTTTGTGGGTGTCCAGCTCCAGCGCTTCGCACAGGGCGGCGGCCTGCGCCCGGCAGTCCAGCCCCCGCAGGGCGGCGGACAGGCGGATCACCTCACTCACCCGCATATCCGGGTAAAACATGGCCTCGGAGGGCATATAGCCCACCTGGACCAAGATCTTCTGCCGTTCCCGAACGCAGTCCAGCCCCAGCACCCTTGCCGACCCGGCGGTGGGGGAGAGCAGCCCCAGCAGGGTACGGATGGTGGTGGATTTGCCCGCCCCATTGGGGCCGATGAAGCCGAAGCAGACGCCCTCGGGAACATGGAGGGATAGATCCGCCACTCCCCGGGCCCTGCCATAGGTCTTGGTCAGATGGTCAATTTGGATCATAAGTATTCCTCCTTGTAGAGATTCTGCCGCAGCATATCCGCGTATTTCTGGTACTCCTGGAACAGTTTGTTGATTTCCTCCGGCGTGCGGGCCTTTGTCTCCGCCAGCATCCCCTCCGCCGCCAGGGTCAGCAGCCGGACCAATATTTTGGGATCCACGCCGTCCTTGAACTTATGCAGGTCCATCCGGGAGAGAAAGCTGTCGGTGGTTTCCCGGAGCACGTCGTCCAGCTTTTTCCGCAGCTTGGGGGTAAGCACGTTGTCCCCCTCATAGTAGGCCCGCATGACGAAGCGGAACAGCCCAGGATGGCGGCGCACCATGTCCATCTTCACCTTTTGCCCGATTTCCAGCGTGCGGAAAAAGTCCGTTTCGCCGAAGTAGGCGGCCTTGAGCATATGGCGGTCGAAAATGCGCATACACTCGTCGATGGCGTACTGGAACAGATAGAGGTACAGCTCCCGCTTGTCCTTGAAATAGTGGAACAGAAGGGCTTTGGACACCCCCGCCCGCTTGGCGATGGAGTCCGTCGACGTCTTTTTGAAGCTGCCCTCGCCAAACTCCACCATGGCGCTGTTCCGGATGAGGTCCTGCCGCTCCTGGGGGAGATTGAAAAACTTCTGATTCATGACCGGCCCCTCCTTTCAGTTCTACCATACCGCCGTTGACCAAATCGGTCAAGGCCCCAAAACTATTTTTGCCCGCCCGGAACTCATACTCCGCCGAGGCGGGCCGGCCCGCATTGATAAACGGAAGCTGCCGGGCGTCGGCATACCGCGCGCGATAAAATCTTGACGGCCGATTTGCGATATATTATACTGCAAGACAGGTTCTAAGTCACTTTGCGATATGTCCATGGCGGGTGGACAGCATAAACGCTGGAAGGGGATGCCGGTATGTCACAGACCACCAAACGGGCGCTGGCCGCGTCGCTGAAAAACCTGCTGCTCCAAAAGCCGTTGAACAAGATCACTATCAACGATATCGCGGAGGACTGCGGCATCAGCCGCATGACCTTCTACTACCACTTCAAGGACATCTACGACCTGGTGGAGTGGGCCTGCGCGGAGGACGCCGCCAAG
>CATLEJ010000222.1 GCA_949916125.1 uncultured Oscillospiraceae bacterium
CTCACCAGCAGCTCCAAACCCCAGCCGCCTCTCTACGGCTTTGTCTACGGCAACACCCGTCCCTACTCCCAGACCCGCAGCAACAGCCAGCGGGAGCTGATGCAGCCGGATGAGATCCTCCGCCTGGACCGCCGCCAGTGCATCGCCCTGTTCCAGGGCAGGAAGCCGGCGCTGCTCTACAAGCTGGTGCCGGAGGAGCTGCCGGGGTACGGCGAGTTGAAGTCCTGCCGGGTGGCGGACTACACGCCGGAGTGGAGGCTGAAGGAGGAACAGAAAAAGGCGCAGGCGGCAAAAAAGCCGGCCCCGCCGGATGTGTCCGGACGGGAACCATCGGCGCCGCCAAAGCAGCACGACCCGCAAGATGAACCCAACCCGTCCCAGGGCCTGGAGTATCAGCTCACCGACCAAGGCCAGGGCCTGGGCATGGTGGAGCTGGACGCAAACGGTGTGGTGGGCGGAGATGATAGAGATGAAGAACTCCCGCCGGGGAGGTGAATCCCGGCGGGAGCTTTCACTTTAACAATTTGGGGTAATCCGTAGCTCCGTTGACAATGCGGTAAACAAGCACCACATTGTCGATCACACGATACACCGCCACATAGGTTTTGGTCAGCACCAGTTTGCGATAGCCCTGGATGGCCAATTCCGGGTCGGGATGGGGAGGCCCCATTAGCGGAAATTCGGCCAGATTTTCTACGCTGTCCAAAATCTTATCTGTGACGCGCTGGGCAGAATCCGCGCCGACCTTTTCCAAATGAAAGTCAGCGATCTTGTCCACATCCCGCCATGCGGCGTCAAGCAATTCCACACGGCGTTTAGGCATGGCTGTACTTCTCCTTCAGCTTCGCCCGCACCTCGTCCACAGAATGGGTAGGCGCGCCGGCCAAACGCTCAGCCTCGGCGGCCAGGATGCTGGCGCGGTGGGCAAGCATTTTCTCCCGCTCCTCATAGGCCTCAATGCTCATATAGACGCCATCGGCCTGTCCCTTATTCGTGATGAAGATGGGTTCGCCGGTTTCACGGGCCAACGATGAAATTTGCAGGTATTCATTCCGCAAAGCGGTGGACGGTTTGATCGTCATGACACAGCCCCCTTTCAGTTTGCTCTACCATTAGTATATCAGCTTCCTGATAGATACGCAAGAACTTTGAGGCAGAAAAAATTTGGTTATGAGGAGGTGCCCCTATGAGGGCCGCAGCTATGAAAGAGCGCCCGTCCTTCACCTTGATGAAGCAGACGGACGTGCAAAGTATTTACCATATGCAGATGCCCCGCTGGCTGTTTTCCGATCCTCGCTATGCCGGCATGAGTTTGGACGCCAAGGTGGCCTATACCTTTTTGCTCAACCGCTTCCAGCTCTCCCGCAGGAATGGCTGGGTGAATGATTTCGGGGAGGTGTTCGTCATCTTCCCCCGGAAGGAGCTGGCCCGGGAACTGCGGGTGTGTGAGCAACGGGTGACGGCGGCGTTCCGTGCGCTGAAGGAGCTGAACCTGATCTGGGAGAAGCGGTGCGGCCGGGGCGACGCCAACCAAATCTACTTGGCTACCGTGGATCCCCAGGACGACCCGGACTACACCAGCGCCCCCTTTGTAGACCCGGCTGGCGGTGCCTCCAGAACCGCTGATTCCGAGGTTCTTGACGGCCCGGATTTTCCCACGCCCTCCCAAGAACCGCAGGATCAGGGCAGCAAGAACCGCAAAGACTGCGCTTCTAAAACCGCAGCATCGGAGGTTCCAGAACCGCGGAAACCGCGGCCAAGTTATAAAGACCTTAGTCATACTTACCCCAGTCACACTGATGTCAGTCTGTCCGTCCCGCGCGTAGACAGGGGGACGGACGGGGAAGCGGAGCTCACGGGCATTTTGGACGCCTGTGAGCTCCAGTGTTTTCCCCTTGAAACCGCCATGGTGTTTGAGAACGCCATCGAGCGGCTTTTTTATGCGGACAGCTTCCGGGTGGGCAACGCCACGCTCCCCCAGAGCCGGGTGCGGGCCAGGCTGAAGCTGCTGGACTACACGATCTTGCAGGCGGCCGAGGCCAAGCTCCATGCCAACCTGGACAGGCCGGTGAAGAACTCCACCGCCTACACCATGGCCACGCTTTTCAACTGCATCGCGGAGAGCGGGAGCGACCTGATGGTAGACCCATATCTGAACGGGCTGCGACAGCCGCCTGGGAGGTGACGGCCATGCTTTTGTCCATACAGCAGAAATTCATTTTGGATACGCTGAAAAAGCTGGGCTGCGTCCGGCGGCGGCAGCTCCACACCCTGGTGCGGGGACGGTTCCAGCAGGACAGCTTTGAGATCACCCAGGCCCGCATGGACGCCATGCTGCGGCAGCTGCGTATGGGTACCTCCGATGTGCGGGTAGACGATGGGCTGGTCTGGCTGTCCAATGCCCAGCCGGATAGCCGCCGCCTGGAGGCCATCGACGTGATGCTTGAGCTCACCGGGGGCAAGCCCCAGGAGTTCAGCGCCAGCCGGGAGCCGCCCCGGCTGCTGTGCTTCGCCTACGGCGGGGATGAGCTCCGGCCCTTCAGCGTGGCCTCGCTGGACGCTGCGCCCGCCAAGCTGCTGGAGCGGGGCAAAGCGGAGCGCATCGTCTGGATCGCGGACAGCGGCGCCTCCCCCAAAGGGCTGACGCTGCCGCCCAAGCACTTCTTTGCCGCCCGCCAGCCAGACGGGACACATCGCTTTTATGGCTCTAACGGGCCGTAAAAAATACATTTTTGGAGGAAATCA
>CATLEJ010000223.1 GCA_949916125.1 uncultured Oscillospiraceae bacterium
AAGAAAAGAGAGAGGGAGGAGTTGTCATTGCATCTGACAGTGTTCAATATACCAGATTCCCGGCGGAAGTGGTGTATAGACTTTGAAATATCTTTGAACAATCTGTAAAGGGTCACACGGAGTCCTGGCCGTGCTCCGGTGTTTCGACGGCGGACGCGCCTGGCCCGGCCCGCAGCAGCTCCAGCGCCCGCAGCGCAGCGGGGAGGTTGTCGGCAGGAACCCACACCCGGCCGGCCGGCAGGAGGACCGGGGAGCCGGCGCCTGCGGACCCGGGCTCAGACCAGGGTGATGAAGTCACTGTTGGCATAGCCCTCAGCGCCGTCAAAGGATACCAGATACCAGCCCTGCCACTGGTTCAGGATGGTGAGCCGCGCGCCGTCATAGGCCTTGGCAATCACCGGGGCGGAGGTGCTGGGCCGGGAACGGATGTTCAGGTAGCCCCAGTCCACGTCCACGACCCCCTGGCGGGGAGAGGTGGGGCCGAGGAAGGGGATGCCGAAGTACTCGGTGAGGGCCAGCACGATGGTGCGGGCGATCTGATCCAGGTTGTTTTTGATCCAGGCGGCGTCGTCCTCATTGTCGTGGTAGCCCAGTTCGATGAACACCGACGGGGCGCGGGGCTGCCGCACTTCGCCGATGGAGGTGGTGGCCTCCGCCCGCACCCGGTTGGGCAGGGGGTAGATGGCCTTCAGATTGTCCGCCATGATCTCCGCCGCCCGCTTCCCGTTGGCGCTGCCGGGGTAGTAAAACACGATGATGCCCCGCGTCCCACCATAATTGCTGGGGGCAGAGGCGTTGGAGTGCAGGGCCAGGTGCAGGTCGTAAGTACCGGCGTTGGACGCCCGGATGGAGGACACGGCGGTCATGTCCGGGGTGTTGCGGGTGTAGCGGATGCCGGACGCGTCCAGATAGGGCACCATGGCGTCGGCCAGGCGGTTCATCCACTCCTCCTCACTGCCGCCGGTGACATACATATTGGCCTCTTGTGTGGAAGGGGACAAATAAATAATAGGCATAAGGAAACCCTCCTTTGTCTCATCCTATGCGGCGGCGCGGGATTTGACAAAGGAGGGCGTTTCAGCGCAGGGCGCCGGCCAGCCGGGCGAATTCCTCCAGCCCCAGCCGCTCCCCCCGGACGGTCTCCGGCAGGCCGCAGTCCGACAGGATCTGCCGGAGCTGTTCCTTGGAGAAACGGCTGCCGTAGGCGGCGGCCAGGGCGTTGAGCAGGGTTTTGCGCCGCTGGGCGAAGGCGGCCTTCACCACGGCGAAGATGGCTTCCCGGTCGCCCTCCACCGGGGGAGTGGGCCGGAGGGTGAGCCGCACCACCGCCGAGGTCACCTTGGGGGCAGGCAGGAAGCAGTCCGGCGGCACCTCAAATAAGAGCTCACACTCCGCGTGGTACTGGCAGAACAGGGAGAAGGCCCCGCAGTCGGCGTCGCCGGGGACGGCGCAGATCCGGCGCGCCACCTCCCGCTGGATCATCACCGTGACGGATTGGAAGCAGCCCGCCTCCAGCAGCCTGGTGATCACCGGCGTGGTGATGTTGTAGGGCAGGTTGGCGCAGGCCTTTACAGTCAGGCCGGGGAACTTTTCCTCCGCCAGCGACGCCAGATTCAGCTTCATCACGTCGCCGGGGATCACCTCCACGTTGGGGCATTCCGCCAGCGTCTCGGCTAAAATGGGCAGCAGGGCGCGGTCCAGCTCCACCGCCGCCACCTTCCCCGCCCGCCGGGACAGCTCCACCGTCAGGGGGCCGACGCCGGGGCCGATCTCCAGCACGGCGCAGCCCTTGTCCAGCCCCGCCGCGTCGGCGATGTCCCGGGGCACCCAGTCGGCGATGAGGAAATTCTGCCCCATGGATTTGGAAAAGCGGAAGCCGTGCCGGGCCAGCAGGGCCTTGATATCCCGGATATCGGTGAGGTTCATGGCGTTTTCCCTCCCAGCCGCTTCTCATAGGCCACCCGGCGGGGATCGTGGGGCGGGGCCGCCCCCACCAGCACGTTCCCCCGGTACTGGAAGCCGGATTTCCGAAGCAGACCCAGCATGGCCTTGTTCTTCTTGTGGGTGTCGATCCGCAGCCAGCCCAGACCCTGGGCGCGGGCCAGCACCCCCCAGGCGGCAGCCATCTCCCCCGCCAGTCCGGAGCCCCTCCACTGAGCCGCCACCGCGCAGCGGTGGACGGAGGCGTAGGGCGCATCGCCACCGCCCCACTTGCCGTCGGTGATGGCGGCGTAGCTTTCCTCCGGGCGGGCGTAGAGGGTGAACACCGCCCCCGTCTGTCCCCCGCAGGTCAGCACATAGCACTCCCCCCGGGCCATATCGTCCCGGTAGTCCGCTGCCGCGGGGTAGTCCTCCGTCCACTGGTCGATGCCGTTGGCGTCCATCCAGGCCCGGGCCTGGGCGACGATCTCCACAATGGCGGGAATGTCCCCCTCCTGTGCGGGGCGGCATTCCACCGGCCGGGGCAGGGGAGGGCGGGACAGCTCCCGCTCCAGCTCGGCCAGCAGCTTCTGGTCGTCTTTGGAGGACAGGTCCAGCTTTTCATACAGGTCGGGCCGCCGCTGCCGGGTGCGCAGCAGGGACTGCTTCCGCCGCCACCGCTCCACTTTGGCGTGGTCGCCGGTGAGCAGCTCCGGCGGGACGGCCCTGCCGTGCCACACCTCGGGCCGGGAGTACTGGGGGTACTCCAGCAGGCCGTCCCAGTGGCTCTCGTTCTCAAAGCAGGCAGGATCGG
>CATLEJ010000224.1 GCA_949916125.1 uncultured Oscillospiraceae bacterium
CGCCCCACTTCCCCGTCCCGCTCCACGGTGCGGCCGATCTCCTCCCGGCACTCCGCCAGCAGGGTGACAGTCAGCCGCCCGTTCTCCTGCCGGGTCACAAAGTCGGTGCGCAGGACCTCGCCCTTCCGCGCCTCCATCAGCGCCTCCAGCCGTCCCAGCAGAATTTCCTCCAGCCGGGCCGCGGCCTCGTCTGTGTCCACCGGCTCCTCCCGCAGGGTGTATTCACGCCAGGTGATGGTGGTAAGGGCGGCGGGCATGGGCCGGCCAAAGAGGGCCAGCTCCTCAGTCTTTGCTATTTTATCATATCTTCCCTGGGAAATGCTACTGTTTTCAAAAATATCCAGGTAAAACCACAAAAATTTTATGCTGTGCCCGGTGTGTTCCTCTCCTGTGTACTCCTTCACTGCCACTGTGAGGGGGATGGTTTCCTCCAAGGTGCGCCAGGTTCGGGCAGTGACGCTGCCCGCCGCCCGCACCACCAGATAGCCCAGATCCACGGTCCCACCCACCGGCCCCTCCAGATCCATCGTGCCGGATATGAGCACCTCGCCTTTGGCCACAATGTCCCCATCCTGAAACATGGCCCTGCCCGTATCCGTGTGGATGTCCTCAATCACGCCGTCCGCCGTCGAGACCACGTCGGCGGGGACGTTTTCATCCAGCAGCTCAGGCTTTTTCTCCGCCTCATGGACCACCACTTCCGCCCTGGTGCCATAGATGTTGATCGCCATGTAAGACAGCTCCGGCAGGCCCAGCAGGGCGGCGTTGGCCGCCTCCCGCTGGGCAACGGCGGGGCCGTAGGCCCCCGGACACACCCCCACCCGCTGCAGCTGGGCCAGGATTACGGCCGTTGGCACCGTCTCGTTGCCCGTCACCTCCACCACCAGCAGGAACCGGGACAGGAAGCTCACCGCCAGCAGGCACACCCCCAGCCCCAGCAGGAAGCCCCAGCGGCGGGTCACGATCCCCTCCGCCACCACCGCGGCCCCCCGGCGGCCCCGTTCGGACAGCTCGCACATCGCCCGCTGGGCCAGCTCGTCCAGCCGTTTTCTGTCGTGCAGCGCCACCCGGAAGGTAAAGCTGGTCTCGTCAAGCCAGCACAGCCGCCAAAATTGCAGCCGGTTCTGGGCGCACAGGTTCAACAGCCGCTCCGGAAAGGCCCCCGTGACTTCGATCTCCACATAGCCCCGCAGTAGGTTGATGAGTTTTTTCATAATTTCAAACCCTTTTCCGGCAAGATTCGCATTCCGCAGCCGACGGGCAGCTTCCCGCCCACATTCCCGTTGACAACGGCTTTAAACTCGTGAGTCTAAGACTCTTTTGGTCCTTTTTCTCTCGAGAAAAAGAATTACCTCACAAATTCCACCGCCCGGATCTCGCCGGTGATCAGCAGTTCCTCCGGGGTCATGGCCCGCAGCTCCAGGCCGCTGCCCCGCACCAGCACCACCAGGCCCCCGCCGGAAATGTGGATTTCCTCCGGGCCATAGGCCAGGATCCCACGGTGGGGCGCCATGCGCAGCTCACCGTCCCCCACCACCTCCACACGGGGCACCCCTGCCACCGCGTCGGCAGGCAGGTCGAACATCCGGGACGCGCGGGCCAGCAGCCCGTCCTTTCCACCCACTGAAATCACCTCTGGCAAGGATATGCGCAGTACGCCCCGCCTTTGCCTGTCCACCTCAAATTTATCCCCGTACAGAACAAAAGCGCCGGGCGTGGCATCCCGGCGCTTCCCCTTTATTTCTGCTGGTCCAGGTATTCCTCCAGGCATATGTCCAAGGCGTGGATCTCCGCCGCGGCCTTCTCCCCCACATACCGGTAATGCCACGGCTCATAAATAATGCCGGTCACCTCGCTCCTGTCGCTGGGGTAGCGCAGGATAAACCCGTATTCCCAGCAGTGCTCCATCAGCCACCTCTGCACCGGGGTGTCCTCCTGGGATTCGTCCAGCACCTGGTTGCTGACGTCTACGATGTCCACCGCCAGCCCCAGCTGGTGCTCGCTGGTGCCGGGGACGGCCACCGCCTTCCCCGCCTCCGCGGCCGCCTCATCCTGGGACAGGCCCCGGGCAAGCTGGGCGTTTACCTCGTCCTGGTATAGGCTCTCCTGGCCCTCCCACGTGCGGTAGCCCGAGCAGATCACCGGGGACATCCCCGCCGCCCGGCAGTCATCCATCATACGCTGGAGCGCGGGATAGCACCTCTGGTCCACCGACAGGCTGTTGGTCAGGAGGATCAGCGAAACCTCATAGTCCTTCGGCAGTGGGTTCCAGCGGTTCACCAGCCGCAGCCGCCAGTCCTCCGGGTCGGGATCCGCAGGGCTTGTCCCCGCGCTGGAGGCCGGCCCGGGCGTGGGCTGCTGGCCGGGCCGGGCAGATTCCGGTCCCTCCGGCGCCCCGGAAATCCCCGGATCCCCCCCTTCCCGGGGCACGTTCCACACAGTTACCAATGTCAGAACCCCCGCCAGCACCAGCAGTCCGCACACCTTCAGCCAGTTGGAGCCCGCACGTCTTCCCGCCCGTTTCCCCCGCACCCAGCCATATCGTTTTCGCAGATTCACAACAATCACCGCCCTGTTATCTGAGTACCGCCATTATAAAACGGCGTCATCTGCTTGTCCACAGTCGCCAGACGGGCCGGGGCCAAAACGGGCATTTGCCTTCAGCGCCCATATGGAGCCATTTTCAACCTTCGGAGACGGCAAAAGCCCCCGGCGTCTTCAG
>CATLEJ010000225.1 GCA_949916125.1 uncultured Oscillospiraceae bacterium
GCACGGCCCCCTGTCTTTGTTCTCCATATCTGCCTCCTGTGGGTTTCTCCGGGACGCGCCCGCGGTTTCGCCCCGGGGCTTGCGCCCGGGGCCGTCCATGTGATATAATTCACAATAAGCTTGTTCAGTCTATCACAGGAACTTTCTTCTGTAAAGGGGGCGGGGACGCCATGGCGGATACGGTGCTGATTGTGGACGACGACGAGGCGGTGCTCACCATGCTCCGCAAGGTGATGAAAAGCAGCGGCATTGAGTCCGACGCCGCCCGCAGCGGCGGGGAGGCCATCGAGCTGGCGGCACAGGGCCACTACGACCTGATGCTGCTGGACGTGAATATGCCGGGGATGGACGGGTTCGAGGTGATCCAGACCCTCCGGGGCCGGGGCCTCAAGCTGCCCATCATCATCGTCAGCGGGCGCAAGGAGGACTACGACGCCCTCTACGGCCTGGACATCGGCGCGGACGACTACCTGACCAAACCCTTCAACCCGGTGACCCTGGGGGCCAAGGTGAAGGCCCTCATCCGCCGCAGCCGGGGGGATCTGACGGGGGCGGGGGGTGTGCTGGCCGCGGGGCCCTTCCGCTATGACACCAGCACCCTGCGCTTTTACAAGGACGGGAGGGAGATCGTGCTGTCCTCCAAGGAAAACGCCATGATGAAGCTGTTCCTGGACAACGTGAACCGTATTTTCACCAAGGACATGATCTATGACCTGGTGTGGGGCTCGTCCATCGTGGATGAGAACGCCATCATGGTGTATATCAACCGCCTGCGCCAGAAGATCGAGGAGGATCCCGCCCGGCCCGCCTATATCCAAACGGTGCGGGGGCTGGGCTACCGCTTTGTCGTTTGAGAGGAAACGCCGCCCGAATGTGCGCGGCGCGGGGCGCGCACAAAGGCTCCATGGCCCCGCCACGGGCCAAGCCTCCTTTTCCTGCCGCCGGGAATAGAATGAGATGTCCGGGCAGCCACAACAGGAGGAGGAATCCCTTGGAACTATATGTTGTAAAAAGCGGCGACACCATCTATCAAATTGCTCGCCGGTATTCCACACCAGTGGATGACATCATTTTTGCCAATCAGCTGCAAAACCCCGATATCCTATCCGTGGGTCAGGCGCTCATTATCCCGAACCATGAAACCCGCCGCACAGTGAGCCGCGGCGATACCCTGTATTCCATTGCGCGCCGGCACGGCGTAAGCCTTCAGCGCCTCGTCGCGGCAAATCCCCAGGTTGCTAATCCCAACCGAATTTACCCCGGACAGACCATCGTCATCCCGGCCGACGGCGGGCAGATGCGGGAGATCATTGTCAACGGCTATGTAACCGACGCCACGGACAGCACGCTGAACGCCACGCTGCCCTACCTGACGTTCCTCTCCCCCTTTTCCTACCGCTCCGACCTGTCGGGAAATCTGACGCCCACCTTCCGTCTCAACACCACGCTCTCCGGCGGGCACCGTACGGCAAATCTCCTGACGCTCACCAACCTGCTGGAAGCGGGGGGGTTCTCCAGCCAGATTGCCCACGCCATTTTGACCGATCAGGCCGTGCAGGACGCATTTTTGGAAAACGTCGAGGCATTGCTGCGGCAGGGCGGCTGGTACGGCGTAAATGTGGATTTTGAGTATGTCTACCAGTTCGACCGGGAGAGCTATAATCAATTCCTGCGCCGCCTGACGCAGCGGATGCACCGGCTGGGTTATATTGTGGCAACTGCGCTGGCGCCCAAACTCTCCGAGGGGCAGCAGGGCCTGCTGTACTCAGCCCACGACTATGCCTCCCACGGCCAGACCGTGGACTATGTTGTCCTTATGACCTACGAATGGGGTTATACATACGGTCCGGCCATGGCGGTGGCGCCCCTCAACATGGTGCGCCAGGTGCTGGACTACGCCACGCAGGTCATACCGGCGGAAAAGATTCTCATGGGCGTCCCCAACTACGGCTACGACTGGACGCTGCCCTTTGTACAGGGCTCGGCAGCGCGCTCCCTCACCAACATTGACGCCGTCACCCTGGCCGGACAGGTGGGGGCAGCCATCCAGTACGACCAGGCCGCGCAGTCGCCCTTCTTCCGTTACTACGACGGAGACGGCAGACAGCACGAGGTCTGGTTTGAGGACGCCCGCAGCCTCCGGGCCAAATACGCCCTGGTAAGCGAATATGGCCTTGCCGGCGTCAGCTTCTGGAACCTGAACAGCTTGTTCCGCACCAATTTTATCGTGTTGGAGTCCATGTTCAACGTGGAAAAAGTGCTGTGACCGCCAATTCCATTAAAAGCGGGGACCGGGCTTTTGCCCGGTCCCCGCTGAGACTGTCGATAAAGCGCAGAACACTGTGCCATCGGGAAGGAAGATAGGGTGAAAGAAACCCAGGAGGGGTGTCTTTCACGTTCAATCAACGACTTTTTGGAACGTTCTTTGTTCCAAAAAGTCGCACTCAGCGTGGCGAAAAGACTTTTT
>CATLEJ010000226.1 GCA_949916125.1 uncultured Oscillospiraceae bacterium
GAAAGAAACCCAGGAGGGGTGTCTTTCACGTTCAATCAACGACTTTTTGGAACGTTCTTTGTTCCAAAAAGTCGCACTCAGCGTGGCGAAAAGACTTTTTCGACACGCTGGAAGCCCCCGCTTCGGCGGGGGCTTCCTCTGTTTATAAAAAATTTACCGTAATTGGGAAAGTTATGGGTGTCAAACCATCGCCAATGATGTATAATAGAAAATCAGGATAGAATGAATCCCGGCGGCGGGCCCGCTCCGCCTGACGGGCAAATCAAGGAGGAACGCTATGGAACAGCAATGGAAGCGGCTGGCGGACGGCGTAGAGCTGATGACAAACCGGACGGACAAATTCAAGACCGGCCTGCTCAGCGTGACGCTCACCGTCCCCCTGCGGCGGGAGACGGCTACGGCCGGGGCGCTGATCCCCGACGTGCTCTACCGGGGCAGCAGCCGCCACCCGGATATGGAACAGCTGTCCGCCGCCACCGACGCGCTGTACGGTGCGTCCCTGGGCCCCGCGGTGCGCCAGCGGGGGGAGAGCCAGTGCGTCAGCTTTTTGTGCAGCGTCATCGACGACCGCTATGCCCTGGACGGCTCGGCGGTGCTGGAGCCCGCCGCCGCCCTCATGGGGGAAGTGCTGCTGGACCCGGTGAGGTCGGACGGCGTATTCCGCCCGGATTATGTGAAGGGGGAGGGGGCCAACCTGGCCGACCGCATCCGGGCCAGGGTGAACGATAAACGCAGCTGGGCCATGTTCCGCCTGGTGCAGGAGATGTGCGCCGGGGAGGCCTACGCGGTGGACAAGCTGGGCGACGCCGAGGAGGCGCTGTCTATGTCCCCGGCGGGGCTGTGGGCGGACTACCAGGCCCTGCTGAACCGGGCCAAGGTGACCTTTTACTACGGCGGCTCCGCCCACCCGGACCGGGTGGAGGAGACGGTGCGCCGGGCCTTCGCGCCGCTGATGACGGGGCGGTCCGCCCCGGTGGAGTGCGCGGTGCCGGCGGAGCCGGCCGGGCCGGTCCGCACGGTGACGGAGGAGATGGATGTGACCCAGGGCAAGCTGTCCATGGGCTTCCGAACCGGGGGCGTGACCATGGACAGCCCGGACTACCCGGCCCTGCTGGTGTGCAATGCCCTGTACGGCGGCAGCGTGAACTCCCGGCTGTTCCTGAACGTGCGGGAGAAGCTGAGCCTGTGCTATTACGCGGCCTCCATGATCGACAAGCTGAAGGGGCTGATGGTGGTGTCCTCCGGGGTGGAGTTCGCGGACTTCGACCGGGCCCAGGAGGCCATTCTGGCCCAGCTGGACGAGCTGCGGGCGGGGCGGTTCACCGGGGAGGAGCTGAACGCCGCCGTCCGCTCGGTGGTGAACGGCCTGCGCAGCCGTCTGGACAGCCAGGGCCAGATGGAGGACGACTGTGTGACCCGGCTGATCTGTTCCTCGGGGCCGGACGACGGCACGGCGCTGATCCGAGCGGTGGAGCAGGTGACGGCGGAGCAGGCGGCCCAGGCCGCCAAAAAAATCAAGCTGGATACGGTATACCGCCTTACGGGAAAGGGGGAAGCCCGCCATGGATAAGCTGAATTACCCCGCCCTGCGGGAGACGGTGTTCCACTGTGTCCTGCCCAACGGCCTGAACGTCTACGTGGACGCCCGGCCGGAATACGGCAAGCAGTTCGCCTTTTTCGCCACCCGCTACGGTGGGATGGACCTGCGCTTCCGGGGGGAGGACGGCGAGTGGGTGGACACGCCCCAGGGGGTGGCCCACTTCCTGGAGCACAAGATGTTCGATACCGAGGACGGCAACGCCCTCCAGCGCATGGCCGCCCAGGGGGTGGATCCCAACGCCTACACCACGCCGTCCATGACGGGCTATTTCTTCGAGGGCGTGCAGGGGTTCGAGGACAACCTGCGCACCCTGCTGTCCTTTGTGTCCCAGCCCTGGTTTACCCCCGAGAGCGTGGCCAAGGAGCAGGGCATCATCGGACAGGAGATCCGGATGTGCGAGGACGACCCCAACCATGAGGTCTATTACCAGCTCATGGAGGCCATGTATGCCCATCACCCCGTCCGCATCCGGGTGGCGGGCACGGTGGAATCCATCGCGGAGATCACGGCGGACACCCTGTACCAGTGCCACCGGGCCTTTTACCGGCCGGGGAACATGGTGCTGTGCGCGGCGGGGAACATCGACCCGGAGCGGGTGGCGGCCATCGCCCGGGAGGTGCTGGAAAAGGAGCCCTCCACCGCCGCGGTCGCGGACTACGGCAGGGCGGAGCCAACCGAGACGGTGCGCCACTATGCGCAGCGGGCTATGGCGGTGTCCATCCCCCTGTTTGAGATCGGCTTCAAGGGCAGCCCCGCGCCCAGGGGGAAGGGGCTGCGGCAGCGGCTGCTGGCCGAGCTGGCCTGTGACGTGCTGTTCAGCGCCTCCGCGCCGCTCTACAGCCGCCTGTACGAGCAGGGGCTG
>CATLEJ010000227.1 GCA_949916125.1 uncultured Oscillospiraceae bacterium
GCTCATCTCCACGGACTGGCCGCCGTACTGGTTGGAGGCCACGCAGGAGATGATCTGAGTCACCACGGTGCAGGCCACCTGGAAGCTCTTAGGGGACTCGATGAGCTTGCCGTTGATCATGGTGCCGTTGTCCAGCATATCCCCGATGTTCACCAAGCAGCAGTTGAAAATGTGCTGCACGAAATAGTCCGCGTCGTGGAAGTGGAGCACGCCCTCGTCGTGGGCCTTGGAGATGTGCTCGGGCAGCAGGATGCGCCGCGTCAGATCCCGGCTCACCTCGCCGGCAATGTAGTCCCGCTGGGTGGAGGCGATGGCGGTGTTCTTGTTGGCGTTTTCCTCCGCCAGCTCCTTGTTGTCGTTGCGGATCAGGGAGAGGATGGACTCGTCGGTGGTGTTGGCCTTGCGCACCAGGGCCCGGGTGTAGCGGTAGATGATATACGCCTTGGCCAGCTCGTACTTGCCGGCGGCCATGAGCTTGGTCTCCACCATATCCTGGATATCCTCCACCAGCAGGCGCTTGCGGCCGCGGGTCTCGGCCACGGCGTCGGCGATGGCGTCGATGGAGCCCTCGTCGATGCGGCAGGGCTCGTCCACCGCGGCGTTCGCCTTCTGGATGGCGGCTACAATTTTGGCTCGGTCAAACTCGACGATGGAATCGTCCCTCTTGATGACTTTCATTGGTAGGCTCCCTTCTCAGATCATACGTCTTTGTCCCCGTATTTACCGCCCCAAGGCGCCGCCCGGCCGGGTTCATCCCCGCCGCACCGCCTCCGCCTTTCTGAACCTATCCAAGGCATTTCTGTAACAATCTGTATTATTTGTTAAAAAATTCCATGAAATGCGCAGAAATTTCAGCTGTAAACATAGGTTTTCCCCTGCATCCGCGGGTCAAGAACAGCGCTCCCCCGATCCGGTGCGCAGTTGTATCCCAACGAGAGGCGCTCCATCATGATACTATATCTTGTGGTCAATGTCAATATATTCCGAAGAAATTCCGTAAATATTGTGTGTGCCCCCGCGTACCCCTTGGAGCGCAATGGGTTCCGGCCTTTGTGGCCGGCGCGGGGACGCCGGCATAGACTGGAATGACCCCAGGCGGGTCCTCCGCCCTGCGCGGGGATCCGCCCCACGGTCCTGGCCCCGGCCCTGGGACGGGGCCGATGAAAGGAGCGTACTTCATGAGTCCAATCTATGTAAACGGGCCCTCCGTCGGCAGATCCATCTCCGCGGAGGAGTTCGCCGCCGGGGGCTGCCAGCACCCCGGCCCCCAGCCCCCCGCGCCCGGCTGCGGCTGCGGCTGTGGGAGCGCCCCTATGCCGCCCATGCCCCCGTCGGGCTGCGGCTGCGGGACGGCCCACGACTGCCCCGCCGACGGCTGCGGCCAGGACGGCGGGTATTGCCAGCAGATGGTGTGCTGCTGCCGGCCTGCCCCCGCCCCTGTCCCCCAGCCCCCCCATGTGGATGAGGGCTGCTGCTGCAAGCAGAGCTTCCGGGCGGCCCTGGGCCTGCTGTGCGACGAGCGGATCTCCAGCCTGCTGGACTTTGACGCCGCGGCGTTTCTCACCAACACCTACACCGCCGGAACCACTTTGACGGGCGGGAAGCCCTCCGCCGGGGACGCCGGGGGGAGCGCCGCCGCCCAGGCGGACGGCGACGATGCCGGTGACACTGGCGAAAGCGGCGACACCGGCGGTACCGACAAGCCCACCCCGACCCCCAAGCCCTGCCCCGGCGGCCAGTCCGACAACCTGGGGACCCTGTCGGGCAGCTTCCGGCGGTTCTCCCCGTGCAGCTGCGACCTGCTGGACATCGACGCCGAGCTCTACACCCCGTCCTCCAAGGACTGTGATTTTACCGCCAGCCAGGTGAGCCTGTGCGAGCTGGACGCGGTGGTGATCCAGGGCGCGGCGGCCTGCCCCGAGGGCGACCTCACCGCCGAGGAGGCGGCGGATCGGAACTTCCGGTGCCTGCGCACCCTGCTGGCCCAGCGGCTGAACCCCTGCGGCGATCCCTGCGGCCCGGCCTGCTGCTCCTGCGCCTGCGACGGCCGGGACTGCTGCTGTGCCGCCGGCCTGCTGTCCACCCTGGCCCAGAACAACCTGAGCCGCCGGGTGTCCCTGGCTGCGGGGCTGCTGATCCTCCAGAACGTGACGCTGCTGGGTACTGTGGGCAATGTGCTGGTGCTGGCCAACGATACCGACAACCGGCTGTACTTCGTGTGCGTGAACAGCGTGCAGTTTATCGGGTAACCGCCGCCCATTCCCGGCGGCCGTCTCCCAAAGCGCAAGGGGCCGGGGGCCAACCGTTTTGCGGCTGGCCCCCGGCCCCTTGCACGTCGGGCGTCGGACGCCCGGAACGCGACGCCATATCCGGCCCCCCCGGCAAAATCCGCCGCGGGTTTCCAGAGAAACAGCCGCTCCGTTTGAAACGCGCCGGCTACAGCTGCGCCTGTTCAAAT
>CATLEJ010000228.1 GCA_949916125.1 uncultured Oscillospiraceae bacterium
GAAAAAGACCACCACCGCGAAGAAGGCCACACCTGCCAAAAAGAAGGCATAACGATGGAGGCGGCCCCAACCACGGGGAGGGGCGACGGCTGGCTGGGGGCCTCTCTACGAACCAGCCCAAGGCTACGGGGCGCTGAGGGCTGGTTCTCCGTTCAGCCCCCAGCCAGCCGTCACCTTGCGGACAGGTCTATGGCGATCTGGAACCCGGCGCGGAACAGGGCCTGTTTCTCGAAAAATAGGAGCAGTTTCTGCTCATCTAAAAAATCCTCCAGACATTGCAGAGCTTCCTGATTGAGCATGGCACGCAGGCGCTTTTCCTGTTCCGCTGAGTAGTGTTGGGCCTCTGCGCATTGAGGCTCGCCCAGGAGAAGGGCTGGTTCCAGCCATTCCTGGGCGTAGGAAAATAGGACTTCCATGGCATCGGTCATAAGTATCAACTCCAAATAAGCGTTAACTTCTAACGTGTTTTATTATACACGTTAGAAACTGACGTGTCAAGCTGGAGAGGAAAAAATGTACGGCGAACGCATGAAAAAATTGAGGAAGGAACGAAAGGTTCCAGAAAAGCAATTGGCGGAGCTGATGGGCGTTAAAGTTCGTGGATATCAGTTTTATGAAAGCGAAACCACAGAACCGACGATCAATGCTTTGATTGCCCTTGCCGACTTTTATGACGTGTCCATCGACTATCTGGTGGGCCGCTCCGACCACAGGGAGAGAATGTAATGTCCACAAATGTCACCGTCATCGGCGCGGGCCTTGCCGGGTGCGAGGCCGCGTGGCAGCTCGCCCAGCGGGGCATTGCCGTCACCCTCCGGGAGATGAAGCCCCAAAAGATGACCCCCGCCCACCACAGCCCCGGCTTTGCCGAGCTGGTGTGCTCCAACTCCCTGCGCTCCGACCAGCTGGAGAACGCCGCGGGGCTGCTGAAGGAGGAGCTGCGCCGGTGCGGCTCGCTGATCCTGCGCTGCGCCGACCAGACCCGGGTGGAGGCGGGTGGGGCGCTGGCGGTGGATCGGGAGGGCTTCTCCGCCGCCGTCACGGACGCCATCCGATCCCACCCCCACATCACCGTGGTGGAGGGGGAGGTCACGTCCATCCCCGAAGGGGAGGTGGTGATCGCCTCCGGGCCGCTGACCTCGGATGCGCTGTCGGAGGCCATTGCGGGGCTGTTTCCCGAGAACAGCTACCTCAACTTCTACGATGCGGCGGCCCCCATCGTCACCTTCGACAGCATCGACATGGGGCACGCCTGGTTCGCCTCCCGGTACGATAAGGGGACGGCGGATTACATCAACTGCGCCCTGTCCGAGGAGGAGTACCTGGCCTTCTGGAAGGAGCTGTGCGCCGCCCAGGAGGCGGAGGTGCACGGCTTTGAGGACAAAAACGTGTTCGAGGGCTGTATGCCCGTGGAGGTCATGGCCCGCCGGGGGGAGCAGACGCTGGCCTTCGGCCCGCTGAAGCCCAAGGGCCTGCCCGACCCCAAGACCGGGCGGGAGCCCTACGCGGTGGTGCAGCTGCGCCGGGACAACGCCGCCGGGACGCTGTACAATCTGGTGGGCTTCCAGACCCATTTGAAGTGGGGGGAGCAGAAGCGGGTGTTCTCCATGATCCCGGCGCTGGCCCATGCGGAGTACGTGCGCTACGGGGTGATGCACCGCAACACGTATCTCAATTCCCCCCGGCTGCTGGATCGGTACTACCGGGTGCGGGGGAACGAGCGGATTACCTTCGCGGGCCAGATCACCGGGGTGGAGGGCTATGTGGAGTCCACCGCGTCGGGCTTCCTGGCGGGGGTGGAGCTGGCGGGGCGGCTGTTGGGCCGGGAGCCGCTGGACTTCCCCCAGGAGACGGCCACCGGGGCGCTGGCGCTGTACGTGAGCCGGGAGGGGATCGGGGACTTCCAGCCCATGAACGTGAACTTCGGGATTATGCCCCCGCTGGATCATAAGGTGAAGGGCAAGCGGGAGAAGAACGCCGCCCTGTCCCGGCGGGCGCTGGCCGTCATCGACGGACTGAGAGAGAGATTATAAGGAGGCCGACGCTATGCGGATTATCGTAGACGCCATGGGCGGGGACAACGCCCCCCAGGCCCCGGTGCAGGGGGCTTTGCAGGCGGTGAAGGAGTACGGCGTGGAGGTGGTGCTGGTGGGCCGGGGGGAGGAGATCCTGAAGGCCCTCCACGCGGAAGGGGTGGACGAGCTGCCCCAGGGTCTGTCCATCACCCACGCGGATCAGGTGGTGGAGATGTGCGACAACCCCGCCACGGCCTTCAAGGAGAAGAAGGACTCGTCCCTGACGGTGGGGCTGAACCTGGTGAAGGGCGGCGAGGGGGACGCCTTTGTGTCCGCCGGATCCACCGGGGCGCTGCTGGCGGGGGCCACGCTGCTGGTAAAGCGGATCAAGGGCATCC
>CATLEJ010000229.1 GCA_949916125.1 uncultured Oscillospiraceae bacterium
TCTCGGTGGGGAGGGCTACCAATTTCCCCTCCCGCAGGAGGGCGGCGGCTCTTTCAATTTCACCACTTGTCAGGCGCTGGGTGTTCATGGCTTCTCCCCCGCTTTCCGAGTTTTACCGTACAATAGACAGCCAGAGCCAGCATGAGGACGAGCAGCACCCCGGCCACCACCATCATAACCGCGGCCTCCCGCCAGTTTTCCACCAGATACGGCTCGGCGCCGGGGCCGACCACATCCGGCAGGCGTTCCGCCAGATATAGGCCGCCGTGGCACTCAAACAGCGCCAGCACCGCCGCCGCCGGCCAGCCCACCCAGCAGCCCACGGTAAGACGGCTGTACCTTGGCAGCTTCCTGGTGAAAAGGACGGACAGCGGCAGCAGGAGCAGGAGGGGAACGCCGAGAAAGATCGCCAGCGCCCCGGCGATTTCAAAATCCTCGGCCAAATGCAGGTTATAGCCCGCCTCCCAGTCATAGCCGTACCGAAGGACATCCGGCAGGAGTGTAAAAAGCCACCAGAGGTCGGCCAGCTCCAAAAGGGCAAAGAACGCCGCCGCCAGCCAGCACAGGGCGCAGCGAACCACGCTGCCGGTTTTCGCCGTCTCCTCGCCCCCCGTCGCCTTCTGCCTGGCCTGCCTGTGCTGATCGACTCCGGGCCGGAGCAGCGCCTCCGGGCGGGCGATCACATAGTCCGCCCCGGCCCCCTCCAGCTCCCGCCGGTCCCGGAAGCCCCACAGCACGCCCACCACCGTCAGCCCGCCGTTCTTCCCCGTCAGCACATCCACGTCGCTGTCCCCCACAAAAAGGGTGGTCTCCGGCTTCGCCCCCAGCCGCTCCATGAGGGAGCGCAGCAGGGTGGGATCCGGCTTCACCGGCACATCGGGCAGGGCCCCCTGCACCGCGTCGAACATCCCCGGGAAATAGTGCTCCACCACCGGCCCGGCCAGGGCGTGGGCCTTGTTGGACAGCACCGCCATACGCACCCCCTGCCCCTTCAGCGCCGTTAATAGCTCCGGTATGCCAGGGTAAGGGGCGGTCTTGTCCTCTTTGTGTTCGTCATAGTAGGCGGAGAACTCCGCCAGCACCTGGGCCAGCGTCTCCCCGTCCGTCCCGGCGGGGGCGAACCGCTCCACCAGCTTGGGGATGCCATTGCCCACCATCCGCTTGAACTCATCCACCGTGTGAACGGGCCAGCCGTGGGCGGCGCACACATGGTTGCCCGCGTCCGCCAGATCGTCGATGGTGTTCAGCAGGGTGCCGTCCAAATCAAAGATAACATGGGTATACATGGCGCTATCCTCTTTCCGCAAGCTGTTCGGCCTGCCGGGCAGTCGTCAGCGCGTCGATGATCTCGTCCAGGTCACCGTCCATCACCGCGTCCAGCTTGTACAGCGTCAGCCCCACCCGGTGGTCGGTGAGCCGCCCCTGGGGGAAGTTGTAGGTGCGGATCCGCTCGTTGCGCATACCGCTTCCCACCTGGCTGCGGCGGTTTTCGCCGTACTCCGACTCCACCCGCTCCTGCTCCCGGTCGTAGAGGATGGAGGCCAGCAGACGCATGGCCTTCTCCCGGTTCTGGAACTGGGAGCGCTCCTGCTGGCACTCCACCACCGTCCCCGTAGGTTTGTGGATGAGCCGCACAGCGGAGGAGGTCTTGTTGATGTGCTGCCCCCCTGCCCCGGAGGAGCGGAACACCTGCATCTCCACGTCGGCGGGGTTGATCTGTACGTCCACCGTCTCCATCTCGGGCAGGACGGCCACGGTGACAGTGGATGTGTGTACCCGGCCGCCGGACTCGGTCTCGGGCACCCGCTGGACCCGGTGGACGCCGCTCTCGAACTTGAGCCGTGACCAGGCCCCGTCCCCCTCGATGGTGAACGAGATCTCCTTCACGCCCCCCAGCTCCGTCTCGCTGGCGGAGTTGATCTCCACCCGCCAGCCCCGCTTTTCCGCGTACATGGTGTACATCCGGGTGAGGGAGCGGGCAAACAGGGCGGATTCCTCCCCCCCCACCCCCGCCCGGATCTCCAGGATCACGTTTTTGCCGTCGTTGGGGTCCTTGGGCAGCAGCAGGATCTTGATCTCCCGCTCCAGCCGCTGGATGTCCTCCTTGGCCTGGGCAATCTCCTGCTGGGCCAGCTCCTTCATCTCCGGGTCGCCCAAAAGGGCCTCCGCCTCCGCCAGATCGGACTGGGCGCGGCACAGCGCCCGGTAAGCCGTCACCAGCGGCTCCAGCTCCTTCTGCTCCCGGTTGAGCCGGGACACCAGCGGCCGGTCGCTGTAGGTCTCGTTGGCGGCCAGGCGGGCCTCCAGCTCCTGATAGCGCAGCTCAATGGCCTTTAATTGCTCGTCTATGGGATCTCCCTCCCCTACGGTTTATCG
>CATLEJ010000230.1 GCA_949916125.1 uncultured Oscillospiraceae bacterium
GTCGAACAGGGTGGCCCAGGAATCGGAGCGGTACGCGTCAAAGCACATCCTGATCTGGTCGGCGGTATTCTTTTCCTCTGAAAGCGCGGGCAGGCCGTCCGGGGGGAAGTACCGGGCCTCGGTGGTTTCGAGGTTGGGCACGAACTGCCCGCCGGCCACGGCGCACTGGACGAATACCTTGCAGACGCCATAGGCATAGACGGGCAGGTTGTGCTTCGCCCGGTCCTGGATGGCGATGATCCGCCGGGGGATCACGTCCAACCCCGCCTCCTCCTTCACCTCTTTGACGGTGTTTTCCCCTACGGAGACGTTCACGTCGCACCAGCCGCCGGGGAGCGACCACCTGCCGTCGCGCTCCCGGACCAGGAGAATTTCCCCATCCCGGAAGATGGCGGCGCGGGTATCCAGCTTGGGGGTCTGGTAGCCGGTCTCATTGCAGAAAAGCCCCGTCACGGTCTCCACGGGCAGATCCGCCATGTGGGCCATCATTTCGGCGGAAATTTCCCGGATGCGGGCATACCGCTCCAGGTCGAAGTCGTCCCGTCCGTAGGTGAGCCCCGCCTGGGCGAGGCTTTGCAGCTCCACCGCCCATTCCAGCCACCGGCTGCTGCGATCCATTGCCGATCCCCCCGTCATAGTGTAAAATCCTCGTCCCGCAGGTGGTCGAAGGAGGCGGTCATGGGTTTGGGGGGCACCCGCTTCAGGGGGTCGTACCGGAAGCGGCGGCAGGAGCCGGAGGCCGCCACAATGCCCTTTTTCACGCACATCACCCGGCCGTCTTCCAGGGCTGTGCCCCGCTGGCAGTAGGCGCAGCGGGGGTCCATATCCTTGTCAAACAGCATGGGCGGTTCTCCTCCTTGGGGATGGGTGTATTCTGCTGCTGCGCGCGCCTGCGCGCTTCTGCGTTGTCACGCTGCGGCGGCTGCGCGACGCGGAGCTAACTTCTCCGACTGCGCAAAAGCTGTCCGGCCCTGCGGGGCCTTCCCGCTTTTGCTCCGCTGCGAAGTTAGCCCGCTGCTGCGCGCGCCTGCGCGCTTTTGTGTTGTCACGCTGCGGCGGCTCTACGCTTCTTCATTATACACCCTTGTGCGACGGATTTCCACACCTTTTTCGTAAAAGGGAGCCGCATAGCCCCGCCAAAATCAGCCATCCCGTCAGCGCCGCCAGGGTGGACGCCGCCAGCGCGGTGGAAAAGTCCAGCGCGGCAATGGATTCGGTCTGCTCCACCAGGTAGTCCGCCACCGGGGCGGACAGGGGGAACAGCCGGGTAATCAGCCAGGTGAGGGCGGCGGCAATGAGCCCGTGGCACAGCTTGCCCGCCAGGTAGACCCTGGCGGACAGGCCGCTGTCCACCAGGAAGGACAGCACCTGGCAGTGGACGGACAGGCCCGCCCACCCCAGCATGAACGCCGCCATGGACACCCGCCCGGTGAGCTCCGCCCCGCCCTGGAGGGAGGCCACCCCGGAGGACAGCTCCAGCAGGCCCGCCACCAGTCGGCGGGCCCATTCGGCCTCAAAGCCGGCCAGGGACAGCAGATGCGCCACCGCGGCCAGCACCCCGAAGGCGGACATGAGCCGGAGCACCACGGAAAAAAACACCACAAAGGCGCAGATGTTCAGCGTGCTCTGTAGGGAGCGGGTCACAGCCCCGGTGAAGGCGGCGGGGAGGGTGACGGTCTGGATGGGTTTGGGGTGGACGCTCCGGGTTCGGCTGTCCCGCGTTCCGCCGTAGAAGCGGAACAGCAGCCCCACAATCAACGACGCGAGGGCGTGGGTGAGGTAGAGCAGCAGGCCCACCCGGCTGTCCCCGAAGATGCCCGCCCCCACCACCCCGAGGATGAAGGCGGGGCCGGAGTTGTTGCAGAAGGCCAGCAGCCGCTCCGCCTCCGTTTTGGAGCACAGCCCCTGCTCATAGAGCTGGAGGGCGGTGCGCGCCCCCACGGGGTAGCCCCCGATAAAGCCCAGGGCCACCGCCGTGGCGCAGCTTCCGCTCACCCGGAACAGGGGACGCATCAGCCCCTCCATGGCCCGGCCCAGATAGGCCGCCAGCCCCAAATCCACCACGAGGGAGGACAGCACAAAGAAGGGGAACAGGGAGGGGACGATGACGTTAAAGCACAGGGTCAGCCCGTCCTTGGCCCCGGCGATGGTCTCGCTGGGGGAGAGCACCAGCGCCGCCGTGGCCGTCAGCAGGGCAAGCCCCGCCAGCGCGTCCCGCACCTTCTTTTGCCGCAGCAGCCTGAGCACTGGCCCCACCTCCCGTGGAAGAAGCCTATGCGGGGCGGGCTGGGAACTTGCCT
>CATLEJ010000231.1 GCA_949916125.1 uncultured Oscillospiraceae bacterium
TATGTATCGCATCGTCAAGAAACGTGTGCTGAACCCCACCGTGACGCTGATGGAGGTGGAGGCCCCGGCCGTGGCCCGGAAGGCGGAGCCGGGGCAGTTCATCATCCTGCGGGTGGACGAGGAGGGGGAGCGCATCCCCCTGACCATCGCGGCCTTCGACCGGGAGGCGGGCACCGTCACCATCATCTTCCAGATCGTGGGCGGCACCACCGAGAAGCTCAACCACAAGAAGGAGGGCGACTTCCTCCAGGACTTCGTGGGCCCCCTGGGCCGCGCCACCGAGACGGAGGGCCTGAAGCGGGTGGCCGTGGTGGGCGGCGGCGTGGGCACCGCCATCGCCTATCCCGTGGCCAAGAAGCTCCACGATGTGGGCTGCCATGTGGACCTCATCGTGGGCTTCCGCAACAAGGATCTGGTGATCCTGGAGAACGAGTTCAAGGCCGCCTCCACCCAGCTCATCATCGGCACCGACGACGGCTCCTACGGCAAGAAGGCCCTGGTCACCGACCTGCTTCGGGCGCAGATCGAGGCGGGGGCGAAGTACGACCGGGTCATCGCCATCGGCCCGGTGATCATGATGAAGTTCGTCTGCCAGCTGACGAAGGAGTACGACATCCCCACCGTGGTGTCCATGAACCCCATCATGATCGACGGCACCGGGATGTGCGGCGGCTGCCGCCTGACCGTGGGCGGGGAGACGAAATTCGCCTGCGTGGACGGCCCCGAGTTCGACGGCCACAAGGTGGACTTCGACGAGGCCATGGTGCGCGGCGCCATGTATAAGGATTTCGAGCGGCACGCCTACGAGGAAGCCTGCAACCTGTTCAAGCAGGAGGTACAGTAAAATGCCCAACATGAGACCGGATAAGAACCCCATGCCCCACCAGGATCCCGTGGTGCGGGCCGCCAACTTCAACGAGGTAGCCCTGGGCTACACGAAAGAGCAGGCCATGGACGAGGCCGCCCGCTGCCTCAACTGCAAGAATATGCCCTGCGTGTCCGGCTGCCCGGTGAAAATCCACATCCCCGAGTTCATCGCCAAGGTGGCGGAGGGCGACTTCGAGGCCGCCTATCAGATCATCGCCAAGGACAGCGCCCTGCCCGCCGTGTGCGGCCGCGTCTGCCCCCAGGAGAGCCAGTGCGAGGCCAAGTGCGTCCGGGGCATCAAGCACGAGCCGGTGGGCATCGGCCGCCTGGAGCGGTTCGTGGCCGACTGGCACAACGCCAACGCCACCGAGAAGCCGGTGCGGCCCGCCCCCAACGGGCACAAGGTGGCGGTGATCGGCTCCGGCCCGGCGGGCCTGACCTGCGCCGGGGATCTGGCCAAGAAGGGCTACGACGTGACGGTGTTCGAGGCCCTGCACCTGGCAGGGGGCGTGCTGGTGTACGGCATCCCCGAGTTCCGCCTGCCCAAGTCCATCGTGCAAAAAGAGGTGGACACCCTCAAGGAGCTGGGGGTCAAGATCGAGACCAACATGGTCATCGGCCGCTGCCTCACCATCGACGAGCTGAAGGAGGAATTCGGCTTCGAGGCGGTGTTCATCGGCTCCGGCGCGGGCCTGCCCAAGTTTATGAACATACCCGGTGAGAATTTGAAGGGCGTCTACTCCGCCAACGAGTTCCTCACCCGGATCAACCTGATGAAGGCCTATAAGGACGGGGCGGACACCCCCATCCAGCACTCCACCCGGGTGGCGGTGGTGGGCGGCGGCAACGTGGCCATGGACGCGGCCCGGTGCGCCAAGCGCCTGGGGGCCGAGGTGTACATCGTCTACCGCCGCAGCGAGAAAGAGCTGCCCGCCCGTGCCGAGGAGGTGGAGCACGCCAAGGAGGAGGGCATCATCTTCAAGACCCTCACCAACCCCACCGAAATTCTGGGCTACCACAACCCGGACGACCCCAGGGATCCGAAAAACGGCTCGGTGTCCGGCATCCGCTGCGTGGAGATGGAGCTGGGCGAGCCGGACGCGTCGGGCCGCCGCCGCCCCATTGTGAAGGCGGGCAGCGAGTTTGAGATCGCGCTGGACTGCGTGATCATGGCCCTGGGCACCAGCCCCAACCCGCTGATCAAGTCCACCACCCAGGGGCTGGACACCGAGAAGTGGGGCGGCATCATCGCCGACGAGCACGGCCTCACCAGCCGGGAGAACGTCTACGCCGGCGGCGACGCGGTGACGGGCGCGGCCACCGTCATCCTGGCCATGGGCGCGGGCAAGACCGCCGCCCAGGCCAT
>CATLEJ010000232.1 GCA_949916125.1 uncultured Oscillospiraceae bacterium
TCCACCAGCACGTCCGGGTAGACTGAGCCGATGGGCGGATAATAGGTCTTGCCGCCCCGGCGCACACCGCACACCACCTGGCCGGTGAACTCGCCGTTGCCGCTGTCGATGTAGATCAGCTCCTTGGTCTTGCGGAACACGCGGTCACAGAGCTGCCGGGATCTGTTGTTGTCCACAGCGCCGATGAGGATGACCAATTCCGGCGTCCGCACGTTGTATTCGTGGCCGGACTGGCGCATCCAGAGGTGCTCCGGTTTCAGCAGGCCGCAAAGCTGCTCCTCATCCTCCACAAAAGAGGGCACATACTCCGTTTCCATGCCGAACACGGCGGAATACCGCTCCGCCAGTACCCTGGCCTTGTTCTCCCCCAGGTCGGCGGGGGTGAAGTTCTGCCGCACCAGGTTCTTTTCCTCCACCACGTCGCCGTCGCAGAGGATGAACCGCACCGGGCGTTTCAACGAGTACAGCAGACGGTACAAATGGGGCGCGATGTGCCCCCCGGTGCCGCCCGCGCCCAGCATGACGATCTTCACTGGGCGGGTCATAGAAAACTTCATTAGACAATCTCCTGACACCGAAGCCGCTCAGCCAAAGGATGCAGCACCGGCGGGGCGCTTCTGCGCAGCAGCTTCACCTGAGTGCGCCACTCGGCGGGAAACACCGCGCCAAAGCTCTCCAGCACGCACCCCGGGGGCAGCATCAGATAGGTTCCGCCGCAGGACATCCGCACCGTGATATCCGGGAAGAACTTATCCAGGCGGCCCACCACGATGTAGATGCGGGTGGCCCGTTCGTCCTCATCGTCCACAGGGGAGAACTTGGCCTCCATGCTGTTGTGGCTGTGTATGTCGATGTAATGGAGATACCGCTCCTCCGGCAGATCGTCCCGGTTCAGTTTGGCGTCGATGTGGGCTTTGGTCACCGTCTGCTCAGGGACGCGTACCACAAATTCCTGCTCCTGCTTGTCCCAGAGGATGTGCGCCAGCGCCTCAAATTCCTCGGGGCCAGTCATGCAGCACCGAAAGAAGGAGATGATCTGAGCCAGCAGCTCCATGGGCACCAGCGGGAGGGCCGGGGTAAACCCGGCCCTGACCGATCCCAGGTCGATCACGCTGTCTTTGGGCGCGATAAACTCGCCCAGTTCGTTTTTGCGCAGCTCGTACACCCTGCCGTCCCCGCCGGGGATGGTGCAGATGGCCTTGTCCGATGCCCGGGCCTCCTCCAATGAGGCGAACACGCCCTTATAGGAAGCGATGCCCTTGCTCTGGGCGGTGACCCTGGGCTTCACCAGGCAGTCCGGGTTCTTGTCCTTGGCCTTCTTGAGGTTATCCAGGAACGCCTTGGACAGCTCGATCTCCGACTTGACGGAGGCGATGGTAGTGCCCTTGGGGTCGGTGATGGTCTTGACCGTCTTGCCGTACTCCACCGTCCAGGACACCTTCTTGCCCTCGCCCAGCTCGGGGAAATCCGCCGACTTGGCGATGCGAAGCTCCTCGAAGGTCATGCCGGGGTCGGTGATGTCCTCCCGGGCGCTGCCGTAGGCGAACACCGGGGCCTTCTCAAACAGGGACTTGGCCGCCTTCTGCTCGGTCTTGGCCTCCTGCTCCGCCATGGCGGCGGCCAGGGGGTCGATGTCCAGCGGGGGCTGGGTTGCCGGGGCTGCGGAAGCCGCCGCAGGCGCAGGGGCCGGGGCGGGCTGCACAGGCTGGACGCTCTGGAACACAGGCGGCGCAGATGCTGCGGGCTGCTGGGCGGCCTGGGGCACGGGCTGGGGCTGCGCCTGTTCGGCGGGCACAGCCGTCATCTGGGGCTGCCCCTGCGGGATGGCTGCGGCGGGCGCGGCCTGCTGGGCCAGCGCCGCCTCAAAGGGGTTCACGTTGCTGGGGGTTCCGCCGTTAGGCGCGCCGCCGAAAATGGCGTTGATGTCCAAACCCTCGCCGCCGGCCAGTTCGCCGAACGGGAATGCGCTGCTGTTCTGTTCACTCATGGTCTTTTCTCCTCTCGTTTTTGGGGACAAAAAAAGACCGTGAACCGCCCCATGGGGCAACTCACAGTCTTCTTGTCCAGATATTTTGTTCTTCCAGGCCGCTTCAGTCCGGCGGAGGGCAGACTTCACCCCTTTCCACGCCGTTCCTCCCTCGCTTACTCCGCCCTGACTTACTCCGCCCCGAAATACAGGTTCATTGTACCATGCCACGGCCCGGGCGGATAGGTGGA
>CATLEJ010000233.1 GCA_949916125.1 uncultured Oscillospiraceae bacterium
CGGGGCGCTTCCTGTTTGAAGGGTTTCCCGCGATTGTCTTGAAAAGCTCCTGCGAAATCCTTGTGATTTTCTTACGGCGCGGGGAGAATGACGGTGAAGGCGGTCACGCCGCTGTCGCTCCGGGCGGAGATGGTCCCCCCATGGAGCTCCACGATCTCCTTGGCTATGGCCAAGCCAAGGCCCGCGCCCCCCGTCCGGGTGGCGCGGGAGGCGTCCAGCCGGAAGAACTGCTCAAAGATGCGGTCCAGCTTTTCCGGCGGGATGGTGGTCCCGGTGTTGGTGAAGGTGAGGATGATGTCCTTTTCCTCCACTTCGGCGGCGATGCGCACCTGGGTGCCCGGCGTGCTGTAGTGGCAGGCGTTGCGCAGCAGGTTGTCAAACACCCGGGCCAGCTTGTCCGGGTCGCAGTCGTACTCCAGCGCCGTGGGCAGGTCCAACGCGCAGGTGAGGCCGTTTTCGGCCAGCTGGGGCTCAAACTCGGCGGCCACCTGCTGGAGCATCCGGGCCAGGTCCACCGGCCGCTTTTCCAGCTCCAGCCGGGTGAGGTTGAAGCGGGTGATGTCGAAGAACTCGTTGATGAGATCCTCCAGACGCTCCGCCTTGTCCAGGGCCACGCCGGTGTAGCGGGCGCGGAACTGGGGGGACAGGTCGGGCTCATCCCGCAGGAGGGTGAGATAACCGATGACGCTGGTCAGCGGCGTTTTCAGGTCGTGGGCCAGGTAGACGATGAGGTCGTTTTTGCGCTGCTCCGCCTCTTTCGCCGCCATGGCGTCCCGGAGGGCCCGCTCCCGGGCCAGGTTGAGCTGGGTTTCCGTCTGCTCCAGGGCGGGGGGGAGGACAATGGGATCCTCCCCGGGCCGGGCCAGGGACTGGGCGGCTTCCGCTACGGCGTCCAGATACCGCAGGGGCCGGGCGATAAAGCGGTAACTGATCACCAGCCAGCCCGCGCCCGTCACGAAAAGGTAGACGGTGACTACGTTTCGGTTCATCCAGTGGATCAGGGGATAGAGGATCTCCCCCCCATCCCAGGAGCGCATACCGCACAGCACCCGGGCGAAGAACGCCATCAGGAGCACCGCGAAGGCCCAGGCCAGCAGGGCCAGGATGTACTGCGCCCACAGCTGCCGGGACAGCCGGGAGGATTCGTGGCTTGGCTTATTCAATGGTATAACCCACCCCCCACACGGTTTTGATGAATCTGGGCTGGCCCCGGGGCTCGTGGAGCTTTTCCCGCAGCCGGGCGATGTGGCTCATGACGGTGTTGTTGCTGTCCATGTACTTCTCGCCCCACACCGCCTCGAACAGCTCCTCGCTGGGCACCACCCGGCCCTGCCGCCGGCAGAGGTACCACAGGATGGAGAATTCCAGCGGGGTGAGGGGGATATCCTCCCCGAACAGGGTGCACTTGTGGGTGCTTTTGGAGATTTGCAGGCCGCGGATGTCGTATTCCTCCGGCTGGGCCGGGGCGCCCTGGTTGTAGCGGGTGTACCGCCGCAGCTGGGTCTTCACCCGGGCCACCAGCTCCAGGGGGTTGAAGGGTTTGGTGACGTAGTCGTCCGCCCCGAGGGTGAGGCCGGTGATCTTGTCCATGTCCTCCACCTTGGCGGTGAGCATGACGATGGGGAACAGCTTCCCGCCCTCCCGGATGTGCCGGCACAGGGCGAAGCCGTCCATATCGGGGAGCATCACGTCCAGGACGGCCAGGTCCGGGGGGGCGGACTCCACGCAGGCCAGGGCGTCCGTGGCGTTATAAAATTTGTGGACGGCGAAACCCTCGTTGGAGAGGTAGAGCTCCACCAGGTCGGCAATGGCGGTCTCGTCGTCAACGACTAAAATATGCTTGGGCATGGCGGATCATCTGCTTTCGTTCAGCGTGTTTCCGGGTGTGGGACGCCCGGCTGAGACAAGTATACCATCAGATACGGCCGGTGTCCAGCGCCGCGGCCCCGCCCGGTCCCGGCGGCGATGGGGGATTGGCTCGGATGGGGAGGGTGACACAAGAAAATAATTTCAAAATAGTGTAAACAACAAATGGAAATGATCCGATAATA
>CATLEJ010000234.1 GCA_949916125.1 uncultured Oscillospiraceae bacterium
GCTGTCCATTGGCCGGGAACACCTCTGCCAGTTTTCCGTTTTGCGCTACCAGCAGGAGGACGGGCTGAACACCGTCCTGCCCTACGGTCTGCGCCGGGTGAAGGCCCTGCGGACGCTGACCACCGAGAGCGCCGCCGTCCTCATGCCCTACCGGGTGCAGGAGATACAAGACCCCGGCGGGCTGTCCTACGGCATTAACGCCATTTCCCGCAACCTTCTGATCTGTGACCGCAAGCGGCTCATTTCCCCCCACGGCTTTTATTTGGGCGTCTCCGGCTCCGGCAAGAGCATGGGCATGAAAGACGCCATTACCGAGGTTGTGCTGGGCACCGGCGACGATGTGATTATCATTGACGCCGAGCGCGAGTACAGCCCGCTGGCCAAGGCCCTGGGCGGCGAGATCATTGAAATCTCCCCCCACAGCCAGCACCATATTTCCCCCCTTGATCTTGCCAGCGGCTACGCCGACGACGAAAACCCCGTTGCCATGAAGTCTGAGATCATCACCAGTATTTTGGAGCAGCAGATGGGCGCGGGGCGCATGAGCGCCAGCCATAAATCCATCATTGACCGCTGTACCACCAATATCTATCAAAACTATTTCCACGGAAAGGGCAAAGTCCGTATGCCCCTGCTCACCGACTGGCGGGAGGAAGTGCTGAAGCAGGCCGACCCGGAGGCGCGGGAGATCGCCCTCGCCGCCGAGCTTATCACCGAGGGCAGCTTAAATGTGTTCGCCCATCCCACCAACGTCAATATGGATAACAGGCTGGTTGTCCTCGACCTCTACGAGATGGGGGAGCAGCTCCGGCCCACGGCCCTGGTGGTGACGCTGGAGGCCATCCAGAACCGGGTGATGGAGAACCGCAAGCGGGGCAAGTTTACATGGGTATTTATTGACGAGTGCTATTTGTACTTTAAGTACCACTATTCCGGCGAATTTCTCTACCGGGCGTGGAAACGCTTCCGCAAGTACGCCGGGATCATGACGGCGGCGACGCAGAACGTGGAGGAATGTCTGAAGTCCGAGACAGCGCGGCTCATGCTGGCCAACAGCGAATTTCTGTTACTGTTCAACCAGTCTGCCACTGACCGGGCGGAGCTGTCCAAGCTCCTGCACATTTCCGACACGCAGATGGGCTACATCACCAACGCCGACCCCGGCCACGGCCTGTTACGGTTTGGCGGGGCGCTGGTGCCCTTTGCCAACACCATCCCCCGCGACTCCGGCCTCTACCGCTTGATGTCCACAACGCCAGGAGAAAGCTGAACCACTGCCGGGAAATGCGTCTCACCGTGAGACGCATTTCCCGGCTTATCCGGCATCATCCCTATTTCATGTTTGACAGGAGGCGAATACCTTGCCCGAAGTACGGGAGCGAAAAAACAGCGATAAAATCAAGGGGAAAAGTGACAAGAAAAGCGGCTCTGTGAAAAAGGACGTGCGCCGCCAGATGACGGCTAAATATGTGAAAGAGCTGACTCAGCGGCAGAAGAACCGGGGCACGAGCGGCAATACGGATACGGCCCCGGAAGTCCAGGCGGCGGAGCAGGTGGAAGAAACAATATACACCACCGCCGACAGCCTCCGGGATCGCACCGCCACAGCCGTTTCAAAATCCATTTCCCGCCATAAGCAGAAACAGCAGAAGAAAAAAGGCCGCAGGGAGCAACCACCCGGCGAAGCGCCCTCCACAGGCGCGGAGGTCCCGCCGCCCCCGGCAGGGGAACATTCACGGGAGCAGCCACAAGAGCATCCGTGGGAGAGGCCCGCCAACGATATGCGGACGCGCCCCCCGGAGGACAGCCGCCGCCCCGCCCCCATGCGGGAGCGCCGGCCTGATACCGTCCGTGAGCGGCCAACGGCCTCCCACCCCGGCCCGGATCGTGCCCCGGCAGGGCCAACCCCGAAAGAGCGGATGCGGCATACTGCCATTAAGGAGAAACGGAACC
>CATLEJ010000235.1 GCA_949916125.1 uncultured Oscillospiraceae bacterium
GGTCTTTGATGTGCGCCTTTCCAGGGTGCTGCGCTCCGGGGCGGTGTGTCTCTCCACCGACGGTCCCATGAGTCTGGAGATGGAGAAGTATTTCCAGCGCATGGGAGATGAGATGGGGGGCATGAAGGCCCAGCGTGTCCTGGAGCTCAACGCCGACAGTCCGGTCTACGCCGCTTTGGCCCAGGCGGTGGCCCAGGATCCGGACAGGGCGAGAAAATACGCCCAGCTCCTCTACGACCAGGCCCTCATCATTGCCGGTATCCCGGTGGAGGACACGGCAAAATACACCGAGCTGGTGTGCTCGCTGATGGGCGGACCACCCCCCTCCCCCACAGCAGGCCGCTGCCGCGTCCCCGGCAGCCCGGGCCTCCCCCGCCCCCGGCGGGGGAGGCCCTTTTCCCGCCGCCGGAAGGCAGTCCGCGCCCGCCCCCCGCCCCGGCGCGGCCCAATGCCCTACCCCCGCCTTGCACCGATCCGGGCAACGCCGGGCCGTCAGCAATCCGGGCATCGGTGTGCGAAAACGGGGCGTTATTTTTGCAGGGCGGGCCATTCACATTTAATTTACAACTGGCCTATTGACAATTTGAGGGGGTGGTGGTACATTATCTTTAGCACTCAAATAGAGCGAGTGCTAACCCCGCTGGAAGGAGGCGTCCCCTTGGAACTGACCCAACGCAAAAAGAAAATTTTGCGCGCCGTGGTGGAAAGCTATATCCAGACGGCGGAGCCGGTGGGCTCCAAGGCGCTTGCGGAGCTGGCGGGGCTGAAGGTATCCTCCGCCACCATCCGCAACGACCTGGCCGACCTGACGGAGCAGGGCTACCTGGAGCAGCCCCACACCTCCGCGGGGCGGATCCCCTCCCCCAAGGGCTACCGGCTGTACGTCAACGAACTCATGGAGGAACAGCGGCTGAGCCTGGAGGAGACGAGACAGATCAACGAGGCCCTCCACCTCAAGATGCAGGAGCTGGACAAGGTGATCGGCCAGGCGGGCCGCATGGTGTCCCAGCTCACCAACTACCCGGCCTTCGCCCTGGCGGAGGGGGTGCGGCGGCTGACCATCAAGCGGTTTGACCTGATCCTGGTGGACTCCGCCTCCTTCATCGCCGTAGTGATGACGGACAGCAGCGTGGTGAAAAACAAGCTCTTCCGCCTGCCCGCCGATCTGTCCGAGCCCCAGCTCCAGCTTTTGACCACCCTGCTGAACACCGCCTTCGTGGGCAAAACGCTGGACCAGCTCACCCCGGAGCTGATGCGGGTGGCGGAGCACGCGGCGGGGGGCTCCTACGGGCTGATCTCCCTGGTGGTGTCCTTCGCCATGGAGGTGCTGGACAGCCTGGAGAACAGCCCGGTGTACACCGCCGGGGCCAGCCATATCCTGGACCATCCGGAATACCAGGACGTGGGCAAGGCCCAGAAGCTGATGAGCTACCTGTCGGAGGACCGCTCCCTGGCCCAGGCGCTGGCCCTGCCCGCCCTGGACGGGGACGACACCAAGATCCTCATCGGCCCGGAGAACGTGGCCGACGAACTGAAGGACACCAGCGTGGTGCTGGCAAGCTACGATATCGGGGACGGCATGAAGGGGGTCATCGGCGTGGTAGGCCCCACCCGGATGGACTACGCCAAGGTGGCCGCCAAGCTGTCCTACGTGGCGGACGGCCTGTCCAAGCTGTTCGGGCAGCCGGAGCTGCCCCCCGCCGCACCGGAAAAGGAGGAATAAACGCCCATGGCAAAGGAGAAGAAAAAGCAGGAGCCCATTCCGGACGAGGTGCAGGCAGAGGCTGAAGCCACCCCGGA
>CATLEJ010000236.1 GCA_949916125.1 uncultured Oscillospiraceae bacterium
TGGCCTCGCCCCAGCCCACGTTGGGGTCGCAGGCGTTGTGGCGCTGCATGGGCAGCAGAACCTTCAGGGACTCCAGCATATCGTGGGTGTAGGCGTCGGTGCCCAGGCCGATCAAAATGCCCTTCTCCCACATCTTCAGCACCGGGGAGCAGCCCACCGCGTTGCCCATATTGGACTCCGGGTTGTGGCACACCATGGTGTTGGTCTCCTTGATGATGTCCATTTCCGCCGGGGAGACGTGGATGCAGTGGCCCAACATGGTTTTCTCCCCCAAAATGCCGTTGTACAGCAGGCGGTTGATGGGGCGGCAGCCGTAATTGTTCAGGCTGTCGTACACGTCGTTCATGCCCTCGGCCACGTGGATGTGGAAGCCGGTCATGCCGTCGTTTGCCTTCACCATCTCCTCGAAGGTCTTGTCGGAGATGGTGAACAGGGCGTGGCCGCCGAACATGGCGCGGATCATGTCGCTGTTCTCGTTTTTGGCCCAGCGGGCGAAGTCGGCGTTCTCCCGGATGGACTGGGCGCACTTTTCCGCCCCGTCCCGCTCGGACACCTCGTAGCACAGGCAGGCCCGCATACCCAGCTCCGCGCACACGTCCTTGATGGCGAACAGGGAGCCGGGGATCTCGCCGAAGCTGGCGTGGTGGTCAAAGATGGTGGTCACCCCGTCCCGGATGCAGTCCAGCACGGTGGCATAGGCGCAGGCCCGGGTGCCGTCCAGGGTGAGGTGCTGGTCAATGTTCCACCACTGGCCGTCCAGCACCTCCAGAAAATTGGTGGGGGCGAAGCCGTCGATGGCCAGGCCCCGGGCCAGGCCGCTGTAAATGTGGGTGTGGACGTTGATGAGGCCGGGCATGATGACCCCGCCCCGGGCGTCCACGAACTCCGCCTGGGGGTATTTGGCCCGCATGGCCTTTAGGGTTCCGGTCTCCTTGACGGTGTCGCCGTCCAGCGCCACCGCGCCGTCCTCCAAATAGGGGTTGACCCCGCTTCGGGTGATGAGCCTTCCATTTCCAATCAGCAGCATGGCACTGACCTCCTGAAAATTTTTCTTGCAAAAGAAAAAATATGTGGTAGAATAACAATATCTCGCTGGAAAACGGGGTAAGCCGCGAAACAGCTTGAATTTTGACACTTTTTTAACGAGGTGATTGAGATGGACGCACCTATGCTGCAATTCCTGTTCCGGCTGGCCAAGGCTCTGTCCGCCCAGTTCGGCCCGAACTGCGAGGTGGTGATCCATGATCTCCAGAGCAACGACCCGGACAGCTCCATTGTGGCCATTGAAAACGGCCATGTCTCCGGGCGGAAAATCGGGGACGGCCCGTCCCATGTGGTGCTGGAGGCGCTGGAGGCCATGAACAGCGGAGGGAAGCCCGGGGAGGACCGCCTGAGCTACCTGGCCAAGACCGCCGACGGCAAGACGCTGAAATCCACCACCGTCTATATCCGGGACGAGGACCAGGCCCCCGTCGGCATCTTCTCCATCAACTACGACATCACCCTGATGCTGGCCATGGAGGAGAGCCTGCGCCAGTTCACCGCCACCGCCCCGGAGGAGCCGGACGATTCCCCGGCGCCCATTACCCAGAACGTGTCCGATCTGCTGGACGAGCTCATCGAGCAGAGCGTGAAGCGGGTGGGCAAGCCGGTGGCCCTGATGACCAAGGAGGAAAAGGTGAAGGCCATCGGCTTCCTCAACGACACGGGGGCCTTCCTCATCACCAAGTCGGGGGGGCGGGTGTGCAAGTACTTCGGTATCTCCAAGTATACCCTATACAGCTACATTG
>CATLEJ010000237.1 GCA_949916125.1 uncultured Oscillospiraceae bacterium
CCGCGCCCTTTTTGCCGCCGCTCTGGCTGCCGCAGGCAGCCAGACTGAGCGCCATGGCCATGGCGAGCAGCATCGCGAGGATCTTTTTCATTGCAAACCATTCCTTTCTTTTTCATCTTTCCTATGGGGACCGGCCCGCGCCGCCCCCATCCCATTGCCCGAAAAAAAGCGGGGACTCAACATTGCCTTTGCCGCAATCTTCGCACCCGCCCGCCGGACGTGCCCATTATATCGCGTCCCACGGGAAAACACAAGGGCCAATTCCCCAATCGGCGAAAAATTTACATTTTTGTGCATTTTGCGGGTCAATACCCCTGGGCCTGCTGTCCTTTCACCAATTTGACGATCCGGCTGGTGCCCAGCCGGTCCGCGCCCAGGGCCAGGAAATCCGCCGCATCCTGGAGGCTGGCGATCCCCCCGGCGGCCTTGATCTTCACGTGGGGGGCCACATTGGCCTTAAACAGGGCCACATCCTCCCGGGTGGCCCCGGCGGTGGAGAAGCCGGTGGAGGTCTTGATGAAGTCCGCCCCGCTGTCCGACACGATCTGGCACAGCTTGATCTTCTCCTCGTCGGTGAGCAGGCAGGTCTCAATGATCACCTTCAGCACCAGCCCGCCGCAGGCCGCCTTCACCGCTTTGATCTCGGAGAGCAGGTCGTCCCACCGGCCGTCCTTGGCCCAGCCGATGTTGATCACCATGTCGATCTCCTTCGCCCCGTTGGCGATGGCGTCCTTGGCCTCGAACACCTTGACGGCGGTGGTGGAGTAGCCGTTGGGGAAGCCGATGACGGTGCACACCGGGAGCCTGTCCCCCAGGTAGTCCGCCGCCTGCTTGACGTAGCTGGCGGGTATGCACACGCTGGCGCAGCCGTAGGCCGCCCCATCGTCGCAGATCTGGCGGATCTCATCCCAGGTGGCGGTCTGGGTCAGGAGGGTGTGGTCCACGGCGGCTAATATGGTCTGGTTGTCCATTGATATCACCTCATCATAATGTATAGGCTTATTCTACTATGGGCGGGCCGGAAAAGCAAGGCAGCGGGCTGTTTTGGCGCAAAATTTCCCGCCGCAACCGGCGGTTGTCAAAATAGATACTACTTTTGGTTGCCTTGTCTGCCGTTTTTTGCTATGATACCCCTGTCCAAAGGCGCCGGACAGTTTTTTCGGAGGTATCGCAATGGAGTTTCGAGAGCGTTTATTTGAGCTGCGCCGTCAGGCCGGCCTGTCCCAGGAAGAGCTGGCGGGCCTCCTGGGCGTCACCCGGCAGGCGGTGCAGAAGTGGGAGTCGGGCACGTCCCGCCCGGATATGGACAACCTGACCGCCCTGGCAGGCTATTTCCACGTATCCCTGGACTATCTGGTGATGGGCCGGGAGGCGCCCTGCCCTCCTCCCCGCCAGGAGGACGGGGCCGTCCTGCCCACCCCCACCGTCATCCACCACTACTACCACGAGGGCTGGCACTACGAGTACAAGAGCCAGCGCACCCTGTGGGGTCTGCCGTTGATCCACGTCAACTTCGGCCGAGGACATCACTGGGCCCGGGGGATCATCGCCATCGGCAACATCGCCACCGGGTTTGTGGCGTTGGGCGGCGTGGCAGCAGGGCTGTTCTCCCTGGGCGGGGTGAGCTTCGGGCTGCTGCTGGCTCTGGGGGCGGTGACGCTGGG
>CATLEJ010000238.1 GCA_949916125.1 uncultured Oscillospiraceae bacterium
GCAACGACCTGTTCCGCCACCTGCAAACCCTGTCCCTGTCCTTTTACAATGTCACGCCGGTGGGTTACCTCATCACCCGGGTGATGAACGACACCAGCCGCATCGCCGGCACCGTGGCCTGGAGCCTGACGGACATCGCCTGGTCGCTGCTGTACGTGGTGGGGGTCTTTGGGGCCATGCTGGCGCTGAACTGGCAGCTGGCCCTGGTGGTCATCACCGTGGTGCCCGTCATCGCCGTGTTGACGGTCTACTTCGAGCCCCGCATCCTCCACTGGAACCGCAAGGTGCGCAAGCTCAATTCCAAGATCACCGGCGCGTTCAACGAGGGGATCTCCGGCGCGAAGACCTCCAAGACCCTGGTGATTGAGGATCAGAGCATCGGCAGCTTCCGGGAGCTCACCCAGTCCATGCGGCAGTCCGGCGTGCGGGCCTCACGGCTCAACGCGGTGTATATTCCGCTGACCCTGTTTTTCTCGTCCATGACGGTGGCCATCGTGCTGCTGCGGGGCGGGTATCTGGCGGTGGAGCAGGTGCTGGACATCGCCACCCTGTCGGTGTTCATCTCCTATGCCATGAGCATTTTTGAGCCCATCCAGAACACGGTGGCCAATCTGGCGGAATTCATCGCCCTCCAGGCCTCCATCGAGCGGGTCACCGGCCTGATGGATGAAAAGCCCCAGATCGTCGATACCCCGGAGGTTGTTGAGCAGTACGGCGACTCGTTCCACCCCAAGCGGGAGAACTGGGAACCCATCCGGGGCGACATCGAGTTCAAGGACGTGACCTTCCGCTACCCTGACGGGGGGGACAATGTGCTGGAGCATTTCAGCCTCCGCATCCCGGCGGGGGCCACCGTGGCCATCGTGGGCGAGACGGGGGCGGGCAAATCCACCCTGGTGAACCTGGCCTGCCGCTTCTTCGAGCCCACCGAGGGCCAGATCCTCATCGACGGCCGGGACTACCGGGAGCGCAGCCAGCTCTGGCTCCACTCCAGCATCGGCTATGTGCTGCAAAGCCCCCATCTGTTCTCTGGCACCGTCCGGGAAAATATCCGCTACGGGCGGCTGGACGCCACCGACGCCGAGATCGAGGCGGCGGCCAAAGCCGTGTCGGCGGACACGGTGGTGGCCAAGCTGGAAAAGGGCTGGGACAGCAGCGTGGGCGAGGGGGGCGACCGCCTGTCCACCGGCGAGAAGCAGCTCATCTCCTTTGCCCGGGCGGTGCTGGCCGATCCCCGGATCTTCGTGCTGGACGAGGCCACGTCCTCCATCGACACCCAGACCGAGCAGCTCATCCAGCAGGCCATCGACCACCTGCTGAAGGACCGCACCTCCTTCCTGATCGCCCATCGCCTGTCCACCATCCGCAAGGCGGATATGATCCTGGTGGTGCGGGACGGCAAGATCGTGGAGCAGGGCACCCATGAGACGCTGCTGCGTCAGCGGGGTTACTACCACGACCTCTACAGCAAGCAGTTTGCCGAGGAAAACGCGGCAAAGGTGCTGGGAATGTAAGAACCTGTATTCACAGCCGAAACCGCCGGATGGCCGAGGGATTTCCCCGTCAGGCAAGGCAAATTTTCGCAGGAATAATTGGGTTTATTTCAAGAAAATTTAACGCGGCATGGCGGGAAAAGAC
>CATLEJ010000239.1 GCA_949916125.1 uncultured Oscillospiraceae bacterium
GGGCTTGGAACCGCGTCGCGAAGGGCGCGGAGCGTGATCTGGAAGCGCGCAGCGCCCGGGAACAGAGGGCCAAGACCGGAGCGGAGCAAAAGCAGACAGGCCCCAAGGGGGCCCAACGGCTTTTGCGAAGTCGGAGGGCTTGGAACCGCGTCGCGGAGGGCGCGGAGCGTGATCTGGAAGCGCCCGGCGCTTCTTTTATTTTATTCCGCCGCCTGCGGGCGGCGCAGCTCTGCGAGGCTTGCCCTCAGGAGGTGGTTTTTTGTACCAGGCGTTATACCGCAAATGGCGTTCCCGCACCTTCGACCAGGTGGTGGGCCAGGAGCACGTCACCCAGACCCTGAAGCGGCAGGTGATGACCGGGCGGCTGTCCCACGCCTACCTGTTCACCGGCACCCGCGGCACGGGCAAGACCTCCTGCGCCAAGCTGCTGGCCCGGGCGGTGAACTGCGAGCATCCCGTGGACGGCAGCCCCTGCAACGCCTGCCCCGCCTGCGTGGGCATCGAGAACGGCTCCATCCTGGACGTGCTGGAGCTGGACGCCGCCTCCAACAACCGGGTGGACGACGTGCGGGCCATCCTGGACGAGGCGGTCTATACCCCCGCCTCCGTCAAAAAACGGGTGTACATCATCGACGAGGTGCATATGCTGTCCGCCCAGGCCTTCAACGCCCTGCTCCAGATCCTGGAGGAGCCGCCGGAGCACCTGATGTTTATCCTGGCCACCACCGAAATCCACAAGGTGCCCGCCACCATCAAGAGCCGCTGCCAGCAGTTCTCCTTCAAGCGCATCCGGGCGGAGGACATCGCCGCCCACCTGCTCCACGTGGCGCAGGAGGAAGGCTTCCCCCTCACCGGGGACGGGGCCGCCCTCATCGCCCGGCTGTCCGACGGCGGGATGCGGGACGCCCTGTCCCTGCTGGACCAGTGCTCGGGCGGGGGGGGCGCCGTGGACGAGGACCGGGTGCTGTCCTGCCTGGGGCTGGCGGGCAACCTGGAGGCCGCCGCCCTGCTCACCTGCGCCGCCGAAGGCGACGTGGACCGCGCCCTCCAGCGGCTGGACCAGCTGTATGCCGGGGGCAAGGAGATGGCCGCCCTGGCGGGGGAGCTGTCCGCTCTGGTGCGGGACCTGCTGGTGCGCAAAACCGCCCCCCGGGCGGGGGCCTCGCTGATGACGGGCGGCTTCGACGGGGACACCCTGCGCAAGCTGTCCGCCTGCTTCGACGTGCCCCGCCTGGTGCAGATGCTGGCCCTGCTGCAAAAAACCTCGGCGGAGCTGGCCCGCTCGGCCAACCGCCGCACCGATATGGAGCTGTGCCTGGTGACGCTGTGCGACCCCGCCCTCGACCCCTCCCCGGCGGGGCTGTCCGCCCGGATCGCCCGGCTGGAGCAGGGGGCCGCGCCCGCCCCGCAGACCCGGCCCGCCCCGCCGTCCGACGCCGCGCCCCCGTCCCGGCGGGAAGCGCCTGCCCCCGCCCGCCCGGCCCCGCCCCGGCCGGGCCCGCGCCAGGGTCAGCCATGCCTCGGGCCGGTCATACAGACGGACGCTGCGGCGGGCGAGCATTTCCGCCATGGAGGGATCTTCACCGCCGTCCAGATAGAGTTCCGCCA